>CAZNYB010000186.1:0-2515 GCA_964577155.1 uncultured Thermomicrobiales bacterium | reverse complement strand
CCTTATCTAGAATTTTCCAGGTGCGGTCGTAGGAAAATTCCCACATAAAACGTAAATCAGCAACGCGCATAGTCAGGCACTCCAGTTCCGTTTCGTTTGTTTCTGCCACCTACACTCGGCTGCAGTTATGCCAGACTGAGCGGCACAGCTTCGATCTATGGTTGGATGATACCGATTTGGATTGAGGTGCGAGTCTATTTGATAGACAGCTTTTCACAGACGATCTTGCCAGTTGCAGCCTGGAGAGAAGCAAAAAACCGCGCGGGAGAGCCATTTCTGGCCTCACGCGCGGTTTCATCCGGGTGGGATCGGATTAAGAAAGGGTTAGTTGCTTACCCGCTCAACTCGAATATGAGCGACAGGTCCATCCCAGCCCTGGACGGCCGGATCGAGATCGCCGATCCCGGCAATGCCCATGTGATGGGAAACGACGCCGTTCTCAGGATCTCGCATTGTGCCGCCGAGCCCGGGTACGTAATCGGCCATCTCATTGTTCATTTCAGATCCAGCGTCATAGACATAGGACCACACATCGGTGGTCGCGAGATTCGCAGGCAGCATTGCGCCGTTGACACCGGAGAAGCCGTCGTTGGTGGACACCAGCATCATGGCAACCGAGATGCGGTTTTCGAGCCGGTGGGCATCAAACTCCACGGTGACTGATTC
Organism: uncultured Thermomicrobiales bacterium; assembly: GCA_964577155.1. Taxonomy (GTDB): domain Bacteria; phylum Chloroflexota; class Chloroflexia; order Thermomicrobiales; family CFX8; genus CAZNYB01. Next base: position 1,849 of record CAZNYB010000186.1, on the reverse strand, counting down.
ACCAGGATTAACACCTGCTCCAAGTAATTCGACCCAGACTGCCCCGCTCGTGTCAAGCTCCTGTCCAAGTACTGAGTTGTCGCCGTTTTCAGCTAGCGCAACCAGCCCTGGCGATGCCATTTCACCTTCCTGGAACAGGCTGATCTGACGATTGGCGACGGTAATCAGCGGAGGCGAGAAAGTCTGCCCCTGGGTCAGGTTGGTGATAGTCACACGGTACTTCGATGTGACTGGCATCGGTCCTGGGTTCTCAGCATTCTCAGCTCGGGTGATCGAGAGTTTCGCAACCGGTCCGGTCCAGCCGAGTTCGTCTGGATTGATGTCGCCGACGCCCTGGATTCCCGTGTGGTGTCGCACAACATTGTTCTCAGGATCACGCATCGTGCCGCCAAGCCCTGGAACGTAGTCAGCCATTTCGTTGTTGACTTCGGTGCCAGCATCATAGGCGTAGAGATGCATGCTGTAGCCAGTCAGAATTCCCGGCACCCAGGTGCTGTTGATCCCGGTGAAGGCATCGTTTGTCTGTACCAGCATCGCAGCCACTGAAATTCGCGAATTCAGCTTCGGAGTCGTGATCTCCATCGTTACTGATTCGCCCGGGTTTACGCCTCCTTCAGCCGTGACGACAGCATATGCTCCGGCATTCTGGGCAAGTTCGGCTAGCGGAACAGGGTCGCCGTTTTCCGCGAGTTGTCGCAACGCATCTGAAGCGCCGCTTCCCTCCTGAAATAACTGGACTTCAGGTGGATGAGCGACGAACACTGGCGGCGAGAAGGTCTGCGGCGAATTGTTGGTCAATGTGACCCGGTATGTTGCCAGGTGCTCATCAGCCGCCCCAACGCCCGGCGCTCCAATCAGTGCGGCCGGGACCGCGACCATTGCCAGTACCAGCAACACACGCCAGAGCCGGGGTTTTGACCGGTTCGGATGTTGTTCCATGAATCTGGATCCTTCCATGTACAGGTGCTCTCACCAGCAGCTGGCTCGAGCAACACCACTTGATCTGCCTTTGTATTGTTCGCGCAAGTTCTTACGTACTCGTTACAAGGCATGGAGTCCGGGTTTCGAGCGAATTCGTTTATCATCTAACCGTGGATCGATCACCCTGAGGGTAAATAGAAAACGTTGCTTGAGAAATGAGGCTGTTGCGATGCCATGGATTAAGGTAGTGCCCGCCGAAGAAGCAAGCGGAGATTTGCTGTTGGTGTACGAGCAGATGGGGATCAGCGAAGGACCGATAACCCCGCCATTTGAAGCCATGACGATCAATGGACCGGTATTGAAGAAACTACTCGATTTCACCGAGCAAATTAGATTCGGCGAGGCAGCCATCAGCCGGCTTCAGAAGGAGATGATGGCTACTTACATCTCCAGGCTGAATGATTGTGTCTTTTGAACGCTGGCTCACCGGAGGTGGATCCTTCGTGAAGGCGGCAGTGCTGAACTGGCAGACGCAATCGCCCGAGGCGAGATCGAAACAGCGCTCCTCGGTGAACCTGACCGGGAGATGCTGCGCTATGCAGGCAAATTGACGCTGACTCCAGGCGAGATGAACGAGAACGATGTCAATCGGTTGCGTGAGGCAGGCTTTAGTGACGAGGCCATTGGCGATATGGCCATCACAATCTCGATGTATGCCTACATGAACCGAATTGTCGACGGCATCGGCGGCTCGTTGCCAAAAGGCATGGATCGTGAAGCCGCGCGTCTCGGGCTCGGCAGATTCGCCGCCGAAACGACTCCAGCAGGTGACGGCGATTAGTCACTGTCTGGTAGCCGGATGTCAATTGAGCGTTGATGTTGTGGTGCTGACCGGTACCTGTTTTGCCAGTGCCTCAACGACTTCATC
>CAZNYB010000185.1:0-2549 GCA_964577155.1 uncultured Thermomicrobiales bacterium | reverse complement strand
CGTACAAATTTCTCTTTCGCCATTTATCGCGCCTTTCGGTCATGGGTCACCGAACTGTTCCCATGTTGCTCATCATCGTTTGGAAGTCGATGTTCTATACGTTCGTTCTCTTGTGCGTTAGCGTTCTGGTTCAATGGTCCATCTCAATGGATTGAACCGGTGGGGAGAGACGGATTCGAACCGCCGAAGCTATAAGCGCCTGGTTTACAGCCAGGTCCATTTGTCCACTCTGGCATCTCCCCGGGTGTGTAGTACTGAGCCGACGGTGGGACTCGAACCCGCAACCTGCTGTTTACAAAACAGCTGCTCTGCCAATTGAGCTACGTCGGCACACGAACTTGCACCAACCGGCAGTATATCCAGTCAGTCAGTTTTCTGTCAATCTTCGAACGTCTGAGAACCCGTTACAGACGGGCAATAATTGCGTCCGCCATCTCCGAGGTACTCGAAGCTTTAGTTTGATCCCGGTCCGGGCGTAAGTCGTAGGTAATGTGTTGGCCCTCGGCGATAACATCGGCGACGGCAGCTTCAACCGCTCTTCCGGCAGCCTGCTCACCAAGGTGTCGCAACATCATTGCCCCACTCAGAATCATCGCGGCCGGGTTGGCTACATTTTTGCCAGCGTGTGTCGGCGCGCTTCCATGAATTGGCTCGAAAATGGCAGCGTTGGCTCCGATGTTGGCACTCGGTGCGACACCGAGTCCACCGACCATACCTGCGGTAAGGTCGCTCAACAGATCACCGTACAGGTTTGGCATCACCAGCACATCATAATCCTCAGGCCGTTGCATTAATTGCATGCACATATTGTCAACGATACGATCGTTGAATTCGATCGATGGGTAGTCCTCAGCAACGGACTGAGCAACCTGCAGAAAAAGACCGTCGCTGAATTTCATGATATTTGATTTGTGAACCGCAGTCACGAGTTCTCGATCATTTTGCACAGCGTAGTCAAACGCAAATCGCACAATCCGCTCAGAGTTTTCCGGGGTGATCGCCTTTATTGAGATCGCTGCTGATGCCGCAACGTGCCGGTCGCTGTAGCGGTTTATGGCTGAAATAACCTCCGCAGCTTCGGAGGTGCCGGAATCGAATTCCACGCCCGCGTAGAGATCCTCCATATTTTCTCGGACAACGATGAGATCGATATTGTCGAATACCGATCGAACGCCAGCGTAGGTTCGAGCAGGTCTGAGGTTCGCGTACAGGTCAAGCGACTGGCGAAGAGCGACGTTGACACTCCGAAAACCGGTGCCGAGAGGTGTAGTTAGCGGTCCTTTCAATGCGACGTCGTTGGCCCGGATGGAATCGAGAACCGAGTCTGGTAGCACATCCCCGGTCTCTTCCAATGCGTTAATGCCCGCGATCTGGACATCCCACTCGAAGGCGATACCGGTGGCATCGAGCACCCGCTGTGTTGCCTCAGATACTTCAGGACCAATTCCATCTCCCGGTATGAGCGTTACAGAATACGTCATCGTTCTCCTCCGTGCTTGCTATCTAGTTGTGAGATTAACGTTGTGGTCGTCTCAACTCCGGACAATGGTAGCCTGTTTTCTTCTCTAGCGTTAGTACGTACAATCAATGCGGAGGCAAGCATTGAGCGCCAGAGAGTTTCGCCAGAGATATGGACGGCTAACAGACTACGCGGATTCCTCGCCTGTTCGACGTCAATTTGCGGACAGCTCTCACCTTCCTGCTGGGGCAAATATCTCTCACACCTCTTCCGGTGAGGTGATCACATTTACTGAGAAATTCAACGATACATCGGCTAGAGAATCCCAATTGTTGCTGGATACAATCCCACAAATTCAGAACAACGACCTTGTTTTCCTGGATACGGAGACTACCGGGTTAGCTGGCGGCACCGGCACTTTTGCGTTTCTGGTTGGCTTGGGTCGTTTTGTAGGAGACGAGTTCAACATCACTCAGTATTTCTTGAGATCTCCGGCGGATGAGCGGGCTATGCTGACAGCGCTCAACTTCGAGTTTCAGCAAACAGATGTAGTCGTGTCCTACAACGGTCGCAGCTTCGATGTGCCGCTGCTTGAAAGCCGTTTCCGGCTGATGCACCGATCAATGCCGCTGGCATTTGACCATCTCGATCTGTTGTTTCCATGCCGCGCCATCTGGAAACATCGCCTGGCAAACTGTGCGCTATCCAATATTGAACGCAACATACTCGGGGTAGAACGAGAGATTGATGCGCCAGGTTGGCTGATTCCTTCGATCTACTTTGACTACCTGCGTTCAAAACGACCGGAACCACTCACTCCAGTTCTTGAGCACAACCGGGTTGACATTTTTTCCCTTGCCAGACTTACCGCTCTGGTGCTTGCTTACGAATCGAACATTTTGGAGCCTGTAGATTCCACCGATCGAATGTCACTCCAGCTCCACAGAATGAAAAAGCATGGGATTGGTGGCCATCTGAATGGAAATCATGAGCTATGGAACGATCGTCGCGCGCCAGCTGATTTGCGGCGACAGCTGCTCCAGGAGATATCAAAACTCCACAAACGCCAGAACAATTACCGAGAATTGAA
>CAZNYB010000184.1:0-2646 GCA_964577155.1 uncultured Thermomicrobiales bacterium | reverse complement strand
CTGCACGCCGGTTCAGTCGACCGGCGAATACTTCTTCACGTAGTTTTTCGAGACCTGTCGGTTCGATCGCCACTAACATTCCTCCTTGAAATGAACACTTTCAACAAATCATCGACGTATCCAACGCCGATGTTCCAAACCCCAAAACCGCAGTTACCACAACAACTTCAATCATGGCGACGCCCGCAGGGTTCATTTTTAAAAACATCGAATCTAGCCACGTGTTTCCCTGAGAGTTTCCTCCTTTTCTACAATCGATGCAGCTCTAGTCGACTTCGAGAATCGCGCAGACCGCCGGCGATTGTTCAGACGGTCTGCGCTTGATCACCTGAAATACAGGTTGTTATTCGTTCAGTTTCCAGAACTTAATCTGGTCAATTGGCGATGGCTGCCACGGGCCGACGTTTTCCCAGTTGGCGATGCGGTTATTGACTGCCGCCGCGCCACCACGCCAGACGATTGGAACTTCAACGACGTCCTCGTAGACCATCGTGAGCATCTGCGTCCAGATTTCGTCCTGCTCATCTTCATCGATCGCCGTCTTTGCCTGATCGTGCAGGGCGTCGTATTCCGGGTTGTTCCAGCGGGTGCTGTTCGTCCCGGCCCAGTTGTTTGCTTTCTGGGCGATGTCGTCTGAGCGATACCGTTCAGCCCAGGAGATCGGGTACGGACTGCCTGGACCATTGGTGTACATCTGGATGTCGGCGTAGAAGTGCGCCAGCGTATCCGGGTTACCGGCGTCCGAAGAGAAGAAGACACCGGAGTCAATGCTCTTCAGTTCGACCTGGAAGCCCAGCGTCTCCATATCGGCTTTGACGATTTCCTGGTTCTTCTGCCGCACCGAGTTCACCGAGGTCTGATACAGAATGCTTACATCATCAAAATCAGCAGGGAAGTTGATCGCATTCAGCTGCGCCTGAGCGGCTTCCAGGTTGTACTCCCACGGCCAGTTCAGTTTGAACCGGGCGGGCACGTTCATGTTGTCACCAGTCGCAACACCGGCAGCCCCGTAGAGCTGGGTGGCGATGACATCACGCTGGATCGCCAGGTTCAGAGCCTGTCGTGCCTCTTTGTACTGCCAGATCGGGTGGGTGGTCACCGGCTCAGAGAATGCGCCATCAACTTCTTCGTTCGGATTGGCAAAGTTGATATAGATGCGTTCTGCGCTGGTGCCAGGAATGGCAACGGTCTGGCCAGCGCCAGCTGCTTCCATCGCGGTGAGGACTTCTGGCTCGACCTGCAAATTCCAGGCCCAGTCAGCCTCACCGGTCTCCAGCACCGCCCGGGCAGCTGAGGTGGCATCACCGCCACCTTTGATCTCAATAGAGTCAAAGAATGGCACTCCAGGAAGATAATAATCTTCGTTCATGTCATAGAGGACAACGTCGGCTGGCTTAAACTCGTTGATCTTGTAGGCGCCCGTTCCGACTGGAGCAAGGTTGAACGGCGCGTCTCGAGCCGTCTCACCAATCCAGTCTTTGAGAATATGCTCGGGAACAATGACGCCATTCGTGCCGCCAAACGGGTCAAACCAGGCCGGGTTTGGCGCTGTGAAGTTCACCTGGACGGTGTAATCATCGATGATTTCGACGTTGGACACCGAAACGTAGACGCCCTGGGTGGTAGCTGTTGTCGCATCGTCAGCAGCATACTGGTAAGTAAACTGGACATCTTCGGCAGTAAACTGTTCGCCATCGTGCCAGAGAACGTCATCGCGCAGTTTCCAGATAACCCAGTTTCCGTCCGGATCGAGTGTCTCATTCTCAACCGACGGCCACTCCGCGGCCAGCACCAGCACCGGCTCGGTGTTGGCATCGAAGTAGAAGAGTGGCTCGAGAATTGGCTGGGAGGCGTGATCGTCTTTGGTGCCTTGTGAAAGGTGCGGATTGAGAATGGTCGGGGCCTGCCAGTACAGGAGTGTCACCCGGCCGCCGCCGCCGCGCTCTGCGCTAGCCTCAGCTGTTGCAGTCGGCTCTTCAGTGGGTTCATCGCCAGCAGCTTCCGCGGTCTGGGTGGCGGCATCGTTCGCGCCTGGACCAGCTTCGGTAGCTGTCTCTTCGCCGTCTTCTTCAGTCGGCTCTTCTTCGCCCATGGTTTCGGTCGCGTCGCTTTGCCCGCTACCTTCTGTAGTCGCGGTAGCTTCGTCATCGTCGTCGTCACCGCCACAGGCGGCCAGCAGCCCGGCGATAACCGGAGCGCTAAGTCCGAGAGCTAGCCCTCGTTTAAGGACAGCACGCCGGTTCAGTCGACCGGCGAACACATCCTCACGTAATTTTTCGAGACCTGTCAATTCATTCGCCACGATTCATCTCTCCTTCGCACAAAATAAAAACAACACGTTCGCTCGCTCAACGCTAAAATCGAAGATGTTTCAAACGTATTCATCATGCCCAACGCCAACAACAACCGTGACGATTTCTGCAAATATCTCAACTGAATACAGCACGAAACTCGATAAGCGCTTTGCTTCAATCCCCCTTTTCTATGATCGAATCCACAACCGGCTCGATACATTGACTGCGATGAAGTTGGCGCAGACCGCCAGTGATTGTTCGGACGGTCTGCGCTTGAGAAATTGCCGAACTGATCGTTACTCGTTCAATTTCCAGAATTTGACCTGATCAATCGGCGATGGCTGCCACGGTC
>CAZNYB010000183.1:0-2665 GCA_964577155.1 uncultured Thermomicrobiales bacterium | reverse complement strand
GTCTGTGTCCGCCGTTCCGAGTGCGGTCACGCCGAGCACTACTTCGCCCGGGCTGACCGGCGATCTGGAGGCTGCCCACCGGGTCGAACTGGTTCTGCCCGAAACCGGCATCTGCTCGGCTGATATTGGTGTCGGAGTTGAAGAGACAGTTGCGCCCTGTTACGGAACTGCTGACGATGCCGCTGAACCGTTAGGAGTTCCTGCTGCTGGCTAGCAGGTTGTGCTGACCGTACAGACGCCCCGGTCGGGGCGTCTCTACCCCATGACCGCAATCACATTGGAGCGTCCGGTTGCGGATCATACGTTGGAGCAGGACATTTCTGATTTGGCCCGGTTCAGGCTACACCGGCTCCAGTGGCCGGTGCGGTTCCGGCGGGAGTTCGATCTGGATGGTGTCGCCGGGCTGGACCTCGCCGCCGGTCAGGACAATGCTCATGACACCGGCTTTGCGGATCAGGTTGCCGTCGGCGTCGCGATCCAGGGTGGCGGCCATCAGCCCGGTTTGAATGCCTTCAAGCTGGGCGCAGGGGTTGCGCAGTCCGGTGATCTCAATGACCGCTTCGTCCCCCAGCCGCAACCGGCTGCCCTCCGGCAGGCCGAGCAGATCGATGCCGCTGGTAGTAACGTTCTCGCCCATCAAGCCAGGTGTGATCGTGAATCCCTTGCCAGCCAGCTCGTCGAACAGCTCGCTGTGGATCAGATGTACCTGTCGGAGATTCGGCTGAGTCGGGTCGCGCTTGACCCGGGAGCGGTGCTTGACTGTCTTGCCTGAATGTGCGTCGCCTTCGACACCCAGCCCGGCGATCAGGGTGATTGACCCCTGGACCGGCTTCGTCATCGTGTGGCTGGGGCTGCTACTGACGGCCTCGACCCTGCCACCATTGAGGTCAACTGTCATCATTTGTACCTATTCTTTCCCCGTCGCCTATGGATGCCAGAGTGGACGTTCTCCGTCCCGGGAAACGATCCACTGCTGGCCATCGGCGATGCGCATCACGACGACCAGATAATCGTAACTTCTGCTATAGGGCAGACTGAAATACGCTCCGTAGGCAAGATACTGCCCATCCGGCGACCAGGATAGACCGCCAGGCGGCAGTGTTGGTATTGTTGTCAGTCCCGATCCGTCAGGATGGATCAGGTTGATGCTATTGCCATTCCGGCCAAACACGATCTGTGTGCCGTCAGGGGACCAGGATGCTCCGCCCGGGTTTGTAGCGTCATCCCCGATGAGCAGCCTGGCCTCGCCGCCATGCTCAACGATCCATAATGCTGTGCCGCTCAGATCCCGCCCGCCGCCAGTCGTATCTTCTATCAGGAGTTGTTCCCCGTCGGGTGACCAATCGATGCTAACACCGTGACCGTACCAGTCCTGACGCTGCAAACTGGATCCGTCGCTGTTGATAATGACTGGATAGTACTGTCGTGGCGGGACAGGATCATTGAAGTCGATAGCGAAGAAGGCGATTTGCAAGCCATCGGGCGACCAGGCTGGCGAGTGAGTCAGCACCAGTTCGTCCCAGGGATCTCCAAGCGGCTCGACATAGCTCAGCTGGCGTTCGTTGGTACCGTCGGCGTTGATCAGGAAGATCTGCGACTCCAGTACATCTAACCATCCGTTGAGTGGGTCAAAGGTGATGGCTCGCGAAAAGGCGATCTGGCTGCCATCAGGCGACCAGGCCGGGTCAATATCATAACCACCGGCGGTGATCTGTCGAATATTTGAGCCGTTAGCATCCATCACATAGATGTCGCCACAGTAATAGCAATAACTGTCAGGTCCCTCGGCGGCAACATAGGAGAAGGCGATCCGGGTCCCGTCTGGCGACCAGCTCTGATCGCTGATGCGGCCTTGAAGCTCGCTGGACAGTTCCCTTACCTCACCACTCGCGATATCAAGAACAGATAGTTTGTCAATCACGCCGAGAACGGGATCGAAGGATGAGTCAACGACGAGCAGTTCACCATCAGGCACCGGTGGCTGCTCCTGATATCGCCAGGCGTGGTAGTGCTGGCCGATGTTGCCGGCCTCGACCTGCCAGCCTTCAGGATTGTTCAGCGTGTAGGTCAGGCAACGGCGCTCGAAACACTGGATCAGCACCAATCGCTCATCTCCACCGACGATGACATCCGACCAGTAGGCTTCGCTGACCGGTCGACCAGTGGCGTAGAAGGGGTTGGGGAAGAGTTGGGCATCGACGATTTCGCCGTCCTCCCAGACCGGACCACTGCTGTTCATGAACTCCCAGAACGGACTGGCGATGTTGTGATCGGTGACCTCGTCGTAGAATGCGTAGTGGATGGCTTCTGCATCCAGCCCCTCATCCCGGCTGACCTCACCGGAACGGTCCAGCCGGTGGTTGACGATCTCGCCGGTGTGGTCGCCCGGCTGCAGGAGCGTGATCTGTTCAGTAAGGGTAGGATCGTGCAGGTTGAGGAAGGTGGCGTAGCTGGGACCGTTCGGGAAGCCCTGATCACCGGCGACGTTCTGATCCGACGGCAGGTACTGGACAAACTCCTCATCGCCAATCTGCCGCTGGCCACTGATCAATTCGACAGCCAGCAACCCGTTGGTGACATACCAGTCGCTCTCCGGGTCGCCGGTGTCCGGGTGGGTGATCTCCATCCGGCTCTTGTCGAAGTACCGCACCGTGCGCTCTCCGCC
>CAZNYB010000182.1:0-2791 GCA_964577155.1 uncultured Thermomicrobiales bacterium | reverse complement strand
CTGGCTGCAACTACTTGCAAAATATGAGTCCGAATACGGAAGCTGATGTCTCCGACTCCGGATTGAGGAAACCGGTGAACTAGCTCAAGACGATTCTGCCGTTTCACGGTATTATGCCAGCGCGATGATTTGCATGAAACGAGAGCTGGCAGATGGTGACTTCCGAATATGACATCAAGCGCGTTCGCGCTGATCTTCCGATTTTGAATGACTGGACATATCTCAATACCGGCACGGTCGGGATTTCTCCTCAGCCGGTGGTTGATGCGGAAATAGAGTATATCCGTCAATACGAACAAGGTGGTCACACCGGTCAGGCAGGAGCACAGCAATCCTACGAGTGCGCACGCCAGAAATTCGCAGATCTAATATCTTGCGATCCTGCAGATCTTGTATTTAACCGCAACGCAACCGATGGCATTAACTTTGTTGCTGCAGGTTTTCAACTTAACGCTGGAGACGAAGTCATTACGTCAACTGAGGAACATCCAGCGATGCATGTGCCCTGGTTGGTAGCCTGTCAACGCGCTGACGCAGCACTCAAATATGTCGATTTCAGTCCTGACCCTGATCTGTTCGCCAGCAATCTGTCCAATCAAGTAACGTCGAATACTCGAATGATCGCAATCAGCCAGGTCTCCTGTGAAACAGGCACTCGCCTGCCAGTTGAAGTCATTAGAGATACTGTCGGTGACAACTGTGCAATCTTGATCGACGCCTCCCAGTCAGTCGGTCAGTTTGAGGTTAATGTCCCGGCTATGCAGGCTGACTTCGTCATTGGCAACGGACACAAGTGGCTGGCCGGTCCAAAGGGCACCGGGTTTGCCTGGTTTCGTCCTTCGTCATTGGAGCTCGTGCCTCCAGCTCACGTTGCATCGGAATCGCTTGATCCCTCCTGGTCGCGCACTCGCTATCAAATTGATACGACTGTTGAGCTTCAATACTCAAACAAAGCCTCGAGGTTTGAATTTGGAACCAGGTCGTGGCATCTGTATGGTGCACTATCGGATGCGATTGATTACCAGGCGGAACTTGGCTGGCAACATATTGAACGGCACATGGCCGGTTTATCTGACTATTTAAAACAGAAACTGATATCGATCCCGGGCGTTGAATTAATTTCACCGCTGAAATGGAGCGATTCTTCCGGACTGGTGACGTTTACCCTTGAACATTTCACTGGAGTAGATCTCAGCCGATTGCTCTGGGAAAACTACAATATCGTCCAACGTCGGGTGGAGGTGCCTTCCGCAGTCAGAATATCTTGCGCTTACTACAACACGCCTGAAGACATCGATGTGCTCGTCGATGCGCTTACGGACATTTCGCAGAGTTAGCCATTGCAAGGTTAAAGCTATTTGGGACTTGTCACCTCAATGAGGGGCCACCAGTAGACAGCGTTGTAGAGTTCGAGACGTGATCCTCCCGCATAGCAGTCGACGCGCGTCACCGAACAATTGTCGAAACCAAATATGTCTCGCGCGGTAGCTGGCAGACCGAGGAATAACGTCACCAGCGTCTTCAGCGTTCCGCCGTGGGCGACAATAAGGATTGAGTGGTCAGCCTCGAGTGGGTGTCGTTCCTCAATCATAGCGACGAAATGTATCAGACGATTTCGTAGATCAGTCAAACTTTCTCCGCCAGGCGGCGCGATGTGCTCTCCAGCGGCAAAGACTCCGTCTCCCCAGAGTTCGCCTTGTCCGTGCGCCTGGAGCACCGATTGAAAATCGGTGATTGGCACATCCTGCAACACCCCGTAGTTCATCTCGCGCAACTCTGGGACGAGTGACAGTTCGACCGACTGATGCCCGGCAATTGACCGTGCAGTATCCGCGGCTCTGGCAAGATCGCTGGAATACATGCCATCAAACCGAACTTCCTTCAGACGCTCGCCGACAGCTGCCGCCTGGTCGACACCCCGCTGGTTGAGCGGGGTGTCGAGATGTCCTTGAAATATCCGATTGACATTGTGGTCAGTCTCACCATGCCGGACAAACCAGATATTCCGGCTCATACAACATCTATCCCAACCACGAATTGAGAGAACGCGACGTTGTCCCGGCTACTTGACAAAGATATCTACCGATTCAATAACAACCGGTTCTAGCGGCGCCGACATCTCCCCACGGGCGCTCGGTCCAACCGGAGTATTCGCAATTGCGTCTACGGTATCCTGACCGTCACCAACTACACCGAAGATGGTGTAGTTCGGCGGCAATTGAGCGTCTACATGGGTGATGAAAAACTGCGATCCATTCGTATTCGGTCCCGCGTTCGCCATTGCAAGCGTCCCCTGGGTATAGTCGCGAGTGACCGGCTCGTCATTGAATCGATACCCCGGACCTCCCGCGCCGGTGCCGGTCGGATCTCCCGATTGAATCATGAAGCCTTTCATGATGCGATGAAAGACGACATCGTCGTAGAAGCCCTGCTGGGACAGGAAGACAAAGTTGTTAACCGTCACCGGCGCTTCGTCTTCCAGGAGATCAATGACGATCTCCCCTTTGTTCGTCGTAATTCTGGCCCAGTAGTCCTTTCCATCCTCCAGTTGCATTGCTGGCGGCTGTTCCCATTGCATTTCTGTTGACACCTCCTCTAATGGTGTGACTGTCGCTGCCCCCTCGGGAAGCTCGTTCTTTTGCAATTCTGTTTCTGGCTCAGTTGTAGCGGTCTGTTCCGCAGATTGCACCGTGTCTTGCGTCGTCTCTGTAGGATCAGGATCCGCACTGCCTCCACAAGAAACAGCCACAAACGTTACCAGAATCAGTCCCAGACAAAAAATCTTCAATGT
>CAZNYB010000181.1:0-3125 GCA_964577155.1 uncultured Thermomicrobiales bacterium | reverse complement strand
GCCAAGTACATGCACTTCGATGGACTGGACATGGAACTCGTGACCAGCATCGAGTCGCAGGTCTTCTTCTGTGCTGGCGCCTACGTCGACGAGTACGACTGTGACTACTGGGATGACCCGGCGGTCGTCGCTCACGGTGGGTTCGACGATCTGGATCCGAACAGTCCGGACGAGAACACCTTCTACTTCGAGGCCCAGGTACCGCCTGGTCACTACACGATCTGTCTGGAAGTGACGGTCTACGGTGACTGGGACGACAACCCGGCCACAGAGGACGAAGCGATCGAGATGCCGTTCCACTGTGAGTACTCCGAGTACTTCTTCGAGCCGATCTTTGTCTGGCCGGATGACTATGTCGAGATTCACAACGACTTCCTGGACTATGCCATCGGTTCACTAGACGACTTCGTTCGCAATGAGGACACTGATACGCCGATACCCGGCGCGATCGTTGATCTATACGTCGACGAGTTCATCTTCGGCGCAGATCCGGACGACTCAGCGCTGACCGATGGGGACGGCTGGGTGCACTTTGGCCCGCCATCCTGGATCTTCCAGGGTGTCTACTGGTCGAACGCCTACAAGGTCTGCTATGAGGACGAGACGGCGACGATCGACTACGATATCCTCGAAGACCTCGAGGACGGGTTCCTCTGGGACATGGACGGTATGGGCACCGCCGATATCATCCATGCGCTCGATCCCGACTTCGATAGCTGCATCACCATCACGCCAGGTGGAGCGAACTTCCTTGAACTTCAGGCTGGCGGCCGATGGCGGTCGTTTGCCAACACTGGCGGTGAAGAACTGTACGTTGGTGTTGATGACCTTGGCGTTGCCGGAAATCGAGTTGCAATCCATTACACCTGGGGGACAGGGTCAACTCCGGTTGGTCTGACACTGAGCAACACTGGAAGTCTTTCTGGTGATGTGAACGGAAATGTAGCCAACTATGGCGACATTGTGCCAGATCTCACCGTTTGCACCCTGGCTGATATGGACACGTTGCAGATCAATGTCGCTGAGCGCGACATTAATCCGTTCAATGGAACAGTAGATCTCAACAACGTTGTCCTCACCCTGGAGAACGGCGCGGTTATCCCGCTGGGGAACTTCCCCGGCACATTTGGCGCAAACACATTCTGGACGATCAGTGGCATCGACCAGATTGGTATGCTCGGTGATGGGTTCGACATCAATGCCGATATTCTTCTCTCTGGGGTGTTCTCGAACAGCCAGGAGAATGACAAAGTCGAGATCGCAGCTGGTTGCACGTCATAGCGAAACATAAGGTGGCGGCTGAACACCACCTGACGAAGCGAGGTTCGCGGGACTAACCTGACGAACAGCACTTCAGAGAGACCTCCGGGAGCAATCCCGGGGGTCTTTATTTAACCCCGGTGCCTGCTGAAGCCTGTTTGTGCGACACTGTAGCTGTTGCTAGTTGAACAAACGCTATCGTGAGAAGGAGATGCCTGTGAACGTTCTCGATCAATGCACGATTGCGACGGTTGATCCGGAACGACGCATTCTTCACGATGGCGCAATCGCGTTCGAAGAACGGATCGTCGCCATCGGTCCAAGTGATGAGATCCGATCCGCCTATCAGGAAGCGAATATCATCGACGCGCGTGGGCGAGTTGTATTCCCAGGATTCATTAATACCCATACCCACACCGTGTTGTCGATCCTTCGCGGTCAGGCTGAGGATCTCGGAGGCCACTCACTCTACGGGCAGATGTATCCGATGAAAAGCCTGCTGACTGCAGAAGATCGGTATGTTATGGGGATGCTGGGATGCCTCGAAGGCTTGAGGTTCGGAACCACCTGTATCACCGAGAACTACGAAGGCGCGACCGATGTTGCGCCAGCCATTGAAAAACTTGGCATGCGCGGTGTCGTTTCTGAGATCGTCAATGACGCGGTGATGGTCGAAATCCGTCGTGGTCGATACGAGTTCTCTAAAGCTCAGGCTGAACAGCAGCTGGAGCGAGCGCTGGATCTCGTCGACCTCTGGCACGGCTTCGATGACGGCCGGATTACCGTCCAGCTCAGCGCTCACGCACCTGATACCTGCAGCAGGGAGTTGCTCGAACAAATTCGCGAAATCTCCGATCAACGATCGCTGGGGCGGCACATCCACCTGGCCCAGACCCAGCAGGAAATCGACCAGGTTGAGCGGCGAGAGGGGATGCGGTCCGCGGAATTCCTGGAAACGACCGGGTTCCTGGGACCACGGACGATCGCGGCGCACTGTGTTCATCTAATGCCACATGAGATAGAGCTGGTCGGAAAAAGCGGCACGAATGTGGCGCACTGCGCCCTGATCATCGGAAAACGAGGCAGCAACGCGCCGATTCTTGGTCTCGAGGCCGCCGGAGCAAACATCGGCATGGGATCGGACAACATGTCCGACGATATCGTCGACACCACCCGTCACGCGATGATCTCGAACCGGGTCCGGGAACATAGCGGAACAACACCTCACTCGCACCATGCCCTTGACTGGCTCACAATTGGCGGCGCGAAGGCTGTCGGGCTTGACCACGAAATAGGATCGCTGGAGACAGGTAAGAAAGCGGATATCACTGTTGTCGATTTCCGCCAACCGCACCTGACACCGGTCTTTGATCCAGTTGCAAACTTCATTCACTGCGGATTGGGCAGCGATGTCGAGATGGTGTTCGTCGACGGCAAGCAGCTCGTCGCCAGTGGCAAGGTCCAGACTATTGATACAGCTGATGTCATTGCAGCGGCGCAACAACAGGCAACGTATTTCTGGCAACGTTTCGACGATCAATTCGGCGGGACCGTGATGTCCCAGAATATCTGAACTGGAGGAGACATGAGCGACAATCAGCCGAACGTAACGCTCCTGATCGGTGGCGCCGTGCTTACGGTCGACCAGGAACGCAGGTTACTCGATCCAGGGGCGGTCGCCATTCAAGCTGACCGAATCGTCGCTATAGGTTCGCCTGAGGAACTCGTTGAGCGATACCAGGACGCCAAAACCGTTGATCTGAGGCACACCATTATCATGCCCGGTCTGGTCGATACCCACGGGCATGCCGGGCATGGCCTGACTAAAGCGCTCTCTGACGGCAATGATGACTGGCTCGATGTCG
>CAZNYB010000180.1:0-3239 GCA_964577155.1 uncultured Thermomicrobiales bacterium | reverse complement strand
GGTGACGTGACGCTGCTGGTTCTGGGCGGTGTCTGGCGATCGCTGCAACGACGCGCCGTTCAGGACGCGAAGCGTGGCGGCGCAAGAAGCGGTGTGTCGATTGATCTGGTTGTCCGGCACGCCCAGCGGGAGTACCTTGATGCGCTGGAACAACGGCGAAGGAGAGCCAGGATGCGGCTGGTGAGCGGGGTTAGCGGTGGATAAGCCAGGCAGCGCGATGCTGCTGGCCGGTGTGCCAGTCGCGGCGCTCACAGCGATCATTGTTCAGGCGGCCAAACAGGCCGGTCTTCAGTCACGCTGGGCGCCACTGGCGGCGCTGGTCGCTGCCACAACGCTGGCCACGATTGCCGAACTGATGGTGTTCGTCACCTGGCTGGAGCCGGTGGCGCGCATTGTGACGGCTGGACTGGTTCTTGGTCTGGCGTCTTCGGGCGGTTACAGCTGGGCAAAGCAGATCGGGAAGGAGCAGTAGCAGGTGGCGAGCTGGGATGTTGAGATTGATGGCGCTGGCTACATGATCGTGCCTGGAAGCTACCGTCGGCGATCTGTGCTTCCGGACCGGGGCAACTTGCCTTCGGGCCGTCAGTTGATCGATGACTTTCGAGGTGGACTGGCGATGACGTCAGTTCCCGGCGCATGGCTTGCCGGAGATCAGATGATCGGTCCGGGACCGCGTCGCAAAACAGCCAGCGGAACGGTTGGATCGGCGTCGCCAAAACTGGTGGCGCATGATGCCAGCTACCTCTATGTCGCCGCCGGTTCCAGCTTTCACCGCTGGCCGGGCAGCGGTTCGACTCAGAACCGGACGAGTTTACCGGCCAACGCCGTCGACATGGTCCGCAAAGGCAGCGCGCTCTTTTTTGCCTACGATGGGAATGCCGACGTCTCCCGCTGGGTTGACGGAACGGCGACGGCAACGAACAGTGTGCTCGGAGCCGGGTACAAAGCGCACCGGCTCGGCGCAGTCGGCGATCTGCTGGTGACCTGCAACAACGCCAGCCGGAACCAGATCGATGTCTGGAACGCTTCCTTGACGACGTCATCCACGCATACGCTGCATGGCGACGTTCGCCGGATGGCGACCTACGGCGACAAGCTGCTGGTTGCCACCGATCAGGGCATCTACGCGCTGACCGGCATCGCATACTCCTCCTACGGCATCAGCCGCTGGGGTTCCGTGTCTGACGGCCTGGATTCGGACAGCGACTACCAGTGGATTCAGGTGCTCAAGGGCAGGCTGATGACCTGGGTTGGCGGGCGGATCGTTCAGTACGACCCGATCACTGGTCTCTGGTTCCCGACCGGTCCAGCTGGCCAAGCGACGAGTGGCGCGGCAATCACGAACGGCTGGTTGCTGGTGACGGTCACTCCGCACGGCGGTGGAGACGAAGAACTCTGGGGTTTCGATGGCGATGGCTGGTGGCTGCTTGACACCGATGTCGTCTACCCGGCATCGGTAGCCGGTGGGTTGCTGGCTGCATTCGACGGTTCGACGCTGCACTACTATGTGATGGATAGTCAGGATACCCCGGCTGATCTGGCAGCGTCCTATCAGGTGGTCACTGATGTATTGGACGCTGGCAGGCTTGAGCGGATGAAACGCTGGCGGCTGGCGGGTCTCGAGTTGTTGCGTCCAGACGGGGAGACCGTCGGTTCGTGGGATTTTGAGCTTGCGTATTCAACCGACGGTGGCGACAGCTGGTCAAGTCTAGGGTCGGTCACCGTAGCCGATCAACGTTCGACGGTGACGAAACCACTGGCTATCGAATCGACACTGCTACAGCTCAGCATCACCGCCACGGCAAACAGCGGCCTTCCGCCGTTTATCGCCGCCATCTGGGTTGAGTATATATCGCTGGATGGCAGCGTACGCAGGCGTCGGTGGGAGTTTCAGGTACACGCTCGCGATAACGGCATCGACCGGGACGGCGCGAACGATGCCCGAACCGGTCAGGAAGTGCGCGAGGCGATCTGGCAGCTCTTCGACGATGCGTCGACGATGACATTCCGGGATGCCGATTACCCGGACACGCTGACAGAGTACACCGTGTCTCTGACCGGGATTGATGAGGTCTGGCGGAATACCGCCGATCAGCTTCAGCTTGGCGCGGACACTCTACTTGGTCTGACGCTGGTGGAGGTGTGATGATCGGACCAGAACATCCATTCAAGTCACCGCCGCGCATAAGCAGGCAACGATTTATGCAGGTGTTGAACGAAGCTGGCTCGCTCTGGGCTGATCAGGCAGCTGACCTGTTCGATGTGATCCGGGACAACGGGCATGACCCGGCTGTCTGGCTGGCTATCTGTGGACGGGAACATACTTTCGGCACGAACAGATCAAGTGTTCTGCACCGCAACCAGACGAACTCCTGGACGAACGCCCGTAGCGTGCGACTGCCCGGGCTCCAGCATGAGATCATCTACGACAGCGTACGAGGTGGACCGTATGTCCGCTACCGCTCGGTGAGCGATTCGCTGCGCGACGGGATGTACCGGATCGACGACCCGGAGTACGTCTATCGCCAGTCGGACGCGCGGACCATAGCCGAGGTGCTGCGGCTCTGGACGGAGAGTGCGCGCACTGTGTATGTCCGCTACGTCGTCGATTCGATGAACCGGTGGCAGACCTCTGAGCTGCCTTATGATCACATTGTCCAGGGCATGGTCGATATCCGGCAGGAGCTTGCATCCCGTAACCCGGATGATGGCGTGCCTGCTGGACCATTTGCACGGCTGCCGCTGACCGGCAAAAACGGCATCGTCGTTCACTACTCTGGTCCACCTGTCGAGCAACGTCAGGAGACGCTGGCCGTGTTAAAGCGGGAGGCGACCTATCACGTCGGCAAGAACTGGGCGTCACCAGGCGCTCCGGCGTTGTATGGCGACGGCCTGATGTACCACGTCGCCTTAGGCGATGACGGCACGAAGTTCCTCTGCCGCGATCTCGAGGCCGTGCTCTGGCACTGTGGCGTCACCAGCTGGAACCGGCAGGCGTTGAGCGTTCACTTGCCGTTGGGCGGCGACCAGCGAGCGACCGCCGCTCAGCTGACCGGATTGCGGGAGGTCGTCGACGGCTGGCGGGCATTCACCGGCGCGGATCGATCCCAGGTGGTTGGACACCGGGAGCTTAGCCCGACCAGCTGCCCGGGAACGTTGATGGAAGATTTCGTCTACCCCTACCGGGATGGAGCACAGATGTCTGATGGCCAGTGGTTCGATGAGACGCGGCAGTATGT
>CAZNYB010000179.1:0-3535 GCA_964577155.1 uncultured Thermomicrobiales bacterium | reverse complement strand
AACAGCAGGTAACCGACTGCGATGGTTCCAAGCCCGAACGGGATGAGTCCAATGCTGTACCCGAGGGCGTGCATTTCGAGAAAAGTCAGCGCGCCAGCCTGCGCCTGTTCAGTGCTGAAGGCTGAGTCGCCAGCATTGCCGTCGATCAGCATCAGGGCGGCAAGCAGATTCAACAAGTTGAGGCCGAGAATGGCATCCATGATGACTCTGGCGAGCACCGCAAACAGTGCCAGATAGTGGTTCACCGGTCGGAGCAGGGCATAGAGCGCCACCGCGACGATCAGATCCGCACCGATCATGAGCAGGTCGAGAGCGATACTGAATCGAAATAGTGATTCAGAACCGGTGATGTTGCTGGCGGTCGCCGCGGCATCTCCAGTGTCTATAAGGGTGGAGCGGAGCAAGAACTCGGCGGTAATGCCAGCGATGATGATGATTAAATACCAGAACCCGGCAATTCTGGCAGCTTTCTCCTGCGGGACATCGATCGATCGATTGAACATGAATTTTCTCCCTATTACTACGAACAATTTTCAATGTAGCCCCACCAGAACATCGAACGCGAGCGGCTGGTGAGGCTACGCGCAGGCAATCAACTGTTTTTCCTGTGCTGGCAGCCTCCAATCCCTACGTTGCGCGAATTGGTGTTGTCTGAGTCCGGCGTCTGAAGGACCGAGATCAACGGCAGTCCAAGATCTCGAATCTGGGAAATCACGCCATACAGCGCCGCCTGATCCGCGACCGTGACCGACAACACCGTCGTCCCGTCAGCCTGTCGTCGGAGCGTCGCGCCATCGAACCGCTTCGACCACCGGTCGTTGAGGTGTCCCCGGACTCGAATGTCATAGTTCTCGGCCATTTTTGGATCCTGACGCTCCATTCGAAATCTTTCTGATCTCAATCTACGGAGCATGGATCAAAGCCGAATCAGCCAAAGGGTGCAGCCGGGGGTGTAATCGAGGGGGTGTAGTTAGATCGGTGAGACGCTGGAGATGGCTCTGGCAGGCAGGTATTTCCCTGGTAGAGCGCACAAGCGCTGTAAACCTGAGATGTCCAGTGGGATGTCAACCGTTAGCGGCGAGGGGAAACGATCAGAGCAATTGCAGTTCGCTTGCACGCGCGAGCGCCTGGGTGCGATGCCCTACACCGAGTTTGCCGTAAATGTTGGCGATATGGCGTTTGACCGTGGAAAGACTGATAAAGAGCTGATCGGCAATCTCTCTGTTTTTCAGCCCGGCTGAGATCAGGCGTAAGATCTCCAGTTCACGCGGTGTCAACGGCTCAACCAGCGCTTCTGCAGCGACGACTGGCTGAGCATCCGGGCTGACAGACCCGGAAGATTCCTCAAATGCAGACAACAGATCCCGCGCATAGGAACCGGCGATGCCGAATTGAACTGCGCGACCAAGGAGGTGACGCACGGCAGGTCCTTCATCCAGAAAGGTCCGAACATAGCCCTCCGGTTCAGCAAGCGACAGCGCACGATCAAACGGGGGTTGAGCCTCTTCAACACTGCCTTGGTTCTGGCGCGCCAGTGCCTGCAGGATCAGGATCTGAATAGTGCTCCTGGTTCGATCGTCAGCTTCAGCTGCCAGGAGAAGTCGCTCCAGCAGGCTCAAGGCATCCTGAATCAGTCTATTTTGCGGGTCTTCCAGGTAGCGAGCTATCAGGATGCGAGCCAGCGTCATCTGTTCGAATTCGGACAGGTAGCTGAGCTGGTCATCGGGAGCTATGCCACGGTCATGTGCCCAGGCGGTCGCATCTTCCAGATTTCCCAGCGCGACCTGAATTCGCGCCTGCAACGCGGCAACAGGATAAGCCTCAGGTACCGGTCCTCTGACATAGTGCCGCTCAGCTTCATCCAGCAAATCGAGCGCGCGCGGCAGATTCCCCCGTGCCCGCTCCAGACTGGCTTGCGTGACACACCAGCGATATCTCCAGTGCAACAGGCCTGCGTGCTGGCCAAGTTCTTTGCTCCGCGACAGGTGCTGTTCAGCTGCCTCCAGATCATTCCATTCAATGTGGAGCTTCGCCAGGCCGGTATACAGATCTGCCGCTCCACGCAGGACGTCCGGACCTGATGTCGCAGCAAGATCCAGCGCTTGCCGGTAGGCATCCAGCGCCCTATGGAGCCGGCCAAGGGCAATTCGCACCTCAGTCAAGACGAATGTGCCGGTGATGACAAACCGAACATTCCCTGAATTCCGTGCGCCGGCAATAGCGCTGGCAAGCGAGCGTTCGGCAGTTTCAAGATCGCCGGTTCCCCAGGCGGAGAGCGCCAGGAGCGCCGCCGGGGAACTTCGCCGAACGTCTTCATGCTCGGGCAAGAGATCCAGCGCTCGCCGGGCATAGGCGATTGTGTCCTCCCGATTGCCCTGCGCCTGGGCGTGGTAGGCGCGCGCGGCGGCGATAGACGCGGGCAGGAATCGAAACTCCTCTTCGTCGTCGATCACCATTGCCGAAGCGCCCGGACATCCATCGAGTTCTACCGCAAGATCTAACAGCCGTTCGGTGTCATTCAATTGCCTGTTGCCGACTTCCAGTTCGCCTGACTCCAGCAACGCCCACGCACAAGCGAGGCTGAGGACCGGCCTGCTTGAGATTTGCTCAGCCGGAAGCGACTTCGTCCAGCCATGCCAGGCCGGTAACCGGCGGCTTCTGTCCATCGGCCGCCACGCAAGCTCGACCAACCTCGCCGCGCGACTGAAATCCTCCGCTGCAATCGCGTGCCGGATTGCATCAGCCAGCTGATCGTTCTGCTCATACCATTCACTTGCCCGTTGATGGCTGGCGGAGATCTGCCCGGGGGATTCATCGACCAGGTGAGCCTGCAGCACATCAGCGAAGAGATGGTGGTAGCGATACCAGTACCGCTTGTCGTCCTGCGGAACCACAAACAGGTTGTCACGTTCCAGAGACTCCAGCACCTGTTTACTGTCTACCCGGCCAGTCACCGCGTCGCAGAGCGGCGCGCACAACCGGTTAAGAACGGACGTTCCAAGCAGGAAATCCCGAACCTCATCGGGCTGATTTTGGAGGACTTCCTCGACCAGATAGTCAACGATGTAGCGGTTGTCGCCGGCGAAGTTCGCAATAAAGCCAGCAACATCGTCCCGCGCCTGCATCGAGAGTCCAGCCAACTGCAGACCGGCGATCCAACCTTCCGTCCGCTGCTCGAGAGCGGCTACATCTGTCGCAGATAGCTCCAGCCCCATCAGACCGTTGAGAAATGCGGCTGCTTCATCAGCGGTAAAGCGCAGATCGGCAGCCCGAATCTCCATGCATTCACCGCGTCCCCTGAGCCGGGTTAGTGATAGCGGCGGATCAGCACGACTGGCTATCACGATGTGCAGTTGGGCAGGCAGGTGTTCGAGCAGGAAATCCATGGCTTCGATGATCGGAGACGAATCGATCACATGAAAGTCATCGAGGACAAGAACAATGTTGGAGTCGAGCCTGCTGATCTCGTTGATCAATGTCGTCATGACCATCTCGATCGGCAGTGGCTGAGGTGAACGAAGCAGGGAAAGCGTGC
>CAZNYB010000178.1:0-3541 GCA_964577155.1 uncultured Thermomicrobiales bacterium | reverse complement strand
CTCGAGGAAGAGATGGAGATCACCGGCCAGCCGGTCGTCAAACTGCATGCATCCAGCGACTGCCTCGACACCGACTGGCATGTGTCGCTGTGCCATGTTCAGCCAGACGGACGTTCGGAGGAACTCTCCTGGGGTTGTTTGCGGGCAGCCTACCGGGGCGGGTTATTTGCCGAACCAGAACCGCTGGAACCAGGGCAAATCTACGAATTCAACCTGGATATGCCGCTCACGTCCAACCTCTGGCGCAAAGGTGACCGGATTCGGGTAACCGTCGCCTCGGCCCACTTTCCGATGGCCTACCCGAACCCGAACACGAACGCTCCAACTGGTGATGACGATGTCGTTCAAATTGCCCACAACTCGGTGCACCACACGCCGCCTCACCCGTCGCGGCTGTGTGTGCCGGTGTCAAAAATCAGGTAGTAGATTCTCAAGCAGAGAAGTAGAAGGAGATATTAATGTCCGAACCGTCAACGAAGACACCACTAGAGCGATTCCTCGCCAGAGCGGAACAGATCGCCACAAACCCCCATCCGGTATTTGAGACCGGCATCCCGATGCGGGATGGCATCGAACTGGCGGCGGACATCTACCTGCCAGCAGACTCCGCCCTCCCGGCGCCCGCTATCGTGCAATCAACTCCTTATGATAAGAGCAATGAAGCCTTTTTTCTGGACGAAGCCCACTTCTTTCAGGACAACGGCTACGCCGTCATCATCCACGACGTGCGCGGGCGTGGCAAATCGGAGGGCGAATGGCGCGCCTTCGTCAATGACGGGCAGGACTGTCACGATGTCATCGAGTGGGTTGCCGCCCAGGAGTGGTGCACCGGCAAGGTCGGCACGACCGGACTCAGTTACATGGGCTGGACCCAGTGGGCGGCCGCTAACGAACACCCGCCGCACCTGGCATGCATGGTATCGACATCAGCCGCCGGGCGCTGGCAGCAGGAAATCCCCTATCTATCCGGCGTCTTCCAGCTCTACTTCGGCTGGTGGGTCTACATGGTCCGCCGCCGGATTACGGAATTTCACGGGGTAGAAGTCAACGACTGGGATGAGATCCTCAGAATGCTGCCGCTTGAGGCGATCGGCGATTGCATCAAACCGACCGGGAAGACCTGGCGGGACATGATGGATCACGACACGCTGGATGAGTTCTGGCAAGAAATCCGGTTCGATGACGCCTACGACCAGATCGACGTTCCCTGCCTGCACGTCACCGGTTGGTACGATCTCGAAGATCTGCTGGGGGCATTTCACCACTACGAACACATGGCAGCCCACTCCCCGGCGAAGGATCAGCAGCAGCTCATCGTCGGACCATGGAGCCACATTAACTGCCGCTGGCCAAACTCCAGCTACGCCGGCATTGAATGCGGCCCGGAGGCGGCCCTCGAGATGGACCAGATCCACCTGGAGTGGTTCGACTGCTGGCTCAAGGGCATCGACAACGGTGTGACGGACAACCCGCCGGTCCGGCTGTTCGAGACGGGGTCAAACCGCTGGCTGGGGGCTGAAAGCTGGCCCCGCGCCAATGATGACCTGTTCCTCTATCTCCGCAACGATGATGGTGAGGGACGGTTGTCGGCAGAACCGCCCGCCAGCGAGGAACCGGACCAGTCATTTCGCTACGACCCGGAAGATCCGGTGCCGACGGGCATGGATGTCCGGCGCTACCCGATCGAGGAAGTGCCGATCGACCAGACCGACAACGAACAACGCGCCGATGTCCTGACCTACACCAGCGATGTCTTGACGGACAAGGTAACGATATCTGGCTGGCCACACCTGGAATTTTTCGCCTCAAGCGACTGCGATGACACCGACTGGCACGTCAAACTGACCGATGTCGGTCCGGACGGTCGTTCGATCAAAGTCGCCCAGGGCTGCCTGCGCGCTTCCTACCGCAACTCGCTTGAGACACCGGAGCCACTCACTCCCGGAGAGACACATGCGTTCGATGTCGAGATCTGGCCGGCGCACCACGTCTTCCTGCCAGGCCACCGGATCCGGGTGACGATCACCAGCAGCGACTTCCCCTGGTTCGCCAGGAGCATGAACCGCTTCGGACCGCTGAAGTCGCTTGGCGATCCCCGGGTGGCAACCAACACGATCCACCATACGCCATCCCACCCTTCCCGAGTGCGGTTGCCGGTGGTTCTCGGATCGTAAATGCGAAGTCGTACATTAAGAAGACGGGTGAACACGAGGTTCACCATTACCTCAACGAACTGATGAACTGGGGGCTTGTGTGGCTCGCATGACAGAGGAAGAGATCGCCGAATTTCTGGCCGGCCCGGTCATCTGCCGGCTCGGTTGCCTGGATGAGGACGGCTGGCCGGTTGTCGTGCCGGTCTGGACCCAGCACGCCGATGGCGGCTTCTACCTGGTTCCCCGGGCACGGTCTGCCTGGGCAAGACACCTGCAACGCGACGAACGATGCTCGCTGTGCCTCGATGTCTTCGAGGAACACCGCCGGGTGCTTGTTAAAGGAAAAGCCGTCGTCCGTGAAGAGCCGAACACCGGCGGCGACTGGACACCGATTCTTCGCGAGATGGCGGAACGCTACTGGGGCGAGCGAGGCCTGAAGTACTGGGAACGAACGCTGAATGAACCACGCTGGCTGGTTTTCATCGAGCCGCTGAAGATAACCAGCTGGCAGGGCGCCTGGGCGCAACGATATCGCCACTATCAGTGGGATGTCCGATAGTCAGCCACCGTTCCGGACGACGGGCAACACCTCCTGTATACACCAGTCATGAGCAGATAATTGCCTTCCAGATTTGTTGGTGGCGCCATGCAAGCGTGCTGTACACTTACGCGCTTTTCGTATTCCGCTCTTCAAAATTGGATATCAGAGCTATTTGACAGTGGTTCATTTGGGTACAGTCGACCAGATCGTCCGTAGCCATTGACTGATCCGGCAACGACTGGTCGCAGGAAGAGGTGAGTATGTTTCACACCGCTCATCGTGCCAGTTTGGCCATCATTATCGCCGTCGTTGTGCTAGTTGGAATTGCCGGACAAGCTACCGCTGAAGCCCCGGCTGATCCCGCCTTCCAACGCATCTGGGAACGCACCGACAAACCGGTCGCCGATGGCCTGGCGAACCGCACCTGGATGTGGGGACCGACCGGCAACACAACCGGCGTGCAAGAGCAGTACCAGGATTCGAACGGCGGCATCCGAACTGTTCAGTATTATGACAAAAGTCGGATGGAGATCACCCACCCGGACGGTGACGCAAACTCGATCTGGTACGTCACCAACGGCTTGCTGGTCAACGAACTGGTCACCGGGAGGCTACAACTCGGAGACAACGCGTTCGAGCAGTACGCGCCGTCACAGGTAAACGTTGCCGGTGATGCCGATGACCCGACCGGACCAACCTATGCCACCTTTGCCGGGCTGGGCAGCCAGCCGGCCCTTGCCAGCGGAGCAACCGTCGTCCAGCGACTGAGCCGTGATGGCACGATCACCGAAGATAGCAGCCTCGCCAGCCAGGGCGTGACGGCTGCCATGCTCGCGCCTGAAACCGG
>CAZNYB010000177.1:0-3549 GCA_964577155.1 uncultured Thermomicrobiales bacterium | reverse complement strand
TCTGGATGGCCTGGCTGCAGGTGCGCGGATCGTGCGCGAGGCTGGAGTTGAAAACGTCGTTACTGAGACGTTCCTTGCCTGCCAGGATCTGTTGCCGGGTCCAGCTACTGCCATCGGCATCATGCCGGCTGACCCCGCCAACGCCCTCATTCGCGAGCAGATGCATGGCGTGCTTGGTTGGGCGCCGGGAGGCGGCAAGATCGTCCTCTTTCTGATACCGGACGCCGCGCCGGACTGGCTGGACTGGGTGCGCTACACCGTGGCTCATGAGTACCATCACAGCGTCTGGCGACACCGGTTTCCGGGCCACGGCGATTTCAGCCTGCTTGAGTACCTGATCTTTGAGGGGAAGGCGGACAGTTTCGCCAGATGCATCGTTCCACCGGTCAGGCCACCGTGGATCAATATGCTCTCAACCCGGCAACAGTATGACGTATGGGCTGACATGGTTCCGAATCTCGATATTCGAGATCGCGAGCAGGTCTTGCAATTCATGTTCGGCGGGTCAGCTATCCCGCAGTGGGCCGGGTATACGATGGGCTACCGGATCGTACAGGCCTATCTGCGCCGGTACCCCGACACTCCGGTCAGTGACTGGACGGATCTTCCGGCCGAAGAGATGCTAGAACAGAGCGAGTTTGCTTCAAGTGGCTTTTCATGACACGAGGTAGGGTATGGTGAATCGTAGCTGGGCCGAACACGAGTTGAACAGTCCAAGAGACAGCGTTGTCGCAGCCATCGACGCGCTGGATCTCCAGCCGGGAATGTCGGTGCTCGACATCGGCTGCGGTCCGGGCGTCCACCTGCCACTGTTTGCCCGCAGGATTCAGCCGGGCGGCCAGATTACCGGTCTCGATGTTGATCCTGAACGGTTGGAACTCGGGCGTGAATTACTGGCGCAAACGCAGGAACTTGATCGCATCACGTTGCGGCAAGGAGACCTGCACACGCTTCCGTTTGCCAAAAACTCATTTGATGTCGTCTGGATGGCGCTGGTGCTACACCACGAAGAGCTGCCGTTTGATGTTGTGCGGTCGATTCTGCCAGTGGTGAAACCAGGCGGCTGGCTCGCTATTCTCGAAGGCGACGGCGGCGGCTCCTTTCCGCTCCTGCCGTGGCCGCCTGCGTTTGAGCTGCGGCTGAGAGCCGCGGCGTTGCGGGCCGACCAGGAACGATACGATGAAAGCCTTCCCTATGGATTTACCGGGTATCTCGGGAGGCAGCTTCCAGCATTGCTGTGTGAGGCAGGCCTTATCGAGGTGAGATTACGCGCATTCGCTGATGTCCGTCAGATGCCACTCAGCGAGTGGGATCGGGAGGATATCCAGGACTGGATCGTCAATTCGTTTGGCCGCCGGATGCGCGACTACCTTGCGCCACGCGACTGGGAGGCGCTGGCCGGTTCTGTTGACCCGGAACACCAGGACTATCTGTTGAACGACCCTGGTTTCTTTCTCACTCGCACCTGGTATCTCGTAACCGGCCGCGTTCCGACGCGGTGACCAGCGGCTGGAGACCGGTTCCCCTGCTACCTATCGCCAGCGGGCTGAGATGTAAGCTGCCGCAGGTCGTTGTAGTGCGCCTCGTAGTGGCCCCAGGTAAAGCCTCGCAGCGTTGGTTCGTCGATTTCGGACGAGGTGGCAGCCACAGCCATCAGCCTGGCATGAGTCCGGTCCGCATAGGCGAAAACCTCACCGAGCGCGAGTTCCCGGTAGGGGCTGACCTGCTTCTCGTTCCACGCATCCCAGCGCGCCATATCGGTCTGGTCGAACTCGTAGGTGTAGAGTCGCTCCCGGCCTGACTCCCACTGTTCCAGCAGCCAGATCCCATGCTCTTCCCAGTTGCCGATGTGGGCGATGACGTCCCGGCCGGACCAAAACCCGACGGTGTCCGGTCGTTCCAGGTCCGCGGCAGTGAGACTGGCGATAATTGCTTGCAATTCATCCCAGCCGTCGGATGCATGCTGGATAGCTTCCTGTCGCTCCTCTTCACTGACGGCCATTGATCTTCCTCTTCCTGTTGTTCATAAGATATCTTCGAATATCAGCCGATTCATTCCAGTTGGATGAGATGTATGAACCGGCTGACTGTCTTCATGCTACGATGTGGTACTGGCACTTTCAATACAGTTGACCTGGTCGTTATTCCTGTTCACAAGCAAACAAACAGTTTCGCAGAGGGGGAGGGGAATTGATGGCATCGACAGTCGGAGTGAAAGTACACAACTGGGACAGGACGATCGTCTCTCATCCGAGAGTTGTCGTTCGTCCGCGAACGGTCGAAGATATCGTCGCGATCGTCAAAAACAATGAGAAGTACCCATCTCCGGTCCGGGCTGTCGGTTCCAACCACTCGACGACCCACTGCGCCGTTGCCGAAGGCGGCACGGTTGTTGATATGCGCAGGATGAATGAGATTGTTGAAATTGGCGTCGATTCGGTCACCGTGCAGGCGGGTGCGCTCTATATCGACGTCGCCCACGAACTGCGGAAACACAACCTCCAGTTCTATTTCAACGCTGAAATTGGCAATATTACGATTGGTAGCGCCAGCACCTGTGGCACAAAAGACTCCTCCATGCCAGGAGAACTCGGGCAGGCGAACTCCTATGCTATCGCCATAAAGATGGTGACACCTGCTGGAGAGCTGATTGAGGTAACTGAGGACGACCCCGAGTTGTTGCAGGTTGTGCGTTCGAGTTACGGGCTGCTCGGGATCGTCTACGAAGCCACCTTCAGGATTCGCCCGCTGCAGCGGATGGAGGTCTATCACAGGACCTATAGCATCGATGAACTCGAAGAGCAGCTCCCGGAGCTTCTTGCCGGTGATGAGTCGATGATGATGCTCGTCTTTCCCTCGCGTCGCTCTATTACGATCGAATTCAAGAAGTACAGTGACCCGGATGAAACGCCGCCGAACCGCTACAAGTGGCGGCTTCGAAACCTGACCTGGGGTACCCTGGTTCCCATCTTCGGGGGGTTGGTTACCAGGTACGTGCCGGAAGGGTCGGTGCGCAACATGCTCCTCGATGGAACCTACCGGGTAACCCAGGCTGGCGTGAAAACCTTCATGCACGGGAACAATACGCTTGCACCGGATCAGATCATCGACTACGGAGCGGAATCAGGCCGGGCCAGAGCTTCATTCAGCATCTGGGCATTCCCGGAAGAGCGATATATCTCGATCTTGCGCGAGTATTTCGATTTCTGCGATGACTACTACCGCACCTACGGGTTCCGCACCGATCTGCCCGAGGCTGGTTACCAGGTGGCTGAAGACCAGAGTTCCCTCTTTTCCTACAGCTCCGACGGCCCGGTGATGACAATCGATCCTGTCTCGACGTGTGGACCCGGCTGGGAGGAGTTTCTCCAGGCCTACAACGCTTTCAGCGATGAACGCGGTGGCAAACCGATGTTCAATCAGACCAAATGGTTGACGCACGAGCAGGTAAAGAACGCCTTCGGGGAGCGGCTGGAGACCTTCAAGCGCTACCGTCAAGAGTATGATCCCGATGACCGGTTGCTCAACGATTACTTTGCCGAGGTGCTC
>CAZNYB010000176.1:0-3623 GCA_964577155.1 uncultured Thermomicrobiales bacterium | reverse complement strand
GTTCGAGTTCGCAATTGGGATGGAAGTGTCGTATCTCGCCCGCAGGTTGTGGTGCGTCCAAGGAATGTTGACGAGATCGTCGCCATAGTGAAAGACCGTGAGAGGTACCCATCGCCAGTCCGTGCCGCCGGGTCGAATCACTCAACGTCGCGCTGTGCCGTCGCCGACAGCGGCACCCTGGTTGACATGACCGGTATGAACCAGATCATCGAAATTGGCTCCGATACCGTCACCGCACAGGCTGGAGCGCTTCACATCGATGTTGCCAGGGAGCTTGAGAAGCACAACCTTCAATTCTACGTCAACGTTGAGATCGGCAATCTGACGATGGGGAGCGCCTGCTGCGGCGGAACGAAAGACGCATCCATGCCTGGCGAATTCGGCCAGGTCTGTTCCTACGCGATTGGAATAAAGCTGGTGACACCGACCGGCGACCTGCTGGAGGTGACGGAGGATGACCCGGAGTTGTTGCAGGTCGTTCGGTCGAGTTACGGGTTGCTGGGTATCGTCTACGAAGTCACCTTCAAGGTCCGGCCCCTGGAACCAATGGCTGTGCACTATGAGACCTACTCGATTGAGGAGTTCTGCCAGCGGTTGCCGGAACTCTGGGAACGTGGCGAGTCGATGATGATGTTTATCTACCCGTTTACCCGCGATATTACGGTCGAGTATCGCAAGTATCACGACGAATCCGGAGAGCCGAACCGGTACAAGTGGAAATTGCGTAACCTGATCTGGAAGACAGTTGGACCGGCATTTAGTTATGCGGTGATGCGGTACATCTCCGCCGACAATGTCCGCTATTCCCTGATCGACAATTTCAACCGTGTCATCCAGATCATGACCACCTATGTCATTGGCAGCGACAACACCAGCGCGACCGATCAGATCATCCGCTACCCGGATGTATCGGGACGTAGCAAGTACACCTTTAGCCTGTGGGGATTCCCTGAGGAGAAGTACACTGATGTGCTCAATGACTATATTGAATTCTGTCACGATTACTACGAGAAAACTGGCTACCGTTGTGACCTGCTGAACGTTGGCTACCGGGTGCTGAAAGATCAGAGCGCGCTGTTTTCCTACTCGTTCGACGGCAACGCGATGACCGTCGATCCGGTGTCGACCGGTTCGGAGGGTTGGGATGATTTCCTGAAGGCTTACAACGAGTTTTGCAGTGTCCGGGGAGGCATACCACTGTTTAACCAGACCAAATGGCTGGAATCGCACCAGATCAAGAAGGCGTTCGGCGACCGGCTGGCAACTTTCAACGAGTACCAGCGGAAGTATGACCCTGATGATCGCATGCTCAGCCAGTATTTCGCGGAGCTGCTCCGTTAGCCTGGCGGCTGGTCCGAAAAAGCTCAAGAGCGAAATAGTCGAATGAGTGCGGCACCGGCTGGTCGGCGTCGAGCGCTGGCTTAAGCAGCCTGTACCTGTCAGGTTCGAGCAGTGCAGCCAGCACCGCCTTGCCAATGAACATTGCCAGGCCAATGCCCGCACACGCCTGGGGGCCGTGGCTGAAGTGGTTGAAGCGGTAGTCTTTCCTGGCATCTGGCCACTGTTCCGGATCGAATCTGTCTGCCAGTTCGTAATTCTCCCCGTCGCGGTGGTTGAAGCTGTTGTGAATGATAAGTTGCGTCTCTGATTCGACGACCGTATCCCCGACCTGGCATTCGGTCGTTGCCTCACGCATCAGCAGCGGTGTCGTCGGCCAGAGCCGCATCGCCTCCTGCAAACACCCTTCCAGATAATGCAGGTTTTCGATGCCGTCGACTGTTGCCGGGTCTTCCCCAGCCAGCTCCTGCTGTGCCCGGGACATGGTTCCGGGTTGGGAGGCAACAAGCGCTAACGCGCCTGCGACATTGGCAGCCAGCGTCTCGTTCATCGCGAACAACCAGTGCGGTATCTGGTTCGCTACTCTGGTCGCGTCCGTAGAAGGAGTCTGGCAAGCCAGGGCGATCAGGCTCCCGGCCTGCGGACGTTGGAGATACCGGTCGATCCGTGAATAGAACGCCGGAGCGTACTTCGAGTTGCCGAGCGCAACCAGCCGATTGCTTTCACGCATCATCCTGTTCAGCAGGCTCAACAACAGGGTATCGGATCTGGCATTCTTCCCGAAGATAATCTGCAACGAGATCTTCTCGAACATGCTTTGCAGGTTTGCCCAGACGAGGCGATCACCATGCTGCGACTGCATGAGGTGAACTTCTTGCCGGATGATTTCCAGAAACTGATCGGCGTAGGGATGTGGCTGACTGGCAGCGCCAAGCACGGCTTCGTTGAACCGTCGCCTTTCGCGCCACTCTTCTCCCCGGCAAATCGTCAACGCATGCGGTTGAAAGTGGGACATCCCGTTCCGTTTAACTCTCGGCTCGGCGTAGATTTCTGGCGAGTTATCCAGCACCTGCTGCACGCAGTCGATGTCTAGCACCAGGATGGATTTACCGGATGGCAGGCGCATTCCCAGATACTGACTGTCGTATCTGCGTCGCAACCGTGAGATAAACCTGACGCCTGCCGGGTCAGGATGAGCCTTTGCCCAGAAACTGAACCAGAACCGCCTGCGGGTGAAGATGCCCTGGCTGAAGTAGGGAACGATATAGAGCAGATTGAAGAGCGCGTTGTCTAGAATCGAAATGTTCCGGACCGTACGATCATCCATATCCACGGTCCTTTCCGACCGTCTCGCCGCCGCGGGACCCGATGCTGTATGAACTTGCGATAGCTCAAACGATACTACCAGATCCGAGGAAACGAATCGCCAGTACGGCGACTGGTCAAGAGCACTAACAGCATCGTAGCGCCTTTCACTTTGTCTTTTTCAAACGTGTATTGCCGGACCAGGTCAGCTAATTGCCATTTGCTTTACAATTAAGGAAGACTTCACAGTAAATTCACAGGTTCCTCTGGTTTCATTCCAACGGGCTAGCGTTGCTGTTCTTCGTGGATATGTGTGAACAAATGGTAATGAAGCTTTATGGAAATGTCACATCGATTCTTCCCCGAACTGGATGGTTACAGTTCGGGTTGTTGCTTTCCTCTATGCTGTTCATCGCCGTGTCATGTGGAGGCTCATCAACAACCGGTGAACAATCAGCGGCCGCAACAGATATATCAACTCCAACCTCGACGGAAGCATCGCTCGCTGCCACACCCACCGAAGCAGTCCTGATCCCAACCACGCCTCCTGAACCAACAGCAACGCCACCGCAACTCGAAGCCACTCCGACCCTTGAGCCGCTGCCGACAGCAACGCCCGGACCTCCGCCAGCAACCATTCTCTACGTTGCTGACACGCTCAATAACCGGATTCAGATGTTTGACGGGGGAACCTGGTCCCTGGTGCCAGGCCAGAACGGGCAGGGTATCGAACCCGGGCAGTTCGAATTCCCCTGTAGCCTGACGATCGATAGCAAGGGGATTATCTACGTCACTGATTCAAACAACCACCGGATCCAGCGTTTCGATGGCAACCAGTGGGAAGTTATCTCCAATGGCGCAGGGGATGGCCCTGGTCAGTTCCTGCTGCCCTACGGTCTCACCGTCGACATCAACGACAATGTCTGGGTTGCCGACTCGACAAACGGCCGTCTGCAGGTCTACGACGGCCGGGGCTGGAC
>CAZNYB010000175.1:0-3643 GCA_964577155.1 uncultured Thermomicrobiales bacterium | reverse complement strand
TTCCAGTGTGAGTACTGGTACGACGGGTTCTATCCGATCTTCGTCTGGCCAGGCGGTGACCTGTACGTCTACAACTACTTCCTGGACTACGCCTATGGCTCACTGGACGACTATGTCCGATTCGAGGAAAGCGACATACGGATCATAAATGCCATAGTCGATCTCTTTGAGAGTGACTACTTCGGTGTTGATCCGTATGCCTCAACCCTCACGAACTTCGAAGGCATGGCGCACTTCTATGTCCAGCAAGGTGTCTGGTGGTTGAATGCGTACTTTGACAACTTACCAGCAGGAGCGCAGTTGCAAGGATTTACCGTCTGTGAGGACGAGACAGCGACGATCGATTACTCGATCGCCGAGGATCTCCAGGACGGCCATCTCTATGATACTGGCTTCTTTGGAGCTGGCGCTACCGGCACCTCGGACGTGATCCAGGCACTGGATTGTGAGTCCTTTGATTAGAAAATCGGGCTGCGGCTCGGTGAAGTGACTCACTGAGGCAAGGCTACGAGAAGACCTCCGGGAGCAATCCCGGAGGTCTTTGTATTTGGACGCACCAGACATACTCAGCGGTCACACAGACAAGCAAGTCATCGTAGAATTTGATTCTCATGCAACCCGGCTTTGATCTCAGATGAGGGGCACCGGTTCGGCCAGTCACGGTCATCCATACAACAGTCAGCCGTTTATCACTATGAAACAGGAGTCACGATGTCGACATCGCAACGATCAGAAGAACTCGCCAGACAATTCGAAGCGGTCAATTCGGAGATTAGCGAGTTGATTGCCAGCTGCAGTGATGTTCAGTGGCATCAGGTGTGCGCCAGCGAGGGCTGGCAACTCAACGTCGTCGCTCACCACATCGCTGAGGTCCAGCAAGCCTTTGCAGGAATGGTCGAGAAACTGGCGAACGGGGAAACCTACACGCCGACGATTTCGATGGCCAGGATCGACGAAAGCAATGCGCAACACGCACGAGAGCATGCCGACGCCAGCAAGGCGGAGACGCTTGAGCTACTGCAGGCCAGTCAGTCTGCCATCTCCCGGCAGCTTCGCGATCTCAACGATGATGATCTGGATCGGGTCGCGGGGACATTCGGCGGGAATGAGTTGACCGTTTCGCAAGTAGTTGAGTTCGTCGTCATCGGCCACCCTGCCGAACACCTGGCAAGCATGCGTGCAACAGTCGGTGATTGAATGATGAAGATAGATTGATCCTGTGACCTAATCACCTGGCTGCGGCGCGGCTGTGACGCCGAGGTGTTCAGCACGTAGGTCCGCCATGATCTGCGCCCACAATCCCGGACCGCCCGCTTCGATCTTTCCGGTGAATCGATCGTGGTCGCTGCTGAGCGGCGTATGTTTTCGCCCCCAGATGCCAATCTGGATGAGCACCGGCACGAGATCGATGGACTTTTCTGTCAGGCTGTAACGGATCTTCTGTTTGTGAGTCGGGTCGCTGGCTCTGGTGAGCAAACCCGCTTCCACCAGCATCCGGAGCCGATCGGCCAGGATATTCGAGGAGATGCCCTCCCCGGACTGCAGCAATTCCCGGAAGTGCCGTTTGCCGGAAAAGACCATGTCGCGGATGATCAGCAGGCTCCAGCTATCGCCAAGCAGTTCGAGCGTGAGATTGATCGGGCAACCCGAGCGGTGTTCTTCGTCCATCTGGCTCTTTCGTTCAACATCACTACACTTGAATTATGACAGGTATGCTTTTATACTGCAACCAGTTGCATTTTTGAATCAGTATGAATACACGTCATCAACTGGCTGGATTGCAGGGAGAGCTGAATGTCTGAACCAAAACTGGAAACGAGGAGTCACGAAAACAGGCGGATCGTCCGGGCCAACGGTGTTGACATCTGTCTCGAGACCTTCGGTGACCGCGCTGACCCGGCCATCTTGCTCATCCACGGCGCAACCACATCGATGATGGGTTGGGCGGATGAATTCTGCCAGCGGCTGGCAGCGGGCAACTGCTATATCATCCGCTACGACCACCGGGACACCGGCCAGTCCGTCAGCTACGAACCGGGAGCTCCGCCATACTCGCTACCGGATCTGACTGCCGACGCGATCGGATTGCTGGACGCGCTCGACCTGGACTCCGCCAACCTGGCAGGCATCTCGATGGGCGGGGGAATCGCCATGCTGGCGGCGCTCGACTACCCTGAACGAGTCGCGTCGCTCACGCTGATCGGGACCAGCCCGGGCGGACCGGATCTGCCACCGATGTCAGAGGAATTCCTGAGGTACATTCGCAGGCCGGAACAACCGGACTGGTCCGACCGGGATGCGGTAGTCGAGAGCGTCATCGAGTTCCTCCACATCTGTTCCGGTAGCGCGGAGGATGTTGATGAAACTGAGATGCGTGAGCTTATCGGCCAGGATATCGACCGCACAACGAATATCGCTTCGAGCCAGATCAACCACTTCTCGATGAATCCCGGCGACCCGATCCGTGACCGGCTTCCGGAGATCGCTGCCCCAACGCTGATCATTCATGGCGCAAGCGATCCGATATTCCCTCCTGGCCACGCGCGTGCGCTGCAACGAGAGATCCCGAATGCCCGGTTGCTCGTTCTGGACCAGGCAGGTCACCTGCTGACCCGGCCAACCTGGGAGACCGTCATTCCAGCTATGCTGGAGCATACGAAGGCCAACATGTCTTCTCGTACACGTAGAGCCGCCCCGCTGGAGCGGCTGTACCGAAATCAATGAGGATGCCAATGCTGGCACATTCAGAGCCGCTTTGCCGGGGCAGCTCTACGACACATCATCACGATGAGTATCCGCCGGGAACCTGATGGCTCCCAGCGGGTACGATCTAGACTGAATACAACCCCGTCAACACCAGCCAGCGCTAGTAGACATTGACGCCGATCGGCGGCGCTTCAATATCGTTTGGCACGTAGCAGTGCTGCGGGTTGAGTTCGAAGGCCGCTGTGTTGCATTCGATCGTCGTCACCGGATAGTACTCGCCCATCACAGTGAACCCGCTCGTCCAGGCCGCGTCTTGCGGCACGTTCTGGGCGGCTTGCGAGAAGTTCTCGTTCGGCAGCATATGGCGCATGACCAGGAAGTTTCTGATTCCTGGATAGGCCCGCACCCAGCCGATGCCGTTCTCCAGCGTCGCATTGGCCGGCCGTTGCTCCAGCGTCGAGTAGACAATGGTGTACATGCCATTTTCATCGGTCGGGATCTGGTAGTCCACGACACAGCCGTTCTCGACCATCGCGAAGTATGGTCTGACGTAGGCAATGTCACAGATTGAGAAGTAACGCAGCTGGTAGTCGTCATCAGGCCACGGCACCGGGTGTGTGCCGAACGGCGTCGTCGGCAACTTGCCGCGCAACACGTAGACATGATCCGGCCGGAAGATGTTCATCATGTACCGGTTGTTCGGATTGGAGAAGATGCTGGACTGATCGTCCTGCGGCGGCGAGATGAACATATTCGGCAACGGACAGGTAATGGACTCTGCCCCCTCCGTCGCACAAGGCGCAGGCATGGTGCCGCGTCTGCCCTCGGCCGATGTGTAGAACCATGGCAGGACGTTGGCCTCGCCGTTTTGCGGGTCGGCCTTGATCGTCACCCGATAGCTGCCGCCGGGATCAGCCTCCACCTGCCACGGGTTCTG
>CAZNYB010000174.1:0-3712 GCA_964577155.1 uncultured Thermomicrobiales bacterium | reverse complement strand
ATCACATTCCACCAGATAAGCTCATTCATCTGAAGCTCCTGTCATGCCAGCGGGTGTATGTCCGCCGGGCGCTGGATGGTAGCATCTTGGACGGCGTTCGCGCCGGTGAGTACGAATGGTATCAAAATTAGATCGTTTGTTCTACTAAACTGATGACCCACCTGACGCGTCTTGATATTCACGGATTTAAAAGCTTTGCAAGACCAACGTCGTTTGTCTTCAACGATGGCATCACCGCCATCATTGGACCGAATGGCTCGGGAAAATCGAATGTATCCGAAGCGCTACGCTGGGTGCTGGGTGAAACACGATACAGTGCGTTGCGAGGCCGGAAAACAGAGGATGTCATCTTCGCCGGTTCAGCTTCGCATGCCCGGCTAGGCATGGCGGAAGTGACACTGACGCTGGACAACAGCGATGGTGGCCTGCCGATTGAGTTCAGCGAGATCACCGTTTCCCGGAGAGCCGATCGTTCCGGCGATAACCAGTATCTGATCAATGGTAGCCGGGTGCTCCTTCGGGAGGTCCAGCAGCTGACGGCTTCGCTCGGGCAAGCGCACACCATCATCGGTCAGGGACTGGTGGACGCCGTCCTGAGCCAGCGGCCGGAGGATCGCCGGGGGCTTTTCGAACATGCCGCTGGCATCACCGGTCTCCGGTTGCAGGCCGATGAGGCTGAACGTGGCATGAACGTAGCAGTTGAGAATACCCAGCGTCTGCGCGACATTCTGGCTGAGTTGGAACCACGCGTCCGGTCATTAAAGCGGGGAGCGAAACAGGCTCAGGATTACGATGATGTCCGGCGGGAGTTGCGAACCCTCCAGCGGAACCACTATGGATCGCTCTGGCGCGAATCAACGGAAAAACAGCGGCAGGCTGGTGCGGAACTTGAGCAAGCCAATAGCCGTCTGGAGGAAGCTGAAGCACAGCAACACCTCTCTTCGTCGCAGCTCGGACAGCAGCGGGAATCTGAGCGGCTGCTTGTCGAGCGGCTAACCGCCTTGCAGACAGATC
This sequence comes from uncultured Thermomicrobiales bacterium, assembly GCA_964577155.1. GTDB lineage: Bacteria > Chloroflexota > Chloroflexia > Thermomicrobiales > CFX8 > CAZNYB01. The sequence goes on along the minus strand of CAZNYB010000174.1, from coordinate 2,698 downwards.
TCGCCAACCATGAACGGACGCTCGCTGATGCTCAACACCGAATTGATCTGGTTAAAGCGGAGGCGCGGGCATCCGCGCGCAGGCAGCAGGATCTGCAGTCCGCTTTGGATACCCTGGTTCAACAGAGAACAGAGGCAACCGAGCTCCTAGAACAAACCTCCGTCAGGATAACCGGCATTGAGACAGAACTCGCACAGCAGGAAGCTGAACTGGCAGTCCTGAATACTGCTTACGAAGCGCAAGCCAACCAGAAAGCACAGCTGGAAGCTGATCACGCGGCTTCTAGGGAGCAGTCGCAGGCTCTCAGTGGCCAGATTGCGGAGCTTGAGGGTCTCATCTCAGCAGCTCAAGCGACGCTGGAATCTGCGGTTGCCGAATGTCAGCATCTTGAAGATGAAGCACGGGAAGTTGAGACTGAGAAACAGGAACTGCAGGCTGCGCTGAAGAGCACCGAGTCGCTGCTCGATGAACTCGATGTTACATCCCAGATTGCAAGCGACACGCTCGCGCAATCGACCAGCGAACTGGAGCAGGAGACGAAACGCCTGGATGATGCGCTCGCCAACAAGGCGGTGAAGGAGCAGGAACTGGATCGGTTGCGATCCCGTCTGAATGTGCTGGAGCGTGAATACCAGGAAGGCGAAGGTCTGTTCGCCGGTCCCCGTGCTGTGATGCTGGCTGTCCGGCAAGGCGATCTATCGATGCCGGGTTTGCTGGGAACGCTCAATGACCTGATCCGGACACCTCCTGAGTATGAGATTGCCATTGAAACTGCGCTAGGTGGGCATCTTCAAGATCTGGTGGTTCAGCGATGGGCGGACGCTGAGCTGGCAATCTCATATCTCAAGGAGCAAAAAGCTGGCCGGGCGACATTTCAACCACTTGAGACGGTCCGCAAGCCATCCAGACGCCCAAACCTGGACTACCGGGGGAATGGGATGGTCGGTGTGGCGGCGGATCTTATAGACGTTGACCGGCACATCGTTCCGGTTGTCGAGGGGTTGCTTGGCAGAACGTTGATCGTTACCGATATGCAGGCTGCCAGGAGCATTCTCGAGGCTACTCGGGGGTGGACATTGGTGACGCTGGCTGGCGAGATCACCCGGCCATCCGGCAGCGTGACTGGAGGCGTTCACAAACGGGCAACGGGAACACTCGGCCGGGACCGTGAGCGACGATCGCTACCCGGCCAGATTTCGAGATTCGAAGAGGATTTAGGGCGTCAAGAAATTGCCATGCGTTCGATTCGATCGGGGTTGGCACTGAAACGCGAGGCCGTTCATCATTCTCGGAACCAAGAAGAAGAAGCGCAACTTGAGCTACAGCAAGTCCGGCGGCAGCAGGCGGAGCGTCGGCGGCAGCTAGATGAGGTCAATCGAAGCCTGGATCGAATTGCCCGGCGAGAGGGGGAGTTGACCGAGCGACAGGCAGCTACAGCATTGAACCAGAAGGAGTTGCAGTCGCGACTTGCCGAATCGCGCGAACAACATCAGCGAACGGTAGTCGAGAGGTCCAGGCTTGCCGGCGAATTGTCACGATTCTCGAGCGCATCTACCGACCAGCTCACAGAACTCAGAATCGCATACGCTGCAAATCGTGAACGTCTGACAGCGTTTTGCCGGGAGCGAGAGCAGGCAGAACGACAGGTGGCGACTGCCGCGGAGTCAATTTCCGTCCACCAGGATCACATCGCTGAAATTGAAGCGACACAGGAATCATTGCTGGTTCAACAGGCTGAGTGGGAGGAACTGTCTGACACCACCAGGCAGGAGATAGGCAGATTGCGTGAGGAGCTTGTCCCGCTCAACAGATCCCGCAGTGAGATAAAACAGTCCGTTGTCCTGGCTGAAGAGCGGCGGGATCAAGCCATACAACAGGTCCGGCAAGCGGAGCGAGAACATGATCAGGCAGCGCTCGGGGTGGCCAGGGCCAGAGATGAGCGCACCTACCTTGCCGATCGTATCAGCGCCGATCTGGATATCGTAAACCCTGATGAACTGGTGACAAAGGAAACCGAGACGAGTGATGATCAGGAGCGCCGCATCCAGCTCTTGCGGAACCGTTTACGCCGAATGCGCGCCGTCAGTGAAGATGTGATCGATGAGTACCGGCAGGAGTCCGAGCGGCTTGAATATCTCACCAACCAGCTCGCAGACGTCGAAGGCGCGGCGGCTGATCTGGCCAGGGTACTCGGAGAACTCCGTCGCAACATGAACACCCAATTCGACGACACATTTCAGGAAGTTTCCAGAGAGTTTGAACGAACGTTCAAGCGACTCTTCGCAGGCGGTGTTGCCAGACTCTCCCATGAATACATCGATGGACAGGCGATCGGTGTCGAGATTAGCGCGAGACCGCCCGGAAAGCGTCTGCAGAATCTGAGCCAGCTATCCGGAGGCGAGCGGGCGCTGACCGCCGTGGCGCTCCTCATCGCCATTCAGCGAGTGAACCCCAGCCCATTCTGCCTGCTCGATGAAGTCGATGCTGCCCTTGATGAGTCGAATGTGCTCCGATTTTGTAATGAACTTCGCGACCTGGCACAGACCACCCAGTATATCGTCATCACCCATAACCGGGGCACCATCGAAGCCGCCGATACGCTCTATGGAATAACGATGGGCAGCGACAAGATTTCGCGGGTGCTGTCGCTCCAGCTTTCCGAAGCGCTGGAATCCGTTGGCGATCAGGAACAGGTCGA
>CAZNYB010000173.1:0-3760 GCA_964577155.1 uncultured Thermomicrobiales bacterium | reverse complement strand
TATACCGGATCGACAAATGGTCGCCTGTTCCAACTTATTGTCAATAAGGATCGGGTATCCGAAGGCAAACCTCGACGCGAATGTCATCCCGAGCGGAGGCTTTGCGAAGTCGAGGGACCCGGTGGCCAACATTTCAGGTGGCGTCAAGGTGTTCCTGAACTGCGTTCCGCTGCTCTCTCGTTCAAGATACAAAACTCGACACTCGATTGAGATGCGGTTACCATCCTATCGATGATCTTGGCAATCGGATTCTTCGACTCCGAAGACTTCGCTCAGAATGACATCCGCAACGTTGTCGTGTGAGCGTTCTTGCTTACCCCGGGCACGCCGGGGGAGGCTGCTATCAGCCTTCGATGAGCGCCTCTTCCGACTGCCAATCGTCCGTTGCCAGTCCCGGGATAGCGGCCTCACAGAGGTCGCCGACACCCACCGGGAGATGATCCACTGTCTCGGACAGGGCCAGATCAATCGACCGGTCACGCCGTGTCAGGTAGTCGTATAGCTGCGGGTAATCCTCGCGAAGATGGTGAGCCTGCGCGGTGATTTCCGTCATGTCCGCCCGATGCTCCGGTGTCATCAACACGTCGAACATGTCGTGAACCCCTTTCGTACTGTGATCAGCAGGTTGCTGACACATGCGGATGGTCATGCTTGCCAGTGGCCGCAAGACCGCCAGGACTGCAGCACGCTCATCCGGTGAACTATTTCCAGTGCTTCTTTCTTAGAATAGCGCACCAAACAGGTTGTCACATCCGTGTATATACGTAGTTCACTCACGCAGAAGTTTCGGTTGCCTGCACCGGCACCTGGCCGGTTATGTGCTGAATGTATCGACCAGAGAGTGGCGGTGGGCGAACGTTACCGCGTCGATCCGATTGGCGGAACCGATCTTGTTGTAGATATTGCTGATGTGCCGTTCGACCGTGCGAATGCTGAGGTAGAGCTGTTCGGCGATCTCCCGGTTGCTGAGCCCTTCAGCGACGAGGCCGAGCACTTCGACCTCGCGACGTGTTAGCCCGGCCGGGTACCCGTGAGTTTCCGTCGCGATTGCTACCGTGAGTTGATCGGCGCGCGCCAGCGCTGGTTCCGCTCCGAGCCGCTCGAACGTTTCCCTGGCCTGATCGACAAGCGCGGTCGCCCGTGTCGCTTCTTTCGTCGCCAGCGCCAGCTCGGCTCGCGCCAGATCGGTCAGCGCAATCTCATACGGCGCCTGGCAGGCTTCCGCGAGCTTCGCCGACATCATCAGGCGCCTGTTCGCTGTCTCGAAATTTTGCTCGATCGTATCGAGTTCCCCCAGAAAACGGTGCGCCGCGATCAAGGCCAGCGGCTGCCGTGGGTCACTGGCACAAGCAAGTGACTGCTCCGCCCGTTCCCGGGCCAGGCGCATGTCCCCGCGAAGTTGAAAGTAGCGTGCCCAGAGCAGTTGTCCTTCGGCCTGACCGAGCACCGCTCCACTCCATGCTAGCCACCGGTCATGCGCTTCGATCCATTCCCGGGCGGTATCGAGATCACCCGAGGCGAGCTGAGCCGCTGGTGCTAGCTTGAGCAAATCTAGCGCTGACCAGATATGGTAGTTTCCCGGTGTACTCGCAGCCCCTTCCACCAGCACCGAGAGCGTCAGGTTTTCAACTTCCTGGAAATTGCCGCGGTGAAGGGCAATCATAGCCAGGCAATAGACGGCATCTTCACTCTGAATCATGTATTCAGTATCTTCAGCCGCGAGACGGGCCTGATCGGCTGCTAATTGCCAGTGGCCAGCAAGAAAATCGGCGTGCCAGAGACTCCTCGGAGGCCGGTAGCCGATCCAGCCACCCTCAGCCGCTTTTTGCCAGACATCCCGTGTTTCCTTGTAACACTGACGTATCTCTTCTAGGTGATAAGTGTGATACGGCAGCAAGAGATATTTCAGTAGTAATCCACGGTCAAGGGCAGCCATGTGATAGTGCGAATGAGCATCATGCCAGGCGATGGCACGGTAAAAAGCTGCTCGGGCTTTTGAGGGCTTGCCACGAAGGATAAAGTAACAAGCCATCATCAGGTCGAGTTGACCGTGTTCACCACGGTTCGCAACATGGGACTCGAGGATCGGCACACCCTCCCGAAACCTGCCGACGTTCATGATCTGGACGATGTGCCCTGAATCAACGTGCCCTGAACCAACATACCCGCCGGTGTATGGTCCCGATGCAAGCGCGGGGATAGTAGTGGACGGTCTAAGCCGGTCCAGGGTTGGGAGTGCATTCAGCATCAGGTCGATGCCGTCACGATAGTTCTTGAGCCAGCAGAGCATAAACCCGCGCTGATACTTGCTCGCGGCTTGCAGGTACTCATCACTGGCTTCAATCCCGAGCGCCAGGGATGACTCAAAGTATTCCAGCGCCAGCGGGGTATTCCGCTGTCGCATGAGTCTGCCGATCCGGTATGCGAGCCAGCCACGGTCTCGCACCTGTTCTGCATCTTCATCCAACAGCTCATAGGCTTGAATCAGCCGGTCGGCGGCTGCAATAAGCGCGTGGAGATTCTCCGCACGATCGGCTGCGGCTATCAGCCAGTCCACGGCGCGACTGTCGCCTGCCCGCGAGAACTGATCGGCAATAGGGTCAGGGTTCGCGCCGCGGCTTTTGATGAGTAGCTCGCCGATGTGCCGGTGGATCGAGCGGCGTCGGAGGCTTGTGATGCCCTCGTACAGGGTCTGCCGGATCAGCGCATGACGGAATGCGACGCCGCTCCCATCGACAAGCTCATCGACGATCTGTGCGCTCAGGATCTCCTCGACCATGCCAGTGAGTTCAGACTCACTCGTTTCGCTTGCCTCTTGCCAGAGATCGAACGGTACCTCCTGGCCAATGACCGCCGCGAGATCGAGAAGCGGACGGATCTCTGGCGACAGGCGTTGCAGCCGCTGTTCGACAACCTGACGAATCAATGATGGAATGAGGGAGTCATTCAGTGGGCCGAGCAACCAGTTGTCTGTCTGCGGCTGCAAGGTGGCATCGCTTTCAAGCTCGTGCAGCAGCTCGACGGTGTAGAACGGATTGCCTTCAGCCAGACGGTGGATATGGGTTGTCAGGCGATCTTCGTCATCCGGGTTGAGCCGGTAGCGGTTGGCGAGCAGCGTTCGGGTGCCTACTTTGGACCAGCGCCGCAACGCAATGCGATCTGCATCTGATTCACGCACAAGCGCCGGGAGCGTCTCGAAGAAACGCTGGTTCGAATCTGGGTCATCATTCCGGTAGGTTGCGAGCAGCAGCACCGGTTCATCGCGAAGTGTGCGAGCCAGATGGCGGAGCGCGTCGCTGCTGGCTTGATCGGCCCAGTGGAAGTCCTCCAGGGCGATCACCAGCGGCTGCTGGCGCGCGATCGAAGCAAAGAACTCACTCACCTGCGCAAAGATCGCCGTCTGGCTGCCGAGCTTCTCCAGCGCCTCGAGGTCCCACCATTCCGGGATCTCCGGCTGATCTTCACTGGCAAGATAGCCCCGGATAACCTCACTCCAGGGGCCGTATGGTGGGGCAACCGTCAGATCGTAGCTCCCGCCGGTGAGGACGAGGCAATCTCGTTCGCAGGCTTCGTAGATCAGGTCGTTGACCAGCGTGGTCTTGCCGATGCCAGCCTCACCACTGATCAGAACGAGCGTTCCATGGCCAGCGATGGCATTGTCAAGGAGCGATCGAAGCCGGGCACGGTTTCGATTGCGTCCGTACATCGCCGGCCGTTCCCGCCGGCATCGTGGTTGCCGAGCTACGCTGGACATCGAGAA
>CAZNYB010000172.1:0-3769 GCA_964577155.1 uncultured Thermomicrobiales bacterium | reverse complement strand
ATCGGATGACGCTCGACTTCCACGCCATTTCGACGCAGCTGCAACAGATGCTCGCTGAAGTATCGTCGGAACAGGACAACCACAAATTCCGACGACTCGAGAATACCTGGCTGGATCTGAATAGTGAAGATGTCAACACCAGACTCCGCACCGCCAGGAGCACGTTTTTGTTGCCTCGACCAGGCGGGAATTACACCGCAAAGTATCCGCTCCCGGAGTCGATTCCAGAGTATATAGTGGTTGGTTCTGATGGCTCATCTATTCACCCCGATCGGCACAGTCCCGCTCGATACTACGTTCAAAACATCGGTCTTGTACGGCTTGAATACGGGGAACAATCATCAGCAGCCATGCATTCGGAACCGACACTTGTCTACGGGGAGGATGAGTTGTTGGTCCCTGACGACATTCAGCGCATCCCGGTTACGGCGACCAGCATCGGTCTGAAACGTACCTCAAATGAACTACTTTCGGCACTGGCGTATCTGCATGAGAACGAGCATCCCGCGGTTGTGTTGCAGGATGGAACACTCATTCTGTGGATGCTTGAATCTCAACCAGATGCGGTAGTCGATTGGGTGTTGCCTGATTTCATTGATGCGCTTACTCGATTTCAGGAGCGGTCGCAACCGGTTGCCGGCTATATCTCGTTTCCTGGTTCCCAGGAACTAGTAAACATGCTAAGAATCGCGGTCTGCGACTATCCGCCTAGCGGACGCGCAGTAAATTGCGACGACTGTCGGGGCAGAATTTCATCTGGTCACACGCCTGCTTGTGACGCTCTCCCGCAGGTGACCGACCGGTATCTTCTCACCAACAATGCGAAGTTGCTACCGGGAGAACGAACTGCTGTCTTTGAAAGTGATTCGAAAATACTCAACCGGTACGGACCACCCGATTTGCATATCTGCTATTTCTATCTGAACGTCGGACTCGAAATTAGCCGGGTGGAAATCCCACGCTGGGTGGCGGATGATCCTGTATTGCTGGATCGCGTTCACTGGGTTGTCTACGACCAATGCCAGCTAGGTCGTGGGTATCCAATCGTCCTTCAAGAAGCACATGAGCAGGCTGTGCTCAGCTTTTCAGACCGAAGAATTCTAGAAGAGACAGTTGAACGCGCGCTCGCGAGAATTGGGGTAGTCATCAACCGCACCGGAAAGGATGGCAGCAAGCGTGTCCGGTTCGTCTGAGCAACAAATTCAACCTCCCCGGCTCGGTGAGGTCATCCAGACGAATTCACTAGGTTTTTGGGCAGAGAGTGAACAGCTTCACCTGTTGCCGGTCTTTGGCGAGCTTGTCCGTGTAGAGATCTCTGAGCATGAAAGGGTGTACGGTGTCGTCGTCTATGGCGAAACCGGCGGGATTGACCCGAGCCGCCGGGCAGTGCGGAGAGGGGACTCCTTCACCTCCGATGATGCCCTCTACAACAGACACCCTGAACTGGAACTCGTGCTGCGTTCGATTTTTCGGGTAAGCGGAGTTGGGACGCGAACCCGAGACACGGTGCAACATCACCTGCCAGCACTGCCCGTGCCGCTGCACTTTACCGTACGTGGCTGCGGTCCATTCGAGGTCGAAAATTTCTGTGCGAATCCCCGATATCTCCCGATGCTGCTTTCCAACCAGGGTGAAGTCCCCCCTGAAGCTGTCGTCGCTGCCCATCTCCGGTGGGTCGACAGTGTGCTGCAAGACGACCACCGTTGGTTGACAGATGCGTCCAGGCGCCTGGCTCGCCTCATGAAACGCGACTATGACCTGCTCGTGAATGTCCTAGAAGCAATTGATCCAGGATCATGACCGAGTTTGACTCCCTGGTAACTCAGGCGCGTGCTTGCCGTTTATGCAGTTCGATGGACGGTCAGATTCGCGTTCTTTCCCGATTCAATGGTCCGATTGATGCGCGAATTATGGTTGTTGGCGAAGCGCCTGGCCGGTTCGGCGCTGGTAAGAGTGGTGTTCCGTTTCAGGGTGATGAATCTGGAAGAAGACTCCAGCGACTCATTGAAGCGGCTGGCTGGGACCGAAACCAGCTGTTCATCAGCAACGCAGTGCTATGCAATCCACTCGATTCAGCCGGAAGAAATCGTGCGCCGACTGCAACTGAGATCACTTACTGTTCAAGTTGGCTCGACCGGCAGATTCAGGTGATCAATCCAGCGCTTGTTGTGGCGCTGGGGGCGAGTGCGCTTCGAGGACTGGGCAAGATTGAAAAACACACGCTGACCGTGAAGGATTCCGCTGCGATGCCAGTTGAGTGGTCCGGTCGATTTTTGTCCGCGAAGTATCATCCCGGAGCGCGAGCAGCGATTCACCGACCCGTAGAACAACAGCTCGAAGATTTTCACGCACTTGGAAACTGGTGGCGGACTAATGACGGAAATGCCGGATACCAGTGAAAAACATCGTCATACCTGCCTGATTGGCAGCCTGGATACACTCTTCGTCCCGCACCGAACCGCCTGGTTGCACGATAGCCGAGACTCCAGCCTCAGCGGCAGCCGCAATACCATCGGCAAACGGGAAAAACGCGTCGCTCGCCAGCACGCTGCCTGCTGCTGAATCACCTGCCACTTTTACAGCGATACGAACGCTTTCAACCCGATTTGGCTGGCCGGCTCCAATGCCTGTCACGACGCCGGGTTTCGCCAGAACGATGGCGTTTGATTTGACGTTCCTGACAACCCGCCAGGCAAATGCCATAGCATCGAGCTCTTCGACCGTTGCTTGTCGCTCGGTCACACACGTCCATTCCTGAGGTGTCACTGAAATCACATCTGGATCTTGTACCAGCAAACCGCCTGGAATGGATCGAACTTCCCTTCCAGTGTCAAGGTTCATGTTGCCAACCCTGACAAGCCGGAGATTTTTTCGCCGTTCCAGCCGTTCAAGCGCTGACGGGCTATATTCTGGTGCGATCATGACATCGAGTCGTAGCCTGCCAATCGCATCGACCGTGTCAATGTCAATTAACCGATTTGAACCGAGAATTCCGCCGAACGCTGACACCGGATCGCCAGACAGCGCCAGATGAAAGGCTTCGGCTGTCTTGTTTGCAACACCGACACCACATGGCAGCGTGTGTTTGACAATGGCCACGGCCGGATCTTCAAATTCTTGTACCGTCCTCAACGCAGCCGACGCATCCAGGTAATTGTTGTACGAGAGTTGCTTATCCTGATGAACAGTCCAGGTTGAGATTCCAGCTTCAGCGCCGGGAGCTGGAATGGTATAGACGGCAGCCTGCTGGTGCGGATTTTCACCATAGGTAAGCTCATTCATCAATTGACCGCCAGTACTGTACTGGGAAGGGAAAGAGTCATCACTTCCTGCGAGGTACCTCGCGACGAGGCTGTCATAGACACTGACATGGTAGAAGGCTTTCGCTGCCAGCTGGCGGCGTTTAGAATCGGGTACCGCCTCAACGCCACCTGCTTCGATCAGCGAAAGGACAGGATCGTAGTCGGTTGGATCAATCAGCACGATCACCCCGGAATAGTTCTTCGCCGCTGCACGGAGCATGGCTGGTCCGCCAATATCGATATGTTCGATTGCCACCTCGTGCTCAAATGTCTCCGTCTGAACCACCTGCGAAAACGGGTAGAGATTAGATACGAGAACGTCGACCGGCTGATAACCATGCGCTTCAAGCGTGCTCATATGCTCGTTCGAGTCGCGACGAGCCAGCAGTCCAGCATGGACCGCCGGATGAAGTGTCTTGACCCTGCCGTCAAGGATCTCTGGAAACTGGGTGAGTTCTGTTACCTGG
>CAZNYB010000171.1:0-3777 GCA_964577155.1 uncultured Thermomicrobiales bacterium | reverse complement strand
GCTTTGGTCTTTTCGGTGTTGAGGTGGCTCATGAAGTAGCTGCCGTCCGGGAACGGCACGAAATAGGTTGGATCGAATGGCCGGACGTCGTATCCGTACTTCGCCATCTCAAGGTCTCGGATCACCTCCGGCAGCAGGAGGTTGCAGACATAGGAGCAGGTCGAAAGGTGGTAGCCGGGGAAATGTTCCTCGGTTACCGTCGCCCCGCCAATAACATGCCGCCGCTCCAGGACCAGAACGCGCTTACCCGCTCTGGCAAGGTACCCGGCTGCGATCAATCCATTGTGGCCTGATCCGATAACGATTGCGTCATACTTCTCCACCGGTCCCCGCTCCGTTCTCTCCTGTGTGCTTACTGTTCCACGGTAAGCGTCACAACATCTTCACTCAACGCGATAGCCGTCACCCGGTAGCCGTGATCGTTCAGCGATCTGCCGATCGTCTCGTTTGTCATCTTTTCGAGTTCGCCGGTAGGAATGAACATGCCGAGCGGACCGCTCAAGTTGCCGCCGGTCAGGACAACTTTGCCGTCCTGGACCTGAAGAGATGTTGTATAGGTGCCGCTCAAACCGTAGGCGCTCATCCCGACCTGGATCTGATCCTGTTTGACATCAACGGTGACATCGTTGACCGGTCCGAGGTTGCCATAGTCGACGACCCCTTGATTGATGTCGGACTCTGTTATGGTGATTTCACCGGTTGGTGAGGTCTCATCGATTTCAGCCAGCGCATTGTCCACAGCTACCCGGACGCCTTCGGTCAGATCACCCTCCACCTGATCGGCGATGGTCGGTTTGACGACTTGCTCATTGATCAGCATTGCGCCGAGCAGCAGCCCGATGGTGATAATGGCGGCCACCAGCAGCAGGAGCAGGCAGCCGGTCCAACCTCGATGGCTCTTTGCCGGCTTGCTCGATGTCTGAACCCGAGCAGGCTGTTTTGGTTGTTTTGGTTTCTGGCGTGCGCCTTCTTCCATGACCGCCGCACGGGTAAACGGGTTGCCGCAGTAGCGGCAGCGATTGCTTCCCAGTTGGTTGTATTCACCGCACTGCGGGCAGTACATACGCGCTTACCTTCACCTGCTGACGAGCGGTCTCTGCTCTAATAAGTATCCAGAAGCAGCGCAAGTCATGAAGCATTTTTGTATTGATACACAAACGACGCCGCAATGCATGGACGAATCAGCTGGATCTCGTTCGTTTACAGGCTCTTTTTCGACGATTTGAGTCTTCTCCTCTTCTCCGGAACTCAGGTAGCTCCTGCGTCATATACCGTTGTTCGGATTTTTCAGGCATGGACCGTTAGCCAATTGTGGTTCCCGCTAGCAGATAAAATATGGTACGTTCGCAAGGTAGGGGTTGTCATCGGGAGAACTGAGGGAATGCTGTTCTATGCGGTACGGATTCGTTATCGACCAACGAAAGTGTATCGGGTGTCACGCGTGCACGACGGCCTGTAAATCGGAGCACGAAGTCCCGGTCGGCGTCTTCCGGACCTGGGTTAAATACGTTGAATCCGGTCAGTTCCCGAATGCCCGCCGTCACTTCAGCGTTCTGAGATGCAATCACTGTGAAGACGCGCCGTGTGTCAATATCTGTCCGACGAAAGCGCTCTATAAACGACCTGACGGCATCGTGGATTTTGACAACCGGCTCTGTATCGGTTGTAAAGCCTGTATGCAAGCCTGTCCTTATGACGCGCTCTATATCGATCCAAACAACAACACTGCCGCAAAATGCAACTACTGCGCTCATCGAGTCGAACAGGATCTACTGCCGGCCTGTGTCGTCGTTTGCCCGGAGAAGGCGATCATCGCCGGAGATATTGATGATCCCACCAGTGAAATCGCGAATCTGATCGGAACTCAGCCGGTCTCCGTCCGCAAACCAGAGCAAGGAACCAAGCCGAAGGTCTTCTACCTCGGGGCTGAGGACGCAAACCTGACGCCGGAAGCGCTTGCTCGCGGCCAGTCCTATATGTGGGCCGAGCTGCGGGCTGATGGCTATGTCAACGGCATCGATAGCCATAATCTCGCCAGCGAACCGATTCCTCCGCCGGAGACCAGCCTGACGCCGAACTGGCAGGCCGATCCAGCGTTGATGCAACCCGGCGCTCCGAGAGTTGCCTACGATGTCCACCACCCTGTCCCCTGGGGTTGGAAAGTATCCAGCTACCTGTGGACCAAGTCGATCGCTGCTGGCTCACTCGGCGTGGCGGCCGCCTTGCTGCTCTTCGACTGGAAATCTGACCGGGATCTCCTGGAAATTGCCGCCCCCGTGCTTGCTATGGTCTTTATCCTGCTCACCTCAATCCTGCTTATCTGGGATCTGAAACGTCCGGAACGGTTCTGGTACTTGCTGGCGAAACCGAACAAAACCTCCTGGCTGGCGCTTGGCGGATATGCGCTTGGCGCATTCGGGCTACTGGCTGCTGCCTGGTTGCTGGCCGGAATGCTTGGAGTCGACGCGTCTGCGACCTGGTACGGCCAGGGTGCACTCGGTATCCCGCTGGCGATTCTGGCTGCTGGTTACACTGCGTTTCTTTTCGGGCAGGCTGAAGGGCGAGATTTCTGGCAGAGTCCGCTCTTGTTGCCTCATCTTTTGATCCAGGCAACAATTGCCGGCGCCGCCGTCCTTGCCATTGTCGCTATCACCATCGGCATTTCGGCGGAGTTGCCGGATATACTGGCCTGGACTTTGATCGCCGCACTCACGGCAAACCTGCTTATAATGTTCGCGGAGCTATTTTCAGCGCACCCGACGACTCACATCGCCCGGGCAGCTGCTCAGATGACCGTCGGCGACAATGCGCGGCTTTTCTGGGCAGGCGCAATCGTTATCGGTGTCGTTGTCCCGATTGTCCTGCTGGTCATATTTCTGGCAGGCGGGGCGCTTGGCGCACTGGCTACAGCGGCGTTGCTGGCTCTGGTTGGCCTGCTGGCGTACGAACATGCCTGGGTGCGTTCTGGACAGTCTGTGCCATTGAGCTAGCTCAGGATGAGCTGGCGAGAAGTTGGTGTTCTGTGTTGCCGGAGGAGGGAGGATCGGTGCTGAAAAGGTTGCGTATTGTGCTGCTGGGGGTTGGTGCGATACTGGCGCTTGCTATGCTGGCGGCTTGCGGGGGATCAGGCGACAGTGACAGCGATAGCAATGGAGATGAAGGCGGTGATTCATCAGAGGCTCAACAAATCTATCTTCGTGTCGGCTGCAACGAATGCCATGGGGAGACCGGTGAAGGCAACGGTGAAAATCCAAAGACAGTACTTGCCGGCACCAGAATGATTATCCAGCAGTTTGAGACGCGAGTGCGCAATGGCCGCGGCGCGGCCATGCCGGGTTATGATGAGAGCCAGATCACTGATGAGGAAATTGAGATGGTCTGGGAGTGGTTGCGGAATATGAACTAGCCGGATGGTTCGGCTAGTTGTGGTCTGGCAACAGATTCATCAACATTGTATTGTGACGCGGTGGCACAATATTGACGTAGATTGAGCCTGATACAGGTTGTTGGAGGCAGGGTGATGGATCGGCAACAGAACCAAAGGCAACTCATCCCGCTGAAAGATGCGCGGGATATTCTCGGCGTCAGTCACACAACGATGGCAAGGCTGGTCAAGGAAGAGCATTTCACGATCTACCAGAACCCGCTTGACCGCCGTCAAAAACTCGTCGACCGGCGGGAGATCGAGGCGTTTGCGTCTCCAGTGCCGGTGGTCGAAGTCGATCATCCGCCGGTCGTTGAAGAAGAAGCGCCTCCTCCAGCGGCGACGCCGGTCGA
>CAZNYB010000170.1:1587-3946 GCA_964577155.1 uncultured Thermomicrobiales bacterium | reverse complement strand
TGGCGTTCCCGTTCGATCAGGTCGCGGCGCAGGATCTTGCCTGAGGCGGTCTTCGGAATCTCGTCGGTGAACTCGACGAGCCGGATCTTCTTGAAAGGCGCGACTCGCTCCGCCACATAGGTGATGATCTCGTCTTCGCTAATATCACCGGCTTTGACGACGACGGCCTTCGGCAACTCGCCAGCTTCTTCGTCCGGACTGCCGATAACAGCGGCGTCAGCGATAGCCGGGTGACCTTTGAGCACGTCTTCTAATTCAGCCGGAGCGACCTGGTAGGCCTTGTACTTGATCAGCTCTTTGACCCGGTCGACGATGTAGAAGTAGCCATTCTCGTCGGCGTAGCCGATGTCACCGGTCCGCAGCCAGCCGTCCGGCGTGATCGTGATGGCGGTGGCGTCCGGACGATTGAGGTAACCCTTCATCACCTGCGGTCCCCGCACCCAGATCTCACCATGTTCATTGTGCCCCAGTTCTTCACCTGTAGTGGTATCGACGATCTTGCTTTCGGTGTTGGGAAAGAGCGTGCCGGTCGAACCGAGGATGATGCCGCTGGCTGGAGTTGCGTGCGTGACAGGACTCGCTTCTGTCATACCATATGCCTCAAACAAATCAGTATTGAGTCTGCTACAAAACAGGTCACCGAGTTCTTTGCCAACCGGCGCGGCACCGGAGTAGACACGCGCCAGACTGGAAAGATCATAGTTGTCGACGATCGGGCTCTTCGTCACTGCCAGCAGGATCGGCGGCACCCAAGCGGTCTGGGTCACCTGGAATTCTTCGATGCATCGCAACACTTGTTCAAGTTCGAAGGTTGGCAGCAGAACCGTAGCGCATCCAGATGCGAACCCTATGTGAATGAAACAGCCGAGTCCAGCCATGTGATAGAGCGGCAGCGCGTTGAGCAGAATTTCATTGTGGCCCCAGAAATTCGCGCCTAGTGATTGGGCGATGTTGGCGACAAGGGATTGATGGGTCAGCATCACCGCCTTTGGCCGCCCAGTCGTGCCACTTGATGTAGGCAAAAGGCAGACATCGGCTGGGTCGGCGGTGATCGTCGGTGGCTCGGCATCTGTCTCAAGCAGGTCGCTGAATGAGATCGCTCCGAACGCGTCACCGAAGACGATGATCTCGTTGAGGTCACCCGTTGTTGATGTCTCCTGCATCCGATCGAGGAGAGCGGGAACGGTGATGATGAAGGTCGCGTTAGTGTCCTCCAGCTGGCGGCGTAGCTCTTCGGAGGTATAGAGGTGGTTTACTGTCGTTACGACACCACCGGCAAGGAGTGCGCCGAAGTAGGCGATCGGCCAGTCCCAGGTGTTGGGACTGTAGATGGCGATGACGTCGCCCTGCCGCATACCCAGATCAGCCAGGCCGGCCGCAACGCGTTCACTGAGGTCGACGACCTCGCCGAAAGTCCGGACCTCGCCGGTCAGACCGTCGATGTAGGCAGTTTTTTCCGGCCACTGCCTTGCCTTCGTCATCAGATAGTCTGGCAAGGTGATATTGGTCGGAATCTCAACGTCGGGGTAGGGACTGTGGAAGATCACTGGCTCATCCTCTCGAATTAGGAACATGTCTGAATGCAGTGTGACAACGAATGCACAAATTGCCATCGTGAGCTTTACCTATTTATTTGCTGCCCGACGGACTCGACTCAATGCGTAAGGTAACGGAGTAGCTAGATCAGTCCGCGTCTGGCGCCTTCCATCGCTGCCGTCGTCCGCGAGTTGACACCGAGCTTGTTGAAGATCGATGAAGTGTGCTGGCCGACCGTTCGGGGGCTGATGAAGAGTTGGTCAGCGATCTGCCGGTCCGTTAGCCCCTCGGCGACGAGCCGTAGCACTTCGAGCTGCCGTTTGCTGAGTATTCCGGTTTCGGCTGCCTCGCCAGCGTCGAGGGTATCCTGCAAGGCGGCTGCCTGTGCGAGCGCTGGCTGCGCCCGGAGCCGCTCCAGGATCGCGATGGCTTGATCCAGCAATTCCTGTGCCGCGTTCAAGTTCGCCTGTTGCTCTTGTAGGCGGACCCCGGCAAGCAACACGAGCGCCCGTTCGTAGGGAGCGTCGCAAGCGACGGCAAGGGCCAGTGATTCAGCAAGCTGCTTTTCAGCCTCAGTAAATTGGCAGGAGTATGTGAGCAGTTCTCCCAGAGTCCGGTGTGCGGCTAGCAATGCCAGCGGTTGGTGCGGATCGCTGGCTCTGGCGATTGCGCATTCGGCGTGAGCGATTGCTCCTTCAATATCGCCGGAAAGCTGTTGAAACCGGGCTTCAAGCAGTTCATGTTCTGCCTGGCCAAGGATTCGTTCGCTCCATTGCAGCCAGTGTTGGTGGGCGTCGATCCAGCCGCGCGCAAGTTCCAGATT
>CAZNYB010000170.1:0-1487 GCA_964577155.1 uncultured Thermomicrobiales bacterium | reverse complement strand
GCCGACCAGGCTATCCCGGCAGCCCAGTGCAAGACTGCCGCCTTTCCCACGCTCTTCGAAGAATCCGGATCGAGCTGGACGAACGATCTATTTACGATTTCCAGCGTTTGCCGGTAATTTCCCTGGGCCGCATACCAGAGCGCGAGTTGTTGGCGGCCGGCTTCAACGTCAAGCACCCACGTTTTTTGAAATCTGGTCTGCTGCGCCGTCGTCTGAACGGTGTCCAGCTCCACTTGAGATAGCTGTTCGACAGATTCGATGCTCGTCTCGATGTCCGCGACGCCAAGTTGCCCGCGGTACAGACGATTGATACCCCGGGCATAGTAGGCAAACGCCTCGAGCACCCTGTCATTGTGCCTGTGGGCAATGTCGAGAACCTCGTCGGCGTATCGAATGCCGGTCTGAGGATCGGCGTACCGGATGGTAAAGGCGAGTTGGATCAACAGCCAGCCCCGCCGTTCGAGGTCTTCCTCGCCAATTACCTGAAGCGCTTCTGAATATCTCGCTAACGCGGTCTGCAAGGAATAGGCTTCGTAATGAGCCCGATCGCCGGCGCGGATCAGCCACTCGGCTGCTCGAGGATCACCAGCTTCCCGCAGGTGATGAGCGATCTGGTCTGGATCCGGGTCGCGATCCTTCAGTAGACGATCCGCAATCCGTAGGTGAACCGCTTTGCGGCGTATTGGCAGAATGTCCGTGTAAAGAACCTCCCGAACGAGCGCATGATGAAACTCAATCCGGTTGCCATCTTGCGACGGTACGACCAGCGAGACTGCGGTTGCCTGTTCGACGATGTCGAATAGACCGGCATCCGGGATCTCCACGATTTCCTGCCATAGATCAATCTCGACGACCTGGCCAATAACCGCTGCGATGCTGAGCGCTTGTCGCGCCTCATGAGAAACTCGATCCAGCCGGGATTCGAGTACCTGGCGCAAGAGGAACGGAACGCTAGCCTCGGCCAGGTCGCCGAGGGTCCAGCCCTGTTCTCGATCTTGCAATATGCCGGTGTCTTCGAGATTGCGAAGAATCTCACCGATGAAGAACGGATTACCTTCAGCCTGATATTGCAGAAATTGAAGCAAGCGTTGCTGATCGGCTGGAAACAACTGGTAGCTGCTTGCCAGCCAGGCTGCCAGCGCCAGGTCGTCAATTGGATACAGATCTATGCGTGCTGGTTGTGATTCACGAACGAGAGAAGGCAGGAGCAGGTAGAGCGAGTTGCCGGGTTGAATATCAGTTGGCCGGTAGGTCGCAACGACGAGAATCGGTACTTCGGCAATCTCCCGACTGAGATAGCGCAGGAAATCCAGACTGGCACGATCAGCCCAGTGGAGATCCTCCAGAATGAGGATCAGCGGCTGTGCCACTGCTAGCTGATTGAGTAGGTCGCGTCCCCAGGAGAATAGCTCATCGCTGCCACTGGTCGCGAGATCGTCCAATTCGTGCCGGCTGGCGATCTCGGAGAGTGACGGCACGCCTTCCAC
>CAZNYB010000169.1:0-3993 GCA_964577155.1 uncultured Thermomicrobiales bacterium | reverse complement strand
GATAGCCCAAATGTTATTGGCCCTGACACACAGTGGAGTCTGCCGCTATCACCAACGATGGTCTTCCAGGATGATCAGCTACTACTCGCTATCGGCACGCCAGGCGCATTCGGCATCCCGCATACCACGACCCAGATGATCAGTAACGTCCTCGATCACCAGTTCGGAGTCCAGGCGGCCATCGAAGCGCCACGATTCCGGCTGTTCGAGGGACGCCGGCTGGCGGTTGAGGAACGGATTTCCGCTGAAGTCCGAGACGAGCTTGCCCGCCGCGGTCACCAGATCGAACTCCTGGAACCTTATTCCGCCGGAGTCGGCGGCGGTCAGGGCATCCTGGTCGATCCCGACACCGGCGCACTCAGCGGCGGCGCAGACCCACGCCGGGATGGGTATGCGATTGGATATTAGTCAACATTTTTGCCTGTGTGATCAGGCTAGTCCATACCAAATCGGGGAATCTTTCAACCGTTTCTTGTGCAAGACTACCGATTCTCTACTCAAAAACCGGATTAGATCAGGCCAATCACTTTTCAAGTTGGTGCGATGGAAAGTTAAGACGAGATCAGATTCCCCAGCGCCGTACAAAAGCCGATACAGACGAGACTCTTCGGCGTTACTTACTAGATACAGCGGTGCATTGAGCCACTGAGCATAACTTCGGGCTTGGTTGCACATATCCTGGTCGATGAGACGAGAATTGTGCTTGACCTCTGCCACAAGCATCGTTTCATCTCGCCTGTGTCCTTCAAATACTGCAATATCCACTTTTGGACGTCGTGTTTTGGAACCTTCCTTGATCTCAATCTGATACTGGATCGAAAAGTCATGCTCTTCGTATCCAAGTCGTTGCAGTAGCTGTAGCATAAAGAAATATTCCACCTCTGCTTCACTCTCGAACTCTCGGGTCGCCATCCGATCAAACCAGTCTGCATCTGGCCAAGGCTCAGTATCAACCAGTGTCAAGGTGAGCCATTCTCGTTGACTTTCTGAGCCGAAATCGCCGTTGACCTGGATCTCAATGTTGCGTTGATCAAGAAGCTGCCGGATTTTATCGACCCGCGCAGCCCTTCTCGACTTGATATCAAATTTCGCCCAGAATGTTTTACTCAACATTCGTTGTTGATGATCTGGCTGGAGACGAAGTCCATTTCGAATCTGGTCCACGGTATCCGCGTCTGAATCATGTTGAAGCATTCCCGGTGTCCTTGGGCACTTTCACTAAGAGTTCACAACCAGCGCAGCAATGCAGTCCTGATCAGTTCTCGAATCGTCCCGAAACTTCTAGTACTGAACAATGAAGATTGCCACCCGGGAGCTTTTGACAAACACTCGACCAATCCGGCGACATCCCAAATCTCGATTCATCACCTACTAGATTCGTTGCTTGCGATTACTATTATTCGACAACGTGTGCTTGTCTATGCTAGAAGATTGAATGTATTTAGGCAAATAATAGCAGAGTGACAAGACGGAATTTGGATGTTGCAACGCCTGTCAAAACTCGTAGGGAATCGGCAACATCGTGGTTCTGACATTGATCATGTGCTCCGGTTACAGACTCGCGAACTGCTCCGTGACTCGGTTGGAGATCCGACTGCGGAATTTCGACGTGGTCAGTGGGAAGCCATTCAACATATCGTTGTCGATCGAGGGAACCTGCTCGTCGTCCAGCGCACGGGGTGGGGAAAGAGCAACGTTTACTTCATCGCGACCAGGCTGCTGCGTGATTGTGGTTCAGGACCGACGCTGCTGGTATCGCCACTCATTTCATTGATGAACAACCAGGTGCTTGCGGCGCGACGCATCGGGATTCGAGCCGAGACGATCCACTCAGGAGTCATCGAGGAGCGAGATCTGATTGCTCAAGCATTCCTTCAGAATGAGATCGATGTGTTGCTCATTTCTCCTGAGCGTCTTGCGAACTCAGAGTTTCGAACCACCGTGCTTCAGGAAGCCGCCAACACGATCGGCATCGGGTTGCTTGTCGTGGATGAGGCGCACTGTATTTCCGATTGGGGACATGACTTCAGACCTGATTACCGAAGACTGGTTCAGGTCGTGAAGTTGCTGCCGCGTAATGCGCCCGCCCTGGCAACGACAGCAACGGCAAATGATCGCGTTGTTGAGGATACGATCAGTCAGCTCGGGTCTGATATCTCCTTGATTCGCGGTTCGCTGGCTCGCGAAAGTTTAAAGCTTCAAACGATCAGCTTAACGAGTCAGGCTGTTCGGTTGGCATGGTTAGCAGAATACGTCCCGCTGATGCCGGGGAGCGGAATCATCTATACCCTGACCGTTCGGGACGCGGATTTGGTTGCGCGCTGGCTTCGCTCCGAGGGATTAGCTGTCGAACCCTATCATGCCCAGTTGGAGACTGAAGACCGGAAGATACTGGAACATCGGCTACTGGACAACGATGTGAAAGCGCTGGTTGCCACCGTCGCCCTTGGTATGGGATTTGACAAACCGGATCTCGGATTCGTGGTGCATTTTCAACGTCCAGGATCTGTTGTGCACTACTACCAGCAGATTGGCCGTGCCGGTCGGGCGGTTGACAACGCCTATGCGATCTTGCTGAGCGGTGACGAAGACAACGAAATCATCGACTATTTCATCCAGTCAGCGTTCCCGGCTGAATTCGAGACGAACGAAGTGCTCAACGCTCTCGACAGAGCCGAAGACGGGCTAACCATTTCTCAAATTGAACAGGTCACGAACGTATCACGAAGCAAGATACAGCATGTACTCAAGCTCCTGGAGGTGGAGAGCCCTGCGCCGGTCCAGAAGATAGGGACGAAGTGGTTTGCCAACCCGGTACCGTGGGAACTCGACCGGGAAAAAATTGACCGTCTCACCCGGCTGCGACAGGCAGAGCAGGAACGGATGAACGAGTTTCTAACGACGAAGCAGTGTCTGATGCAGTTTCTGCGAGAGGAGCTTGATGATCCGTACGCGGAGGTGTGTGGAAAGTGTGCTAACTGTCTCGGGAGAGAATTGATCCCTTCGACATTTTCTCAATCCACTGCCAGTCGCGCGCACAGATTTCTCCAGCGTTCGCATCTGGTCATTGCACCACGAAAAGTGTGGCCAGGTGGAATAACCGCTCACGCCTGGGGCGGGAGGATAAACGATGATCAACGACTTGAACCCGGTCGAGCGCTCTGCAAATGGGGAGATGCTGGATGGGGGCCGAAAGTTCGGGAAGGGAAACGACGGGCTGGCTCGTTCGACCAGCAGCTGATTGAAGCGCTGGCGACGATGATCTGTAACGAATGGAATCCCGATCCGTTCCCGACCTGGGTCGCCTTCGTTCCATCTATCCGCCACCCGGAGCTGGTACGCGATCTGGCGAACCGGCTCGCGAATCATCTAGGATTGCTCTGTATCGATGCATTTGCAAAAACGCGAGAAACCGCTCCGCAGAAACAGATGGAAAATAGCTACCAGCAGGTCAGCAACATCGCGTCAGCGTTCCGTGTTCGGCAGCAACCGGGGATGAACGGCCCGGTGTTTCTTGTTGACGACATCGTTGATTCGAGGTGGACCTTCACGGTGCTTGGCGCAATGCTGCGAATGGCGGGTGGGGGGAAAGTTTACCCTGTCGCTCTGGCGGACTCCAGCTAACTGATTGCAACGGTGACCGATGTCTAGTCTTGTGGCAGTAAGTCAGGATACCCAGGTTACGTTGTTACTGTGCGGGGTCTTCGGCAAGCAACCGAAAAATGCTGACATGCCGTTGACTCCTACCGAGTACGATCGTCTGGCCGCATGGTTGATTGCGAAAGAATTGCTTCTCGCAGATTTGCTCAGCCCGGACGGCCCAGCCTATCTCGAAGAGTTCGAAGCTGAACACCCACGGATAAGTAAGGATCGTGTGTTGGCGTTGCTGGATCGCGGTATGGCGCTCGGGATGGCCGTTGAAGAGTGGCAAGCCAATGGCTGTTGGGTGATTGGCCGCTCCGATTCGCTCTATCCCGACCGATACGAAGCGCG
>CAZNYB010000168.1:0-4006 GCA_964577155.1 uncultured Thermomicrobiales bacterium | reverse complement strand
CTGTTTGCCGCGCCGATCATCGGACCAGCCTTGAGCACGGTGACCGGACTAGCCTTCGGCATTAGCCGCCGCAACCTGCTGATGTGGATGACAATCGGCAATGCGACCTGGGCGATCTTGATGACCGTGCTGGTTGCCGCCGGATTTGTCGCCGCCGGTCAGATAGCCTAGATCTGCCGGTTGCAAGTTAATTGGAGCAGGCCCAGGTGAGGCGCCCAAGACAAGAGGAGATTGATCGCCACTGGGCGAACTACTTCCAGCGTGACTATCAGCGATTTGTCGAACCTGGTATCCAGTTGCAGTCCCGTTCGGACGATAGCGACGAAGTATTCCTGTTCCACCATGGTCAGGCAGCGCTGGTGCTTGTTCCCCCGGCAGAGCTGGATTGTGTTGCGGCGTTGTTCAACGATCAGCCGCCAGCAATAGCGCAGCTTGCCGACGGGCTGGATCAGTGCTTTGAGACCGGGCGATTTCGTGAAATTGAAGCCGGGTTCAAGTTCTATCTTGATCCGGCAATATTTGCGCCTCAGCAACAGCCTGCGAGCCGGAGGCTCGGTCCACGCGATGAAGCGCAGTTCGAACTCCTGCGTCGGAACTGTTCTGAATATGACTGGCAGATGTCCGAGATTCAGTTCGAACAGCCAGACATCACCGGCTATTTCGTTGGCGAGACACTTGTCGCCGCGGCGGCGTTCAATTACCTGGGCGAGCCAGCGTTGATCGCCGACGTTCACCTGATCACCCATCCTCAGTATCGCCGCCGGGGATATGGCAGGCTGTTGAGTGAAGATCTCATCCGGTCGGGGCTCCGGAAGCAAATGATTGTCCAGTGGGATGCTAAATCCCGCAATACCGGATCTATCTCCCTGGCGCGTTCGATTGGATTTGAACAGTATGCATTTATGCAGCGGCTAATCTTGAGCCAGACCTCCTAACCAGCCAGGAATCTGTGCCGCTGCCATAGTGAATGTTGACTGGCCGGTAGCGGGCCGAAACCTCGAGAATGATGAGAGGAAAATGAACAATGAGCGGCGCTGATCTGACGCATTTTGATGAGGCTGGCCGGGCCAGGATGGTTGATGTCGGGGACAAAGAGAAGACCCATCGCATCGCCGTGGCTAGCGGACGGATTCGGATGCAGCCAGAGACGCTGCAGGTCATCGTCGAAGGCCGTGCCAAAAAGGGCGATGTGTTAGGCGTAGCCCGGATCGCCGCGATCATGGCCGCCAAGAAGACTGCCGAACTGATCCCGATGTGCCACCCGATCCCACTCACCTCGGTGACCGTCGAGCTTGAACCGGACGAAGCTGAATCCGCAATTGAGATCACCGTGCGGGCGGAAACCCGCGACCGAACCGGCGTCGAGATGGAGGCGTTGACCGCCGCCTCGGTCGCCGCCCTGACAATCTACGACATGGTCAAGGCTATCGACCGGGGCATGGTGATTGAGGCTATTCAGCTGGAGCACAAGAGCGGTGGGAAGAGTGGGGAGTGGAAGCGGGAGGCAGGAAGCCGGGAACCGGAAACGGTGATCGTGGATGTTTCGAGGTCTATGAAAAATGACCGACAGCGCGATGCGGGTCAACATCAAAACCAGACTTCAACTTAACCCGTCTGCGTTTGTCGGGCCTGCTAGAAGGCGATTACACCGAATTAGCGGCGCCATTAACTGCGGTGGAACGGGCGACCAGGCGGCGGTCGTAGTAGGGCCGGTAGTGGTCGTAGAAGGTAATGATCAGAGTCAGGAGCAGGACCAGGAAGATGCCAATCCGCAGCCCTTCCTCGTCGAAGCTGGCGTCGATAAGAATGATCGCAATCGAGATCGCTAGGTTGATGCCGGTCATCGCGGCGAACTCGGTCAGGGTTGACCGCCACCGCCGATCCCGTTTCGCGAACCACTGGCTCACCACAGCGTTGATGACGACGATGATGCCGATGGCGATGAAGAGCGTCAGATCCGATCCACGGTCCGGTAATACATGGCCGAAGATCACGCTCACCAGCCCGACCAGCATAACCTTCTCGAACAACCCGTGATACCAGGCTTGTGGCGGCAATTCATCTGGCAGCGACGGGATGTCGCTGTGATCGTCCGAGTTGAAGGTCCACTTCCAGTCCGGCGTCGGTAGCCGGCGGAAAACCAGCCGGATAATGACGGCCAGAATGGCGACGATGATGATCAGCACCGGGATCACCCAGAGGTTCTCGGAGATAGCCTCGCCCCAGCCAGTATCTGCCGAAACGCCGAGGATGTCTTCCTTGATGAGGTCGGTCGTGTCGAGTTGTGCGATATGGATCCAGTACTCCTGCGGCAGCTTGATAAAGATCCAGATGAAGGCCGCCGCGCCAAGCACGAAGCGTTTGCTCATCCGCAGCGGGTTCCAGCGCGTCTTAACACCCTCATAGAAAATGAAGAAGTATTCGAACGTGTTCGGGAAGACGAGCAGCAACCAGCGACCCCCGAACATCTCAAAGAGCGTCACCCCGGCCAGCCGGTAGTACCAGAGGAATCGGCTGGTCTCGAAGGCGAAGACGTTGGCCCAGTTGCGCATCGTCGAGATGTAGGCAATCGTCAGGTAGTAGATATCCAGCGCTTTGTCGTAGGACTGATAGCCATCAAGATTGAGATTCGTAAGGACCTGGAAGATGGTCTGGTCGGCGGCGTCGATGACCAGCGCGGCGACGACAGCCGGCAGCGGAAAGCGCGGGATCAGCAGCGGGATTCCCAGCCGCAGCAGTACGACGACGATGAATACGAGAGCGTCAGTTGCCTCGCTCAATGGTTACGCCAGTCCTTTCCCGCTCCAACCGTCCGAGACTACCATACAAAAACCATACAAAAACGCCATTGAGCGCCAGATCAGGCTAATTGATATCAGTATTCTCAACCGCCTGCGCTGCCACACGGCGATCGTAAATCGGGCGGTAGTGGTCGTAGAAGGTAACGATCAGGGTGAGTATGACAACGAAGAAGAACGCGACCCGAAGTGACCCGCTGCCGTCCCGATTGGTGCTGATGACGATCCAGGACACGGCGACCACCAGGTTGATGCCAGCCATCGCGGCAAACTCGGTCAGAACTGACTGCCAGGCTGTTCCGCGGGCTGCCAGCCACTGGCTGATGAAGGCGTTGGCGGCAGTGATCGCGGCAACGAGAACGAAGAGTTCTACCGTTGAAGATCCAGTGCTCGGCAGGACGTTGCCGAAGATGACGCTCACCAGACCGACCAGCGCGATCTTCTCAAAGAGTCCGTGACGCCAGGAACACTCGCTGGCTGGTTGCCCTTCCGGCAATGAAGGGATGTCGCTGTGGCTGTCGGCATCGAAGGTCAGCGGCCAGTCGGCTGGCGGCAACCGGTGACTGATGAGCCGAATCGCAATCAGGAGGATGACAGCCACAGCGAGCAATACCGGGATCACCCAGAGGTTCTCTGAGATTGCCTCGCCCCAGCCGGTGTCGACTGAGACGCCGAGGATATCCTCTTTGATGAAGTCGGTTGTGTCCAGCTGAGCGACGTGGATCCAGTACTCCTGCGGTAATTTGATGAAGATCCAGATGAAGGCTGCCGCACCGATGACCAGGCGTTTACTCATCCGCCTCGGATTCCAGCGTGCCCGAACACCTTCATAAAAGATGAAAAAGTACTCGAATGTGTTCGGGAAGATGAGCAACAGCCAGCGTCCACCGACCAGTTCGAACAACGTGACCCCGACCAGCCGATAGTACCAGAGAAACCTGCCGGTCTCGTAGGCGAAGATATTCGTCCAGTTGCGGAGCGTCGAGACGTAGGCGATGGTCAGGTAGTAGATATCCAGCGCTTTGTCGTAGGACTGGTAGTTGTCGAGGTTCAGGTTGGTGTACTTCTGGAAGATGGTCTGGTCGGCTGCGTCGATGATCAGCGCAGCTACGATAGCCGGTAACGGAAAACGCGGGATGAGAAGCGGAATGCCCAGCCGCAACAGCACGATGACGACGAACACCATGGCGTCAGTTGTGTCAGTCAAT
>CAZNYB010000167.1:0-4025 GCA_964577155.1 uncultured Thermomicrobiales bacterium | reverse complement strand
TCTGTCTCTTCGTCCGTGGTTACCTCTGTCGCCTGGTCCGCACCGTCGTCATCTCTTCCGCAGGCGGCTAGCAATGCTATGATGACCGGCGACGACAGCCCCAGCGCAAGCCCCCGGCGCAGCACCTCTCGCCTGGTCATTCTGCCCGATTGGATCTGCATCATGAGGTCAAGAACAGCAGGGGATTTTGAGGACATTGGTTCTCCATTTATGGGATCAAAGAAAGTATAAAGAATGTGGAAAGAAAGTTAGAAGAGTGAAGAAAGGGAACAGATAGGAAAGAGAAAGGGGACCTGCGTCTAGCTTTCTCTTCCAGTTTCTGCTCCCTTTCTTATCATTATCTTTCTACTCTCTTCTCCGGCTCTCCCGCTCGGCTACGCTTCCCGCCACATATCAGTGAAATTATAGGTGGCGATGTAGATGCCGTTGGGGACAAAGCCGCGAATATCGCTCCGCAACACGGTTGAACGGATGACCTGAGCGTAGAAGACAGCGGCCGGGTCGTCCCACATCATGATTTGGACGATCTGGCCGGTCAGGTCGATCAGTTCCTCTTCGGTTGCAGCTGCGGCCGCCTGGTCGAGCAACTCGTCGACGTCCGCATTGGCATAGCCAAGCGCATTCGCGCCTTCGCTGCCAAACGCTCCCGAGTAGAAGTTCGGGTAGAGCTGGTTGTAGGAGTCGTTGTAGTCTGGCCACCAGCCCCAGGAGATGATATGTGGGCGTTCTTCGGCGGGAGTATCACCGAAGAGAAGGTCGTTCATCGCGGAGGGGTCGATCTCTCGCAAATCAAGCGTAACTCCGATTTCAGCCAGATTGGCCTGGAAGAGCTGCGCGTTTGACCGGGATGACACATCACCGGTCTGGTAGAGAAACTCGTAGGAGTTCTCACTCGCGCTGGCAGCTTCGAAATGCTCCCGTGCCTGGTCGAGATCTGTTTCAAACAGGGGGATGTTTGCGTCGTAGCCGACGATGGTATCGGCGATCGGCCCCTGCTGTTTTGCGTAACCCCGGAGCACGTTCTCGACCACTTCGGTGTAGGGAAAGGCGTAGCAGAACCCGAGCCGCTCATCAAGACTCAGCAGGGCGTAATTCAGCAGCATCCAGCTGGTCTGGGTGCTGTCGTAGTCGATCACCTGCAGGTCGGCGTTCTCTTTCATCGCGGCGCGATCTTCGATATCGGATGCGACATCGCCGTCGGCGTCGCCGCTCTCCATCAACTGCCGGCGAGTGACCGATTCCGGAACAACCCGGATATTGATCTGGTCGAAGAACGGCGCTTCTCCGTGATAGTCCTCGAAGCGGCCGAGTACGAAGAGTTCGTTCGGCTCATGTTCGGTGACGATGTACGGACCGGTGCCGACCATTGTCGAAAGGAAGAATTCGTGCGCCCACTCGTCGTCGGGCGTCGCGTTCTCCTCCATCGCCGTCGGCGAGAGGACGAATGGCCCGTACTGTGAGGCCATCGCTGGCAGAAAGAGTGGCTCCGGTTTGTTCATCGTAAAGCGCACCGTTGTCGCGTCAACAGCGGTCATCTGGCTGGCGGGATCGTCGATGAACCTGCCGATCACGTCAACCGGCCCCAACCCCTGCTCGAGATAGCGAGTAAACGAGTCAACGATGGCCTGGGCATCGCAGGTGGACCCGTCCTGAAACAGGATGCCTTCGTCGATGGTGAAGGTGTACTCGGTCAGGTCGTCATTGGACTCCCACTCCCGGGCCAGCATCGGTTCGAAATCGAATGTCGATTCACCCTTGAGCTTCAGCATGAGTTCGTAGACGCCAAAGAAGACCAGGCTGGCCCGTTCGTCGTAGGCGGAGTGTGGGTCGAGGTCTGGCGCGCCGCCTTCGAGTAGCACGGTCAGGGTGGTGTTGTCCGATTGATTCGCACTGCCACCAGAAGTCGGCGTCGGTTCTTCGTCACCGGGTGTGCTGGTCTCCTGACCCACCGGAACCAGCGTCGCGGTGGCGTCACCGGACTGGGTGTCATCATCGTCATCACCGCCGCAGGCGGCCAGCAGCGACATAATGATTGGCGATGAGAGACCGAGGGCCAATCCCCGGTGCAGCACCTGTCGCCGGGTCATTCTGCCCGACCGGATCTGCATCATGAGGTCAAGAACAGCAGGGGATTTTTGGGACATAGGTTCTCCATTTTATGGGATCAAAGAAAGTACAAAGAACGTGGAAAGAAAGTTAGAAGAGTGTAGGAAAGAAAGGGAACAGATTAAGAAAGAGAAAGAGGCCCTGTGTCTAACTTTCTCTTCCAGCTTCTGTTCCCTTTCTTATCACTATCTTTCTACTCGCTTCTCCGGCCCTCTCGCTCGGCTACGCTTCCCGCCACATCTGGTGGAAGTTGTAGGAGGCGATGTAGATGCCGTTCGGGATGAATCCGCGAATATCGGCGGCCAGAATCGTTGTGCGGGTGACCTGATCGTAGAAGATAGCAGCCGGGTCGTCCCAGATCATGATCTGGAGGATCTGGCCGGTCACATCGATCAGCTCTTCCTGGGTTTCCGCGTCACGTGCCTGATTGAGCAGCTCTCCGACTTCCTCGTTGCCGTAGAACATCGAGTTCGAGCCGGCGCTACCGGCTGATTCCGGCGCGAAGTTCGGATAGAGCTGGTTGTAGGAGTCGTTGTAGTCTGGCCACCAGCCGGATGACATCATGTGCGGCCGTTCTTCA
Source organism: uncultured Thermomicrobiales bacterium (assembly GCA_964577155.1). Classification (GTDB taxonomy): domain Bacteria; phylum Chloroflexota; class Chloroflexia; order Thermomicrobiales; family CFX8; genus CAZNYB01. Next base: position 1,339 of record CAZNYB010000167.1, on the reverse strand, counting down.
GGCGGCGAGTCACCGTAGGCCATGTCGATCAGGGCTGAGCGGTCGACTACTTCGATTTTCAGATCGACACCGATCTCGGCCAGATTGGCCTGGAAGAGCTGGGCGATCGTCTGGTCCGCGGAATCACCGGAGGACATGATGTAGGTGAGTTCCTCACCGATAATGCCAGCAGATTCCAGTAGCTCGGTGGCCTTCTCCAGGTCGGTGTCATAGAGCGGGATGTCCGGGTCAAAGCCGACGACGGTATCAGCGATCGGTCCCTGCTTCTTGGCGAAGCCGAGCAGCACCTGGTCGATGACTTCATCGTAGGGGAATGCCCAGCAGAGTCCCTGGCGCGCCTCTGTGCTGAGCCGGACATAATTCAGCCGTATCCACTCATTCTGAGTCGTCTCATATTCGATGACCTGGACGTTTGGATCTGACTTGAGCTGAACGACATCTTCAGGCGGCAGCACCGCGACGCCATCCGCTTCGCCGGTTTCAATCAGCTGCCGGCGGGTGACGTCTTCCGGCACGACACGGGCAACGATCTCATCGAAGAAATGCTCGGGGCCGTTGTAGTCCGGGAAACGCACCAGAACGAACCGTTCCTGGGCTTCGATCTCTTCGGCCATATAAGGACCGGTGCCGACCATATTCTGCGAGAACCACTCGTGTGCGTATTCATCGTCGGGTGTCGCGTGCTCTGCCATGGCGGTCGGGGAAACGATGAGCGGGCCGTATTCGGAGGCGATAGCTGCCAGGAAGAGCGGTTCCGGTTTGTTCATCGTAAAGACAACGGTTACTTCATCGGTTGCTGTCATCTGGGTGGCTGGATCGTCGATGAAGCGGGCAATGACATCGACCGGTCCACGGCCCATGTCATGGAAGCGAGTCAGAGAATCGACAACAGCTTGAGCGTCACAGGTGCTGCCGTCGTGGAAGAGGACTCCCTCGCGAATCGTGAAGGTGAACTCAGTCAAATCTTCGTTTGATTCCCAGGCTGTGGCCAGCATTGGCTCATACTCGAAGGTGGATTCACCATCGAGCCGGATGAGCATCTCATAGGTGGCCATGAACATCGAGCTAGCCTGGTTGTCATAGGCCGACTGCGGGTCAACGTCCGGTACGCCGCCGGTAAAGACCATGGTGAAGGTCTTGTTGTCGGATTCGGAGCGTTCCTCTCCAGCTTCGGTCGACGTCGGCTCCTCGCTGCCGGCCTCGGTCGGGGTGCTGGTGGCGACTCCGACCGGGATCGGGGTTGCTGTTTCAGCCGCGCCGGTATCTTCGGTGGCGTCGCTACCACTGTCGTCATCGTCATCATCGCCGCCGCAGGCGGCCAGAATCGTCATAATCGCCG
>CAZNYB010000166.1:0-4179 GCA_964577155.1 uncultured Thermomicrobiales bacterium | reverse complement strand
ACCCGCTGGCATGACAGGAGCTTCAGATGAATGAGCTTATCTGGTGGAATGTGATCGATACAGACATTGGCCAGTTAGGGCTGGCATCGACCGAAACCGGGCTGCTGACCGTGCTGCTGCCGAATGCCCTCGATGATCGCGACAACATTTTGCGGAAGCTGGCCGGCGAGGTTGAGATTCAGGACGGCGCTGATCGAAATGATCCTGTGGCCCGGCAGCTACATGAGTACGCAACAGGCAAGCGCAAAGAATTCAACGTCAAGCTCGACCAGCGCGGCACAAAGTTTCAAATTGCAGTCTGGAACGCCGTCTACCAGATTCCCTGGGGGCAGACCGCCAGCTATGGCGACATTTCAAGGAGAATCGGCAAGCCGAACGCTTCTCGCGCCGTCGGGGCCGCCAATGGCGCAAACCCACACCCGATTATCGTGCCTTGCCATCGCATCATCGGCGCTGATGGCTCGCTGACCGGCTATGGCGGCGGGATGGAGATGAAGAAGACGCTGTTGAAACTCGAAGGCGTCCCGGTCAGCGACGGTGCGGCGTTTCGGACGATGTCCCTCTTCTCTGCCGCTGTTCCGTAGCCTGGCAATTGCGTCTCAGCGACCTTGGAACGTTGGCGTCCGTTTTTCAAGGAATGCGCTGATTGCCTCTTTTGAATCCTCGGTCTCGAACGCCCGGCGAATATTTGCCAGCTCATAGCGCACTTGCCCGGTGAGATCGTCAGATGTTGCCCGGACGACGGCTCGTTTCGTCCAGCGAGCAGCCAGTGGCGGCCGGCTGGCGAGAAAGGCGCAGTACTCGGCGAATCGATCCTGGAACTGATCGTCGGAAACAACCTCTCCGACGAGGCCAAGCCGCAACGCCTCTTTTGCGTCGACGCTCCTGTTCTCCAACAGAAAGCGCATCGTCTGTTCGTAGCCCATCGCCTGGGGCAAAGTCACCGTCAGACCACCGTCCGGCGACACGCCGATGCGAGGATAGCCGGCAATCAAGATCGCGCTCTCGGCCATCAACCGCATATCGGCGGCCATCGCAAGCGCCAGTCCAGCCCCGGCCGCCGTTCCGTTGATCCCGGCGACGACCGGCTTGTCGCAGGATTCTCGCAATGCCAGCAGGAAGAAACCGATCCAGCCGATATCGTCCATCAGCGCCTGTTGATCGGACAGCGGGTTGATGTCCGGTCCACGGTCGCGGAGATCAAGCCCGGCGCAGAAGGCATCATCCTGACCGGTGATCGCTACCACCCAGATGTCGTCGTCGACGACCGCTTCTTTGACCGCGGTGACGATATCCCATGCCATTTTGGTCGTCAGCGCGTTCTTCACCTGTGGTCGATTCAGGGTTATCGTCCGTATTTTGCCTTCGTCGCGGACCGATATCTGTTCACTCACCGGCGCACCTTCTTTTCACTGCTCAGGGTTCTTATCAGACAAGGTATCCTATCTCTATCTTGGTCGAATTGCATCGGTGTGAGACGAAAGAGCAACGTCGAACGTGAAAGCAATGGTGCTGAACACGGCAGGAGAACCGCTTCGATTTACCGGCATTCCATTCCCAGAGCCAGGCCCGCATCAGGTATTGATCCAGGTGCATCGTTGCGGTGTCTGCCGGACAGACCTGCATATCGTGGATGGCGAACTCACTGAACCGAAACTGCCGCTCGTTCCCGGCCATGAGATCATCGGCACCGTTGTCGATGCCGGTCCTGAGGTCGAACTGGTGGAGGTCGGGAACCGGATCGGCGTTCCCTGGCTCGGGTACACCTGCGGTACGTGCGACTACTGCCTCTCTGGACGCGAGAATCTCTGCGATCAGGCACGATTCACCGGCTACCAGATCGATGGCGGTTATGCGGAATACACCGTCGCCGATGAACGGTACTGCTTCCCAATCCCGGAAAGTTACAACGACACCGAGGCGGCTCCGCTGCTTTGTGCCGGATTGATCGGCTACCGTGCGCTAGCGATGGCTGGCGATGCCCGGCGAATTGGCATCTACGGATTTGGCGCGGCGGCTCACATCATCGCCCAGGTCGCCGTCCACCAGCACCGCGACATCTATGCCTTCACCCGTGCAGGAGATGCTGAGGGACAGCAGTTCGCCCGCGATCTCGGGGCTATCTGGGCAGGTAGTTCAGAAGAATTACCGCCGGAAGAACTTGACGCGGCAATCATCTTCGCGCCAGCCGGCTGGCTGGTGCCGGCAGCGTTGAAGACACTTGCCAGGGGTGGCACAGTCGTCTGCGCAGGCATACACATGAGCGATATTCCAGGCTTTCCCTACGACATCCTCTGGGGTGAACGCTCGGTGAGGTCGGTCGCCAATCTCACGCGTGATGACGGTCTGCAATTTCTGGAGCTTGCCCCGCAGGTTCCAGTCCGAACAGAGACCCACTCCTACCTGCTGGAGGACGCCAACCAGGCGCTGGACGATCTGCGGGCAGGTCGATTTACTGGCGCGGCGGTGCTCGAGATTGCCAATTGATCGACGCTACTGTCCCATCAGCTTGCGAACCGCTGCGACAATCGCCTGCCGGTCTGGCTGGTAGCTATCTTCCAGCACACTGGCAAAAGGCGCAGGCGCAAAAGGCGCGCCAAGCCTGACGACCGGCGCGACGAGATCCCCGAAGCACCGTTCGGTGACCTGGCTGGCGATCTCCGCGCCAATGCCGCCAAAAGTCACAGCCTGATGGGCGACGACGACCCGGCCGGTCCTGGAGGCTGATCCGGAAATCGTCTCGGTATCCAGTGGCTGCAGCGACCGGGGATCAATCACCTCAATGCTGATGCCATCAGCCGCCAGATCATCCGCCGCCGCCAGCGCTTCAAGGACGAGCGGACCGATGCCGACGATGGTTACGTCAGTTCCTTCCCGCAGCACTCGCGCTTCGCCGATTGGCAGGGAATACATCGACTCAGGCACCGGACCGGATTGCGATGTGATCTGCCGGGATTCGAGGAAGATGACCGGATTCGGGTCAGCAAGCGCGCTGAGCAACAACCCTTTCGCGTCGTACGGCGATGTCGGATAGACGACGGTAAGACCGGGAACGTGGGTAAACCACGCTTCAAGCGACTGGGAGTGCTGGGCTGCGGCGTTGACTCCTCCGCCGATATGCATGCGAATGACGACTGGAACTTCGACGTAGCCGCCGAGCATATAGCGAATTTTGGCCGCCTGGTTCACGATCTGATCCATCGCGACGGTCGCAAAATCCGCGTACATGATGTCAACGATCGGGTGTTCACCAACCAGCGCCGCGCCGGTGCCGAGACCAACGATGGCTACTTCGCTGATCGGTGTATCGCGAATCCGATCGTCAGGAAAACGCTTACCCCTTGCCCCAGCCTCTAGATCCTCACCGGAGTAGGTCACCCGTTCATCATGTTCCATCGCCTGCCGCATGGCTTCGTCGATAGCTTCTGAGATCGTCAGGATCCGCTCACCCGGCTCCGGTGGTGGCGTCGCCGCCGGACGCTCACCGTAGACACCACGGGTTATCTCAGTCACATCGGGATACGGCGCGGCTTCCGCTTCAGCAATTGCCCGCTCGATACTGGTATCGATATCGCGCTCGAGCGCTTCTCGTTCCCGTTCGCCAAAAGTCCGATCAAACGCGATGGAGAGACGCAGGACCGGATCTCTTTCGAGCCAAACGGCGCGCTCTTCTTCCGGTCGTGCATCCTCGCCGACCCCGGCATGGGTGAAGTGCCGCCAGGTTTTGCACTCGATGAGGGTTGGACCCTCTCCAACCCGGGCGCGAGCGACCGCTTCGGAAGCAGCTTCATAGACCGCAAACACATCGTTCCCATCAATGGTGACCCCGGGCATGCCATAGCCCGCGGCCCGTAACGCGATGTCCGGCACGTGTTGATGTTTATGTTGCGGCACACTGGCAGCATACCCGTTGTTCTCACAGACAAAGATCATCGGCAGCCGCCAGACCGAAGCCAGGTTCATGCTCTCATGAAATGCGCCTTGATTCACCGCGCCATCGCCGAAGAAAGCGACTGAGACGTTCCCCTGCCCCTGCCGCTGGTGGGCAAACGCCGCGCCAAGGGCAAGCGGAATGCCGCCGCCGACGATGCCATTAGCGCCCAGAATGCCAAGCTCGAGATCAGCGATATGCATGCTGCCGCCACGACCATGGCAGTAGCCGATCTCCCGGCCAAACAA
>CAZNYB010000165.1:2334-4193 GCA_964577155.1 uncultured Thermomicrobiales bacterium | reverse complement strand
GCCATCGCGGGTGTGAACGGGTGCGCCCCGCCATGGAACAGACCGGTTGCCTGATCGATGCGGATGCCGTTCGGCCGGGCGAAGGGGTTGATCGCCGGTGAATCATTGTGGACTACCAACTCGTGGCCCATCCCCATCAACTCTTCGATCACTTCGACCGGAAACCGGCCGGAGATCTCGACGCCTGGACCTTCGCTATGCACACGCGGGGCGGATATCGCCTGCTGGATGCCGCAGTCGAAGTCGATCATGTTCAGCAACACCTGGTAGACCGCCGAGATCACCCGGCGTCCGCCCGGCGACCCCAGCGCCGCGAAGGGCTGGTTCTCGCGCAGCACGACGACCGGTGACGCGGCTGAGAGAACGCGTTTGCCGGGACCAATCGACGTGACCGCGCCCGGCTCCGGGTCGAACCACATCGTGCCGTTGTTCAGCAGAATACCGGCATCTTTGATCACGACGCCAGAACCAAACGCCGATCCCAGGGTGGAGGTCAGCGACACCATGTTCTGATCGCGGTCGATAACCGAGATGTGGGTCGTCAGCCCCTCGCCGGCCACACCGCTCCGCTGCGCCCCGGCACTGACGCCGGCTGGATCGAACGGCCAGGGGTCGCCCGGCCCGGCATCCGGAGTGGCCCGGTTCCGGTCGATCGTCTCCCGCCGGGTAGCTGCATAGTCAGCGCTGATCACGCCCTGATACGGAACCGGCTGGAGCGACGCGTCGCCCAGGTAGCGCAGCCGGTCGAGGAACGCCCGGCGGATCGCTTCGGTGATCAGGTGGACGGCGTCGGCGCTCTGGAAGCCTGCCTGCGCCAGGTCGTAACCCTCCAGGATCTTCAACGCTTCGATCACCGTCGCGTTGCCGGTGTTCTCCAGCTGGCCGAGAATCTGGTAGCCACGGTAGTCCGCCTGGAACGGCTCGACGACCGGCGTCTCGTGCGCCGCCAGGTCGTCGCCGGTAATCACGCCGCCATTCCGGGCCATGTCGGCGGCGATCTTCTCAGCCACTGCACCGGTATAGACGGTTTCAGCGCCATCGCTGGCGATCAATCTCAGGGTGTCAGCGAGATCAGACTGCACCAACCGGTCGATCATCTCCTCTGCGCTAAATGAACCTGGCCGGTAGGGAACGCCGTCGGGTTTGATGAACGTCCGCCTGGTTTCGGGAACCTTGCTCAGTTTTTCGTAGTTCCAGGCGATCTCCGACGCTACGTAGGGATCCACCATGAACCCCTTGCCAGCCAGATCGATAGCCGGTTGCAGTACCCCGGACCACGGCAAGCGGCCATACCGGCGGTGCGACTCGCCACAGAGGTGCGGCATGCCCGGCACCGCCGGGGAGAGCCAGCCCTGCTGGGCCGCGTCATCTTTTGTCGCTCGCCAGCCGTAGAACCCGGAGGTCTGGTCGCCGGGCAACACCTCGAACATATCAGCACTGATGTTCATCGGCAGCCGGGAGCTGCCGTCGAAGCAGACCGTCTCGCCGGTGCTGGCGTTGCGGTAGACCATGAAGGCGATGCCGCCGACCCCACTCATAAACGGTTCGACGACGCCGACGGCAAAGGCGGTGGCGACAGCGGCGTCGATCGCGTTGCCTCCCTGGCGCAGAATCTCAGCGCCAGCTTCCGCTGCCAGCGGGTGCATGGCCGCCACCATCCCGCCATCGCTGACGGCCTCGGTTTTTTCGACGATCATCCGGCTGCGTTTGTTCACCGCTCATTTCCTTTCAGCACATTGCTGTCTTGTGTCGCGCAGGTAAGCTGCACAGGTACCGGACGGTATCACCGTTGTCATTGCGACTGGAACGTCGTGAAGTCGAGGAAAGCATCTCCCCGCAGACACACCTGTCCATTACCA
>CAZNYB010000165.1:0-2234 GCA_964577155.1 uncultured Thermomicrobiales bacterium | reverse complement strand
GATGTCCAGCCGCCGGACGACGACCGGCTCTGGGAATCGCCGCCCTTCGAAGCCCGGCTGACCGGCGACCGTATGGTTGGCCGCGGCACAACCGACGCCAAGGGCAACGTGGTGGCGTTCGTTGAAGCGGTCAAAGCGCTCCAGCAGACCGGCGACCTTCCCTGCCACCTGAAATTCATCTTCGACGGCGAGGAGGAGAGCGGCAGCCCGAGTTTGCCGGCCTTCGTCGACGAGCACCTTGAGCTGCTGCGAGCGGACGCCGCGCTCTCCTTCGACGGCGGGGCCGACCCCGGCGATGTCGTCCGGATCAGTCTCGGCACCAGTGGCCTGCTCTTCGTCACGCTGAAAGCGCAGGGCAGTACGAAGGATCTTCACTCGGCCCGCGCCCGGCTGGTGCCAAACCCGGCCTGGAAGCTGGTCTGGGCGCTGGCAACGATGAAAGCGCCCGACGGCCGGATCCTGATCGACGGTTTCTACGACGATATCCAGCCACCGACAGCCGCCGAACGCCAGCTGCTGGAAGACTCGGTCTGGGATGACGCGGCGCAGATGGCCGGTCTCGGCGTCGACGCGTTCCTCGGCGGCGTCACCGGGGCTGACGCGATCGAACAGCTGCTCTTTACCCCGACCTGCAACATCGCCGGGTTCGCCTCCGGCTACGTCGGCGAGGGCACGAAGACGCTGCTGCCGTCGACGGCGACGGTGAACATCGACTTCCGGCTGGTCAGCAACCAGCAACCGGAAGACATCCTTGCCAAGCTGCACCGGCATCTTGAGAAACATGGCTTTGATGACATCGAGGTGATCGCCGAACGCGGCGGCGTCGAGCCAGCCCGCACCCCGGCCGATGCGCCATTCGCCAACGTCGTCGTGGAAGCCGCCCGCCAGGTCTACGGCAGCGAACCGTCGCTGAAACCGTCAGTCGACGCCTCCGGCAGGCAGGCGGTCTGGCTGGCCGGGAAACTCGGCATCCACGGAGCAGGCACCGGCGTCGGCCCGCCGGACTGGAACGGCCATGCCGCCAACGAGTTCATGCTGACCGGCCACTACCTGAACGGCGTCAAATACGCAGCCACCATCTGGACGCTCTTCGGGGAACAGTCCGGGAGCTGAACGAGAAACGGAACCGGACGACGCTGCCTGACGTTCCACTTAACAGGAACGAGTGCCGCCGCACTTGCGAAAGGCGTCGCCATGCAGCCTGCCCGCTCAAAAATCCCTGCCATCATCGTCACCGGGCTGCTGATTGCGCTGCTTGCGGCCTGTAGCTCCCGGTCTTCGACCATCGATCAGACGGTGCCACCTCAACCTGACCTGCCTGCAACGGCAACAGCAGAGCCGTCAACACCGACTGCCAGCGCAACGGTTGCGCCATCGCCGACTCCAACGTTGACGCCCGCTGTCAATATGGAACCGTGGCGACCGACGATCGGCACGATTACCGAAACAGGTCTGGGCCGCACCATTCTTCTGGTCGAATACCCGGAGAATCCGAACAACGGCGAACAGATAATCGTTACCGTTCTTGATGATGCCCGGATCTCAAAGCTGATGGCTAGTGGATCGACTCCAGCAACGTTCGGCGATCTGAGAACCGGGATGCGGGTTGCCGTCATCCTGGTTGGCGCGCTGGCAGAATCCTACCCGGCACAAGGAACGGCTGGTGAAATCATCATTCTTCGCACAGAGACTGACGGGCCACCGGATCTGCAGGATACCGTGACAATGGATTTCGAGTTCAATCTCTCTACCGGTTATCCTCCGAATCGGTCGCTCTCATCCAATGATGATTTTCTTGTTTCTTATGAGATCACCGGCGGAAACGATGGGGACAGCTACTTCTGTGGCAATGCCCCGGAAGCGCCAGAGCCGTGCTCGGGGAGTGCGGGTTACAACCTTCTGATCGAGGTTCCACGCGGCGCTGAACTGCGTTACGAAATCAAGCGGCTGCCAGAAGGCGACCCTACCCAGGCTGAGATATTCGAATCCGGACGGGAAATTATGGACATCGACCTGACCACCCGCTCCCACTACCGCTACGGAGCACCGAACCCCGGTGGCTATGATTGATAAAGATAGTCAATTCTCATTCATCGCACGTCTTGACGTATGGAAGAAATGATCATCCTCAAATGTGTCATTTCGAGCGGAGGCTTTGCGAAGTCGAGAAACCCGATAGCCAGGATCACTGAATGGAAGCAACACGCACTTTCGTAGGGGCGAACCTTGTGTTC
>CAZNYB010000164.1:0-4303 GCA_964577155.1 uncultured Thermomicrobiales bacterium | reverse complement strand
CCATCGTAGCGCAGGTTCACCCCGCTCGCTAGAAACGCCAAAGTCCAGGGCGAACCTTGTGTTCGCCATGGTATTTGTATTACTCATAAATCGGGCGAACACAAGGTTCGCCCCTACGATTGCACCGGATATGATTATTGTCAATATCTCCTGTCGCTGAACTTCCCGTCGCAGTTAGCCTGGGAGTGAACGCGAGAGCGCCAGGCAACAGCGCTGTTGCCTGACGCCCCGCAAGAGAGAGGAAGGGAACCGTTGGTTAGTCGCCGTGTTCGAGTAGCTCAACGCCGAGACGGCGGAGCAGCACTCTGTGTTCGACCGGATTGTCCGGATGATATTCAAAGACGGCCCGTTCGAACCACTGGGTAAGCACGTGGTCGCCATCTTCATTTGTCTCCATAGCTGCTTCTGACAGGGGGTAGCCGAAGAGCAGCACGGATTCACGGTAGGAGACGCCGGCATCACCAAAGTTCAACCCGTGGCTGCTCCAGAAATCCCAGAATTCAGGGGCAATCGCATGTCCGGTTGCCGCCACGTAGTGTTGATCGTTCGGGTTTCCTTTCGGGAAGGTCATCCAGTCGCGGCCCTGATTTGCCAGAATCTGGTCGCCGAGCCGGCCAAGCAGCACTTCGTAGATACTGCCAGCGTTCTCCGGATGATGCTCAAAGCGTTGCCGCTCGAAGTACTGCACCATATAGGTTTCGCCAGTGTCGAAATTGAGCTCCTCGAAGGCTTCGGTAATCGGAAAACCGAAGACTGGCAGGTTACCGTTCTGAATCCAGAACTGCTGGAATACGCCACAGACGTTGTGACCGGTTTCCTCAAAGTAGGAACAGGCGGGATCTGGATCGACGGGTGGTTGAATGCCGGTCGAACAGTTTACTGATGGACCGCCAAGCATGGTGTTGGTGACCTTTGAGGCATCAATCGCGCCGGGACCAGGGTACTGAACCTGCTGGCCGTCGCCGCCGATGAACCCGAGATCCTGGAGAGCAGCCGCTGCATCGCCAACGGTCTCAAATAGATTCGGGTAGAAGGCAAAGTTGTTCGCTGGCCGCTCGCCAAGCACATAGTTGGCAAGCACTCTGTGTTCACCCTCGACGCCGGCAGTCTGGACGGCGATCTTCACCAGTTCTGGCTGATCCAGCTCCGCGAACCTTCGTGCTGCCGCCATATATGCGCCAACAAAAGCCGTCTCAAGCTGGACCAGCGTGCCAAACAGGGTCTCGACGTCGGACAGCAGAGCCGGATCTGGAATCGTGAACGTCGTTGTCAGCGGCGTCGCTCCTGCTGCCGCCAGGTAGTCGTAGTGGAACTGTTCCTCGGCGCGTGCTGCTTTGAGTACGTCGATGACCAGTTCCGGAATCTGCTCGTTGTAATTGTCCGCCTCGGCGCTTGCAACGGCTCCGCCTAGTAGGGTGACGGCCAGCGCTTCCGCCGTTATTGCGATGTTGATGATCTCCTGAATACTCTCAGACTCCTGGGCAACGGCCTTCATCTGGCCTGCCGACTCCAGCATGTCGATGCCGGCGAGTGGACCTTTGCCGAACGTCAGTCCGCTTCCGAGTGCCAGCCCGAGCACTCCTGCGCCCATCCCTTTGAAGAGGCTGCGTCGTGAAACGGGAGCTTGCATCATTCGATTGGCTGTTTTCATCATCTCTATCCTTCTCTATTTCGTGAATTGCAATTTGTTGACTGGCTATCAATCAAGGCGTCAGATTGACGACGCCAGGGTTCTCGATCTCTCCAGGACCGGGGTAGGTAATCTCTGGTCCGGATCCACCGATAAAGCCGAGGTTCTGCAACGCAGCGGCTGCCTCGCCGACACTGGTGAACATCGCGGTTTCGAAGCCCACATTGTTCGGGACACCGCTGATCAGGCCTGCGTTGATCGCATAGAAACGGAGGTGCGCGCGGAGATCTCCCTCAACGGCGGACACCGAGATGGCGATGCGCGCCAGATCCACCTGGTTCCGAATGGCAAACACCTGGGCGGCGGCCATGTAAGCCGCGATAAAGGCTTCCTCCAGGCTGATGAGCGTCAGCAGAAATGTAGGCACATCGGTGACAATCGCCTGGTCAGGCACGGTGAACGTTTCGGTGAGCGGTACCGCGCCAGCCGCGTCGAGGTAATCGTAGTGTTTCTGCTGAATAACCCTGGCTGCCTTGAGGACTTCGACCTGCTCGGTGTTGAGCGCCAGGGTGCCCTCGTTTGCATTCTCGATTGCCACACCGAGCATCGTCACAGCCAGTGCCTCGGCTGTTATGGCAATATCGACTACCTGTTTGATTGACTCACAGGCTTCGATCTCTCCTTGCAACATTGCTGTCGTCGATCTTCGAACTCTCGTGGTGCTCATGTCTGGTTGTCCTTTCCTGAACTGTAGCTTTGTTCTTGTTTCAGCGTCGTGCTGTAGGTTGAGCTGTTATCGTCAGACGTTCCAGTTTGTTTGCCTTCCGTGTTCCCGCTCCCTTCATCGCCGTGTTTGGGTCGCACGGTTGCCGGTGTTACCGATCGGCTTGAGAACGGGTACGGAACAAACAGACGATTGGATCACTCGCCTGGATTCCAGGCTCGCTGGTCTTCGGCAATGTGGCATCGGCGCGAGAGAGGCAAAACGCGATTCTGCGCCTGCTTCATCGTCGCGGAGTCGCTGTGACTGAATAGGTGAGGCGGAAGGCAATCTGCAATACTTCACCTGTCAAACTGCTGTTTTTCTGGTAGGTTGTGTTGATATTTAGCAAAGGTCATCCAAAAGCGGGTCAGTTCCGTATTGAGTGCTGAGCGGGTGAGAAGGAGTACCGGTGGAACAGTCGCCAGCAGGCGAGTCCATCACCGACAACGAGCTGTTGCGGCGAATCACACATCGTGATGATGAAGCGCTCGGCATCCTCTATGACCGGTATAGCTCCCTGGCGTATACCCTGGCATACCGGGTTCTCGGGGACCACGGACAAACTGAGGACGTTGTTCAGGAAGCGTTTCTCTCCGTCTGGCGAAGAGCCGATACCTTCGATACCAGTCGAGGTCAGGTGCGCGGCTGGCTTGTGACGATCGCCCGGAATGCCGCGCTGGATCGTCGCCGAGGTCGCTACCTGCACTATGAACGTGAGCGGGATATTGATGATTACACCTACCATCTTTCGGGTGATCACGAAGAGGTCTGGAGCGAAGTCGTTCAGCGCATTGACCAGGAGAAAGTTCGCCAGGCAATGGACGATCTGCCTCCCGAACAGCGGACGACGCTTGAACTTGCGTACTTTGGCGGGATGAGTCAGTCACAGATCGCTCAGGAGACAGGTGCGCCGCTTGGCACGGTCAAGAGCCGGGCGCGTTTAGGTCTGCGCCGGTTGGCGGAGTTGTTGCAGCCGGTTACGCAGGAGGATGATTAGCATGGTCTGGGATTCAAATCAAAACCAGATCGATGAGTTGTTAGAACTCTACGTACTTGATCTGCTCGACGACGATGAAGCCGCTCAGGTCGAACGACGACTGCAGGAAGATCAGGCTGTCCGCGATCGGGTCGGCGCGTTACGTGGCGCGGCATCGGCGATGGCGCTTGAACTGGAGCCTATTGTCCCGCCTGCGGGATTGAAATCTCGCATCCTGGACCAGGCCCGTGCTGAACGAATACCTGACCCGCCAGTTGACATCAGCGATTATCGCGATCAGAGCGGGAAACTCGGCAGATCTGCCCTGGTTCCCTGGGCTATCGCAGCCGTCCTCGCCATCGCGCTGGTTACCAGCTTGCTCTGGTCAGTGAGCCTGCGCGGCCAGCTTGATGACCAGCCGTCGGTGGATCGCTATGCAGTCATCGGGACCGACCAGGCTGCTGGCGTCAGTGGCGAACTCATCGTGATTGCAGGGGAAGATACGGCAGTGTTGACGCTGGCCGACCTCGGGCAACTGGCGGCTGGCGAGGTCTATCAGGTCTGGCTGATTGAAGACGAACAACCTTCGTCGGCTGGAACATTTGTGCCAAATGACAACGGGTTTGCGAATGTTGTGGTCCGCGGCGATGTTGAGTCATCTCAACTGCTCGCGATAACGATTGAACCGGTCGGCGGTTCACCGCTGCCGACGACATCGCCGATTATCCTCAGCGATCTGAGCACCGCCTTTGTCCAGTTTCCCTTCACAGTCTGATCACGTTTCTGGTGCGGACAGATGGGAATTCTTGTATCATTCGTAGGGGCGAACCTTGTGTTCGCCCTCTTCATTCGGGAACAACAAAATCGGGCGAACACAAGGTTCGCCCTGGACTTTGGCACTTTACGGCTGGCGCGGCGGTGTGAAACCGTGCGG
>CAZNYB010000163.1:0-4463 GCA_964577155.1 uncultured Thermomicrobiales bacterium | reverse complement strand
CAATGTAGTCCAGGTTCTGGACCGAGATCGAGGTGGTAGCCGCGCCGAGTCCAGCCGACTCGTCGCCATTGCCCACCCAGGGGAAGTAGATACTGTATTCATCAAGACCCGGGTCAACCGCGCCTTCGTCGGCCGTCTGGCCAGGCGGGTCAGGATCCGGGTTGGGTCCGCCTTCGGTCCCGTCCTGGGCCGAGGCGACGCTGCCGAGAGCCGAAGCCAGCAGTACTGCCAGCAATCCTGCTACTCCCAGCAACCGGAGTAGTCGAGAAGATTGATTCAAGAAGTCCCCCCTTCATGGCAATGCCTTGTAATCTAGCATTGCTCGGTTTGTCCGTTATGCTAACGCAATACTATTGATGCCAGTGAGCAATAATTGCTAACAGGCTGAAATCGCTAGCACTAAAGCTGATTGTGCCAGTATACCGGATAAAAATAATTTGGGTAGTCCACAGGGTTTGCAGCCATCGGCAAATGGTATCTGGAGTACGAGAAGCACACAGCAAAGCCTGACGATCCAGGCTTGCACAGTTTGTTCTTTGCCGGCTGTATTAGCGAGTCAGTTCATCCAGGCGCTCGACATAACCAGCCAGAATGTCAAAAGCTGCCTGTACTGGAGCTGGATCGAGCATATCTACTCCGGCATCCCGTAGCGCGTCAATCGGGTATTTGCTGTCACCGGTTTTGAGAAAGTCGATGTACCGTTGCCGTGCCGGTTCCCCTTCTGCAATGACCTGTTTTGCCATCTCGGCGGCGGCTGATATGCCAGTTGCATACTGGAAGACATAGAAGCCGGCAAAAAGGTGTGGGAAGCGCGCCCAGGTAATTCCCATTCGCTCCCGATCGACCTCCACTTCGCCGCCGTAGCCTTCTTCATAGAGATCGGCGAGGATCGTTGTCATGCCATCAGCAGTCAACGCCTCGCCACGCTCGGATCGTTCGTGCGTTTCAAGCTCAAAACGAGCCAGGATTGGCATAGTGAAGAAATACCGCAGGTGATTAGCCATTCGCTCTTCGATGATCTCGATCAGAAATGCCGGGTCATCAACCTCGGCAAACAGCTTGTGTCCCAACAGCGCCTGGTGCATATTCGATGCCGACTCAGCGACGAACATGCTGTAGTTTGAGTAGATCTGTGGTTGGTTTTCCCAGGTGTAGTACGAGTGCATCGAGTGACCAAGTTCGTGGGTCAGGATGCTGACGCTCTGGATGTTGTTCTGATAGCTCATGCTGATAAACGGCAAGGTGCCTTTCGCGCCACCGCTAAAAGCGCCACCTCCCTTGCCAACATTCGGGTAAGGATCCACCCACCGGTCGGCGATACCCTGCCGAACGATTTCAACATATTCGTCGCCGAGTGGTGTGAGACCATCGAGAATCATGTCGACCCCGTCAGCAAAGGGGATATCCCGGGAATCGCTCAGTAAGGGCGCGAAGATATCCCACTCTTCCAGACGGTCAACGCCAAGCACTCTCCGCCTGATCTGAAAATATTTGTGCCAGGTCGGCAGGTTTTGCCAGACGGTATCGACCAGGTTGTGGAAGACCTCGGTCGGGATTGCGTTTGGTGAAAGAGCAGCTTCCAGAGATGAGTCAAATTTGCGCGCCTGCATATAGAAAACGTCGCTTTTTATTCCGCCGGCCAGTGCCGTGCCAAAGGTGTTCTTCATACGCACATAGGCGTCCGCTGCCTGGGTCCAGACTTGTTCGCGCAACACTCGATCCTCTGAAGCCAGGAAGTGCATCAGATTACCCTGGCCAAGCTCAACGGCACTCCCATCGCTATCGGTAATCGTTCCCAGATCCAGATCGGCATTTTCCAGGGCAGAGCGTATGCTGTAGAAATTTGATGTCATATCCTCCGATCGGGCCAGCAGTTCCTCGACGTCAGAAGAGCGTGTGTGATCTCGCATCAGGTGCAACTTGTCAAAGTAGTGCCGGTAGATATTGAGCGCGGGTTCGATCTCGATGTACCCTTCGAGCAGGTCCGAGTTTATCGACAGGATTTCAGGATCGATGAAGGCGGTTGCCGCGCCTGCGCGAGCAGCGAGACCTGCCGCCCGATTCGCCATCGCGTTTGCCGAATCACTGGTGGCGTCCTCGGACAGCCGTAAAAAGGCATAAACCGCCACCCGATCGACTTCTTCGCTGATGCTATCGCGCAACTGCAACGCGGCTAGCAGGGATTGAGGAGACGAGGAGAGTTGCCCGCGGTACGGTTCGGGTTCGTCTAACCGCGTGGCGACACGAGAGAACTCAGCCTCCCATTCTTCCCGGGTTGCGAACACGCTTTCGAGATCCCAGGTCTGATCGGGAGAAAGCTCTTCTCGTTTCGGCAGATTTGCGGAACTACTGGTTGCCAATGCTTGGTTCCTTTCCCTGTGTTACCGGTTGCGGGATCAATGGTTGCGGTAGCCAGCTGCGCGGTTTTGCCGCGGTCATGGGCGATCGACTCGAGTTTGTGATGATCACACCTGCCATAATGGTCATACCACCCAGGAAGACCCAGATGGTGATCGTTTCACCTAGCACTAACCAGGCGGAGACGATAGCAAAAAACGGTACCAGATAAATGTAAACTGCAACCCTGGTCGGTGAAAGCCGGTGGACTGCCTGGTACCAGATCCGGTAGGCGATGACGATGGCCAGGACACTGGTTGTCAGTAGAGCAAACCAGCCCCATCCATCGAGATTTGCGATATCGCTTACGATGCCGCGTTGGGTGACTACCAACGGTACGAACATGATGCCGCCGATCACCATTGAAAGACCGGAGATAAATTTCGGTTCATACTGTGTCATCAGTGGTTTGGATATGACCGTCGCAATCGCCCAGCTCGACGGGCCAACCAGCATCACCAGCACGCCAATGGTGTTGTTGACCGAAAATGAAGCATCCCGCCCGCCAAAGAGCAGGACAATAAGAAATCCGGAAAAGGCGACGGTTATTCCAACGATTTTTAGCCTGCCCAGTGGCTCGCCAATTAACGCCCTGCTGGTGAGTGCGATAAAGATCGGCGCACTGGTTACGATCAAACTCGCCAGTCCTGCGCCCAGGTAGCCAGTGCCGATGGCTACAGCGATCTGGCTGGTAACTCCGCCGAATAGCGCGACGACCAGCATGAGCCGCCAGATCTCCCGGGACATGCGCGGCAAGGGACGGGATGACCAGATCAGAATCAGCCCAAAGACGATTGCTGCCAGCAATATGCGTGCCAGTGCCGTTCTGAAGGCGCCCATTTCATCGATCAGATACTTCATGGCCACGAAATTCGCGCCCCAGACGATAGCGACGAAGAGCAATTGCAGGTGGGTAACGAACAACCGGCGTTCCGGCATGGTATTCCTCACGGCGCAGCATCCTCACGACACCTGCCGATTGTACTTGCGACTGACCATCAGCGACACAACTCAAGTAAGATCACGATGAACACGTCCGTGGCGTGAGATCGTCAAACGGACTGGTTCGTTACGCACCTGACGCCCTGTCACTTCAACAACAGTGACGTTTCTATGTTGCGAGGTGATCCGTAAGACATGAACTGGCGTCTACAGTCCTTGCTCCTGGCTACTATGGTCGTGTTCCTGCTGGCTGGCTGCCGGGGAGGCGAGGAGCTCGACAATCGTCTGCTGCAGTTGAGCCTGGTCTACTCCATCGAGGGGCCAAAGAGCGGAACGATGGACGGGACAACCGGGGCTGCGACCGGCGGAGCGGAGGTCGAGTGCCGGATGGCTGAGGGTGAAAAATTACTCATCGGAAGCACGACGGCGAACGAACGCGGCGCCTTTCTGATGGATCTGGACGCCTCCTTCTTTCCACCACGGCTGCCGGGGTCTGATGATTTCCAACTGCTCAACGAAACAGTCGAATGCCGGCCAGCAGGGGGAGCATGGTCACACCCGTTAAAGCCGGCAAAGATCGAGATTGAATAAATGCGTCGTTCCCGTGACAGGGGGAGTCATGTCTGATCGAGCGTTTGATCGCATTCTGGTTGCTAATCGGGGCGAGATAGCTATCCGCGTCTTCCAGGCCTGCACCGATCTGGGCATTGAGACGGTAGCGATCTACAGCCGGGAGGATCTTCTTGCGCCGCACCGCTACCGGGCAGATGAGTCCTACCTCGTTGGCGCGGGACTCACACCAGTCGGCGCATACCTCGACATCGACGGCATTATTGAGCTGGCGATTGACAAACAGATTGACGCTATTCACCCTGGCTACGGTTTTCTCTCCGAGAACGCTGCGTTCGCCCGGTGCTGTGCCGAGGCAGGGATCACCTTCATCGGTCCTTCCCCGGAGCAGCTGGAGATGTTTGGCGACAAGGTTGAAGCTCGCAGGCTGGCAATTGCGGCCGGTATCCCGGTTCCCCAGGGAACTGAAGAACCGATCCAGACCGATGACGAAGCGCAGGCGTTCGCCGCCGCACACGGCTACCCGCTGATCGTCAAAGCAGTGCTAGGCGGCG
>CAZNYB010000162.1:2368-4548 GCA_964577155.1 uncultured Thermomicrobiales bacterium | reverse complement strand
TCATACCGGCTGCTGAGACGAAACGCCTCCTCTGCCAGATTCAGGTGGACAGGACCGTAACCAATCGCCAGCCGGTTGAAGCATTCTAGCAGCCTATCAACGAGCATAGCGTATTCGTCGGAGGCGTACTCTTCGATCCAGGCGGCGTAGCGTCCGTTATCAGGCAGTCCGGCCCGCTTGAGTGATCGACCGATTTCCCGGTAACCCCACTGGCAAGGCAGAATAGCCGCCATTGTTAGCAGGGTATCGTGCTGATGTGCAGCGGCCAACAGGTGTTTTGTGTAGGCGTCGCAGGTTGGGGACGGTTCCAGACTGTCTAACCGGGCCGGCTCTCCGCCAAAACGGCGATAGAGCTGACGCAGAGCGTCGATCTCGACGTCAATCGTCGAGTGGACGATGCCAACCAGTGTCAGGGTTGTCTCCAGATCATCAGAAGCTGCCGACCCCAGGGCAATCACTTGCACATATCTTAAAAGGAAAAGATAGTCCTGTTCGATGTAGTAGCGGAAGATCTCCTCGCTGAGAGCGCCGCTGCCGATAGCCTGAACCATAGGGTGACGTAGTGTTTGGTGGTGAAGGTCACTGGTCGTATCGGTCAGGTTGCTGAAGAACGATGTTGTAACCGTCATCAACCACCGCCTACCATTTGAACAATCTCCAACCGGTCGTCTTCCTGGAGAACGGTCGATTCGTAGGCGTGCCGGGGGAGGATCTCGGCGTTGTACTCGACCGCGATCATCCGATGTTCGATATCGCGCTCTTTGAGGAGTCTTTGCACCGTTGTCCCGGTTGCCGTGGTCACTTCAGCGCCGTTCAGTTGAACCCGTATCGTCTGTTGTTCTGTCTGCTGCACGTTCTCATCTCCTACTCTGTGAATTCGTTGATACATCCTTGCCGCCTCTTCGGCCGGCTGATCCGCTTCGAGCAACGCCCGGCCGATCGCGACGCCATGCGCGCCAGCCTCGACGATAGCCGGGATCCGATCCGGCGTTATGCCGCCGATGGCGATAACTGGAATGGGGATTGCCGCGCATATCTCGGCCAGCCAGGACAAACCGCGAGGCGGCATACCGGCTTTCGAAGGCGTCTCGAAAATGTGGCCAGCGATGAGGTAATCCGCGCCATCTCCAGTGGCAGCCTGTGCTCCTTCCATGTCGTGGATCGACCGGCCAATGAGCGCTTCGTCGCCCAATAACTTCCTGGCATTTGCCACGGAAAAACTACGTTCGCCGAGGTGGACCGCATGATTGCCGGTGATCTGCGCGACATCCAGCCGGTCGTTGATGATCAATGTTGCGGTTGTTGTCTCTAGTGCCCGCTTGAGCGGCAGAGCAGCCGCTAATATTTCGCCGCCGGGATGTCCTGGTAGCCGGAGGTGGACCGCGCAACCGCCGACCCGGCTGGCGACGCAAGCGGCGATGGCGGCGTATTCACCGGCGTCGAGACCACCGAGCGGGCCAATCAGGTGCAGCCGGGGAACGGCGAATGTCATCCCACCTCCTCAGCCAGTTGCCGGGCAGCCTGCTCCGGATTATCTGCCGCAAAGATCGCTCCGACAACGGCGACGCCAGCTGCGCCGGCCTCAATAACCGGCCGGGCTGCGTCTGGGGAGATGCCGCCGATTCCGACGACAGGAACGATCGAAGCAGCTGTCAGCTGGCGAAAACGATCCAACCCCAGAGCCGGTCCAGCATCCAGTTTCGTCGCTGTTCCGTAGACTGGTCCGATACCGAGGTAGTCTGCGCCAGCCGTTTCGGCCTGGACCCGGTCCTCAGCTGTCTCCGGTGAGTAGCCAATTACTGACGCTGGCCCCAGCAGGTTGCGAGCGACATCAACCGGCAGGTCGTCGACACCCAGATGGACGCCGTCTGCCCGGCTGGCCAGGGCAATATCGACTCGGTCATTGACGACAAAGAGCGCCCCGGATTCTGAACACATCTGGCGCAGTTCGCATGCGGCGTTGAGTAACTGGCGGTCGGTCCAGTTTTTAGCCCTCAGCTGAACGGTCGTTACACCGCCGGCCAGCGCACACCGACAGATCTCAAGCAGCTGCTCCAGGGACTCTACCCGCCCATCTGTTACCAGATAGCGCCGGAGCAATTCAACCTGGTCGGCATTCATTCAACGATTCCGGTCGTCGGGCTGCTTGGCGAAGCCGATTCCTGTTTGGGAATCCGGCC
>CAZNYB010000162.1:0-2268 GCA_964577155.1 uncultured Thermomicrobiales bacterium | reverse complement strand
GCGGGCGATGCGAATGGCTTCCTCCGCCGTCGCACAACCGGCGGTGTTGGGCAGTATCTGGTACTGCGACCAGTCGACATCTTCCAGGACACTCCGGCTGGCCGGGTCGTCGAAATCGATCCGGCGCAGGGCCACAGTGATGATCTGGCTGCCGGAAGCCTCAAACGCAGCCCTCATCTCTTCACTGTTGCGGTACTTTCCAGTGCCCAGCATCAGCCGGGAACTGAACTGTTTGCCGTTGATCTCCAGTGGTGTGTCGAGCGCGGTTTCGGCAATGCTCATAGCGTTCTCCTTACGTTGCATTGTGAAAATGGTTGATCGGCGAGGTCCCTGCTCCGACCGGGTAACCGTGTAACAGCCCGCCGTAAACAAACTCCTTGGCAGCGGTAATTGCCTCCAGCATTGGAAGCCCCAGCGCCAGTCCAGCAGCGGTTGCCGCGCTGAGGCTGCAGCCCGTTCCATGGGTATGGCGAGTATTGATGTGTTCGGCTCGGAACCAGTGTTCCTGGTTGGCATCCATGTAGAGGTCGTTGGCGCTATCGGTCCGGTGCCCGCCCTTTATCAACGTCGCCTGTATCCCCATTGATAACATGGCCTCGGCGGCGCGCTGCATATCGGCATCGTTCTCGATCTGGATACCAGTCATTGCTCTGGCCTCACGGAGATTCGGCGTCACCAGTGCTGCCAGCGGCGCAAGCCCGCCGCGAAGTGACTCCATGGCATCGTCCGAGAGTAGCTGGTAGCCGCTGGAGGTGAACATCACCGGGTCGACCACCAGGGTCAGGTCTGGCAGGTCGGCTATCGCGGCGGTCACGGCACGAACGATCTCATCATTGGCCAGCATGCCGGTCTTCGCTGCCTTCGGATGAATATCATCGTAAACCGCCATAATCTGTGCGACGACGAGTTCCGGGGGCAGGTGGAGCGCTTGACGCACTTCGAGCGTGTTCTGGGCGGTGATCGCGGTGATCGCACTCGTGCCAAACACGCCAAGCGCGGCGAAGGTCTTGAGATCAGCCTGGATGCCTGCGCCGCCTCCAGAATCGGACCCGGCGATGGTCAACGCTGCTGGCCAGGGATGAGTTGGTTCGGGGTCTACCCCGGACATATCGACTCCTTTCACGCCACGTCAGGTGGCGGGTTGAGAAGTTAAGCTGCCGGGGTTTCTGTATTTCCTGAAAAATCAAACACCGTCGACTGACGGTGCTCAAAGGGTCTGCTGTTTCCCAATGCCGTTCCTACGCCGGTATGATCCGGATCAGGTTCGGAGGGTTAGCAGGAAACTCCTGCGATCTCAGCGCTCTCGCGCACCCCTGGCATCAACCTCATATTGGTTAAATTGTAGCACTGGGGGAGTTATAGGAGAGAGGGAGAGGGAAAGTGAGAAAGAGAGTGGGAAGATAGGAATGGTGGAATGAGGAAAGAACACGAAGACAGGCCGGAGGGGTAGGCTCAACCACGATTGTTCCTTTTTCAGTATGTAACGGTTGGAACAAACCGATGGAAGGTCTTGTATGCCATCTATCTCTTTCTCATGCCTCGACGTTCCCTTCTCTCGATCTCTGCGTCCTTTTCAGGTGGTTAAATTCGTATGCGGCTGACATTCAAGACAAGGAGCGGTTGATATGACTGGGGCATCAGCGATCCGTCGATCGACAGGGGTCGTTGACTGGCGAGATCGGATCTTTACGCTGTACGCTGAGATTCGCGCGCTCCACCCAACGGACCCCGAAGCTGCCTTCGCCAGATTCCGCGCCGTCCGGGACGAACTCTTCAAGAACCACCCCGCCAGTCCGCTCGACAGCAAGCAACGCCGAGCATTTGAACGTATCCCGTACGCTCCGTATCGCCATGAGTTCAACCTGAGGGGTTTCCTGGCACCTGTAGATGAACAGCCGCCATATCGTGTTGCGCTAGAGGAAGACGGAGAGCTAACAATGCGGCACATCGCCGATGCCAGGTTCTCCTTTGGCGGGGAAGATCATGTGTTGCCGGTCTACTGGCTTGACGGGTACGCCGGCGGGATATTCGTGCCTTTTCGAGATCCAACCAACGGGAGCGAGACCTATGGTGGTGGACGCTACCTGTTCGACACCCGGAAAGGCGCAA
Organism: uncultured Thermomicrobiales bacterium; assembly: GCA_964577155.1. Lineage (GTDB taxonomy): Bacteria > Chloroflexota > Chloroflexia > Thermomicrobiales > CFX8 > CAZNYB01. Next base: position 159 of record CAZNYB010000162.1, on the reverse strand, counting down.
ACCCTGGCCTGGCTGAGGGCGAGATCAGGCTCGACTTCAACTTCGCCTACAACCCATCCTGTGCCTATAACCCTCGCTGGGTCTGCCCGCTGGCGCGACCGGAGAGCGACTTGCAGCTGCCGGTTCTGGCCGGTGAGCGCGCTGAAGCCTGGTGATCGG
>CAZNYB010000161.1:0-4600 GCA_964577155.1 uncultured Thermomicrobiales bacterium | reverse complement strand
GTTGGGCCAACGGAAGGATATCGGTCGTCAGATCCAGCGAGGACTGATTGGCGACCACCTTGAGCGTGCAGGTGACCTGCGTCGCCTCGGTCTCGGTGCAGGTCGCATAGGTGTTGTCAGCGGTTGCGCCAATCTGTTCCAACGGTTCCTGGCTGGCCCTGACCAGACCGCCAGTCAGGCTGAGTAACAGCAGCAGCACTATCGAGACACCGATCAGCCGGTTTTGAACCATGGTCCTCATCACTCTTACTCTCTTAAACCAGTACCTTCTGGTCGGAGTTTACTATGCACCTTGTTCAAGACTCAGCGAAGGCTGGCCGGGTATCGGAGTCATTGACCAGTTGAAGTCCGAGAACCTTGAACCCACTATTCTCGAATTTCGATTTACTCATGTGTCGATGATTTCGAATTCGGCAGTGACGACTCAACCTGAGCTAGTGAAGGCGTCGCTTTACCCGAAACCGGTTGCGAGATGGCTTTGCATTTATGGTTCATGCGAGAAGCTAGTCTCCGCGGTACACCTCGCCGGTCCAGAAGCTGTGAATCTCGTAGCCACTGAAGCAGAGTGAACTCTCGACCAGATCGCTCCCGGTTCGCCCTATCCCGACATAGCCGTCATAGTCGCCATCAACGCCGAGCAACACGAACGATCCGGCTGAACCACCATCGGATGTTGCCATCTCGACGGCGCTACCGGTCAGCGTCCCCCGAGCTCCTCTAAAGGTTGCTTCTACTGTCCTGGCCAGCGATGTGTCTGTCTGACTGGTGAGCAGCAGTTCGAGCGACCCGCCATCCTCCACGGCGTAATGTCCCTGGAATCCACCGTTTGCCGTCGCCTCATCCACGACACAGGCGGTGAACTGCAAATGCACACCACCGTTGCCAATTGATCGTGCTCGACCCAGCTGGTATCCGCTCAGCGACAAACTGACATCATCCCGATCAGTAACCTCATTCAGGTAGAGCGCCTGACCAGCGTTCCTGCCCCGACCAATGAGCACGGCCGTAACCGAGACTTCGTCGTTTGCATGGTCGACAATCAGGTGAAGCAGACCGGCCCAGGTTCCGTGGTCATCGGTGATCGTGAGCTGCGTGAAGGAGGTCTGCGCGCCCAGGCAGATCAGGGAAGTCGTATTGCAAGGGCCTTCCCAGTCAATAGCTGTCCTCGTTGTCGCTGCACCAGTGAGGTCGCCACTGACCTCGTCGATACCAGTCAATCCCCGGGCATGGAAGCCGGCTTCATCGAGCCAGAAGGATCCAGGATCTGTTATCTCGGTGACGTTGAGATCGAGAGCGATCGCGGTAGCATTGCTCAAACCTGCCGTTTCGCCTGTCGCATCCAAAGCATCATCGTCTTGTGCGTTGACCACGCCACTGCTGGCGACGAACATCAGTAGCAGGAAGACAACCAGGCTTCCACCGATCCGCCCCCGATGCCGGTTCATGGTTCCCGTTGTCACTGTGAGCCTCTCCGTCCTCCATATACCGTCAAATCATCCAGGAAGTACCTCATGGTGATTCCTCATGCGTTTCGGACCCAGGCATACAACTCACTCCTGGTCCACGAGCTTGCACCCTTCAAAACGCACACCATCCAGGGTGACCCCGCTTATGCACAACTCCTGCCAACCTTCAATAACGACGGTGAGCGGCGGTAGCAGCCCATTGTCAGGCCGATAGAAAATAAGGGAGCGGTCAGGATAGCCATCTCCGTTCAGATCACCTAGCGCTGAACCGAAGAAGAACTGGACCGGGGTCGCGATTGACTCCCGGTTCCAGTCAACCAGCGAGGTGATGTCCTGGTTCACCTGACTGGCGTCGAATGTGTCGCTGCCGTAGACCACCCCGACGATCTGGTCGGCGTTGATGATCGGGAAATCGACGCTCGGGTCTGCCGGTTCCTGGCCGTCGCCGGTCAGCCCCTCAAGACCGGCAGCCGCCATCACTGCCCCGGATAGCGGCGGCGTCGTCAACGTTGAGTAGGGGTAGAACCAGTAGTTGCCTGAATACCCGCCAACGACAGCATCCGGTCCGCCGGGAGTTAGATAGAGCGTGGTTCCATCACTCTTCACCTGAATGCCGAACTTCGGCACCGAGTGACCATTCGTCGACTCCAACCCCATCGGATCAAGGATCGCTTTTGCCTGGAATTTTGGATCGGTCGCGGATCCGAGATTCTCCCGGAAGTAGATCTTGCCGTTGCCATCGCCAGTGAAGAAGTCAAAGTCACCGTCGCCATCGATATCGATGAAGGTGGGGTGTGAATTGCTACTAACGTTGTCAAGGCCAAACGGATCCAGAGTCGCGTCGCTCTGGAATTCGGGGCTGCTTGCGGTGCCGATGTTTTGCCGGTAATAGATCTTGCCGTTGCCATCGCCGGTGAAGAAGTCAAAATCACCGTCATCATCGATATCGACGAAGGTTGGTGTGGAGTAAGCCTCAACACTGTTGATGCCGAATGGATCCAGGGTCGCGGAATTCTCGAATTCAGGGCTGCTGACTGTGCCGATGTTCTCCCGGTAGTAGATCTTGCCATTGTCATCTCCGGTGAAGAAGTCCATCTTCCCATCGTCATTGATATCGACGAAAGTTGGGGCAGAGTAACCATCAACACTATTGATGCCGAATGGATCCAGGGTCGCGTCGGTCTGGAACTGCGGGCTGCTGGTACTGCCGATGTTCTCCCGGTAGTAGATCTTGCCGTTGCCGTCACCGGTGAAGAAGTCCAGATCGCCGTCATCGTCGATGTCGACGAAGGCTGGCGAGGAGTGGGAGCTGACCGGATTCACGCCATACTCATTGGCGGTCGGTGTATCGTAGTACACGTCAAGGGGACTTGTGTTGAAGACGAACTCGACCGACCCGTTTCCGGAGGATGACTCTTCGAGGGCTGCCAGCGCATCGTAGCGCGTCGCGCCGATGGCGTAGCTGCCTCCACCGCCGGAGCCATATTGGTAGCCATTAGCGACGATCTCTCCATCGACAACGAGGGTGTTCTGAAACACGCCACCCTGGCCACCGCCATATCCGCCGCCGGCGCAGCCACCGAAGACGATACCGGTCACCGTATCAGCCGTCGGGAAGCCACCCATACCGTCGTCGCCCACCCCGGGGTCATGCTGATCACTATTCATCCAGGTGGTCTTGTCATCCGTGTCGCAACTCTTGCCACCGATACCGCTCCAGCCAATGCCGGTACAGTTGCCGCAATCACTGACATTGCGACCACCGCCAACGCCGGCCCCACTGTTGCTGCCGCCGAAGATGCCATTGTCATCGCCGGGCGGGTTGCCGCTCCAGCCGCCTTTCCCGACCACATCACTACTACCGGTTGCGACGGCGACACCGCCAGCTTTGCCGCCCGGGCCATCGGTGAGGGTTACCGGATCGCCCAGGCTGCCTGCACCGCCCCCGCCGGCGATCAGGATCACGTCGTCAATCGAGGAAGGCTGCGCATCAAGCAATACCAGCGTGGCAATGCCGCCGTAGGTGGCGGATGCGTCAGCTGAGTTGAAATCGGTCTCTTTCCCCTCCGGGCCGATCCAGTAGGAGATCGTGGATTGGTTGTTAATGCTTTTGAAGTCCGAGATCGAGGTGACCGTGCGGGCAAAACCCCCATCGCCACCATCCCCGGAGTCAGAACCTGTGGCATTGCCGCCGCGCCCGCCGTAGGCCTGAATCCACAGGACGGTATCCTCATCGATTGCGGAATTGATCTCCTGAGCCACCGTCAGCAGATCATCGGTGAGATCCAGGGTGAACTGATCGGCTACCACTTTCACGGTACAGGTCGTGAGTGAGGAGCTGGTTGCGGTACAGGTGACGAAATCGTTTTCGGCCGAGGCCAGCATCGCTCCCTCCTGGACGGGCTGTGCGCCAACCAGCCCTCCGCTCAGGCCGAGCAACAGTAATGCCGCAACAGTCAGTAGTTGAACACTTCGTCTCCGGTAAACCCTGCTCGATCTCATCACGTCACTCCTGTCAGTGTTCTACTACTGTAGCACTAGAGTCTACGAACCGTAGCCAACCCTCCAACCTGTTCCCATTTTGATACTTCTGGCAAACTGGTGATGAGACGGAGTCGGATCTGAACATATCTACACTGTTTCCGGTTCCCGAATCGCGACTTCCTGTTCTTCCGGGGCAAACCCGGCTCGCCGAACTCGGGTAGCCGTAGGACCGATATCAGTGATATATGGTGTTGCCAGGCGCTCAAAGGTGACAACGTCGCCAGCTTCGACCAGGATATCGCCCGGCTGAAGGGTGAAACTGAGATCGGCTCGACCGCTATCTGGCTCGATGAAGCCAAAGTTTGCCGCTGGATCGTAGAAGCTTACTACCCCTGTTTCAATCATCGTTTCTTCTTCCTTCTATCTTTTGGATACACACTCAGTTGTAGATCATTGCCCGCAGTGAAATAGAGCAACCGCCGACCTTAAATCACTGTTTCCCTATCCCCGCTTCGCATAGAATACCTGACTGACGCGGTCGCTGTCCCGCACTGTACAGCATGAGGATTCACAGGAGGTGCGGGTGGCAGCAGGGCCACGCTGGCAGATAGGACTGGGGCGGGAGAACGGGTTAACCTTCTGGGGTATGA
>CAZNYB010000160.1:0-4620 GCA_964577155.1 uncultured Thermomicrobiales bacterium | reverse complement strand
ACGACTTCGTAGCGAGGCAGCCCGTCTGGTTGAGGGACAACCCGGGCAACTGTCATCGCGGTCGAATCCCGAAGCGGGTTGGCTCGCCGAGCCGCGATACCTTCGACGCCTTCTTCGACCTCACCAGCCACGTCGACGGTCAAGGCGTAGGTGACGCCGGGACGGTCATCAGGTACGGGAGCATGCAGAGCCTGGAACGCTCCAGCCAGCCCGGCCAGCCGCTCAGGCGGAAACAATCGGCCATCGCCGTCTAACTCTTCCAGTTCGTACTCAGTTCGAATGAAGGGGTGGTGCTCGCCGAGCTGCTCCATCTGCCGCCGGACATAGTCGCCGTATCGCGGAACTTCCTCCGCGACCTGTCGCCAGGGCACGACGAAGAGTCGCTTGCTCCGGCCTCGTTCCTGTTCCCGGAGCAAGCGCATCTGGCGGGCGAGCAATGTGTCGCTGGTCCAGACAGTCCCGAGAAAGAGCGTTGTCGCGTTCGTGCTGGCGGCCATTGGCGCGAAGACAGCGTCCCAGACATCCTGTTCGATGTCTTGCGCTTCATTGGCAACCAGCAAGAGGCTGGCGGTATTGCCGCGGCTGTTCGCGCTCCGGGCAGCTGAGAGAAAACGCACGCTGGCTCTACCCACTTCGACGATCGACCCCTCGCGGATTCGGAGCAACCGGCGTGTTAGCGGTGTATCCAGCCTGGCGGCCAGCCGATCCCGGGTGATCAGCCCTTGCGGTCGCAGTGTCGGCAAGGCGATGACGATGCTGCCGCCGCGCAACCGGTACCGGCTGAGCAAGAAGGCGCAGATCTGGGCGAGCGCTTCGTCTTTGCCCGATTGCCGGCTAAACACGGCCGCAAACTCCAGCCCGCGCCGTTGAGAAACGCTGTCCGTCACCGCCCGCGCGAACCGGAGCTGATACGGCCGCAATTCGTGACCTGGCTGGGTGGTCCGGCTGAACAGCTCGATATCGTCGTGAATCTGCCGGAGCCCGACTTGCAGACGCTGCTCATCGCTCATCCTGCCGCGCCAGTCAGCCGCATGACCAGGTCGAGAACGATGGCGGCAATCACGACGAAAAGCAGCGTATCGATGCGCTTTCGCACATCACGCAGTTGCCGTCCAAACTCCTCAACCATCTGCCGGGTGATCACTTCATAGACAGAGACTGGCTCACTTTTCAGTTTCCCTTTTGAAGCAGATCGGCGTCGTATCGTTCGACCCAGCCGCTCACTCATCTTCCGCTCCCAACCCCATCTCGATCAGGACCGTCGTCAGCGCTTCCGAGAGGTCTTCAGCCAGGTCGCCAGAGATTGCGCGCTGAGCACGCACGGCCCGGACGATGCTGTCGCTGAGCCGGGCCACGGTTGCCGCGGTCTCCTTCGGGTCGCCATCCAGCGCATCCAGGGTAATCACCCGTTTCAGCACCAGCCGCAGCGCGCCGATCTCATCCTCCAGCGACATCTTCTGGCCAATCGTCCGCAAGATGCGCTCGACAGCGATATTGACCAGTTCGTCGCTGCCTCCGCTGTTCACCGCTTCGCTGAACTTCCGGTCGCGCCGTACTCGTTCATTTTCCGGGTTGTCTGTCGCTATCTGCCTGTCAGTCATGTCGGTGTCTTGCTGGCGGTGAGACCAGCAGAACGTTTTCCCGCGCATCGCCCATGCCCGGCATCCTGGACGCGCGCACCGCTGTGAAACCATGCGGTTCCCTGCCCTTCCCGTGCCGAAACGAACACACTCTTCCACAGGTACGAGCAGTTGGAAGAACGGCTGTGGTGCCAGCAACCTGTGGCGAAACGGATGCCCGGTAGCAACCTGGCAGGCTGGAAGGTAGACAGTAACCCTGTTTGCAGGCAACCGCTCAGCGAGCCTTGACGGTCAAGCACACATGCGGTACAAAGAAGAGCATCGTTAATTCGGGATCGTGAAATCACGATCCGTAGATATTATGGGAGGCATACATGGCCGAGCCGATGGCCGTAACGATCGAATTCTGCACTTCGTGAGGCTACCTCGAAAAAGCCGCCGGTCTGGCGGAACAGATCCTCGATCAGCACGCAAGTGAAGTAAGCTCCGTCACCCTTATCCCCTCTTCGGGTGGCGTCCACGAAGTCACCGTTGGCGACACCGTTGTCCATTCTAAAAAGGAGACAGGCGAGCATCCGGACCCGGATCAGGTTCTCGCTTACTTTTCCGGCAACTAGCCACACCATGTAGCTATTGATCGTTGGCCTCACTCTGGCTACCAGGGTGAGGCCAATTTCATATAAATCGATGATTACCCGCTGAAACAATAGACAAGATCCGTCTCCGGTGCGAAGATTGAGGTGAATTCGCATACATCCCGCTGGAGGCAGACAGATGATCGGTGCAGAGCAAGGTTCGAGACAGATCGACACTCGCTTTACTGACGAACCACAAGCCGCCAGTTTGCTGATTGCCCGGGATGGTTTGTTTCTGACTGCCGCCCGGCCTCCAAAAGTTACCCACGATCGGACGCTCGTCGCCCTCACTGGCGTCGGTGGCTGGCTGGAACCTGGAGAGTCTCTCGCCGAGGCTGTGCAGCGTGAATCACTGGAAGAAACCGGTCAGGAAATCCGATTGTTCGATCTCCACCGCACGCTGATCGTCCGATCACCGGAATCGATCGAACCGGTGTGCCTGATCGGCCAGATCGGTCCGGTGGCGATCGTCCATAGCAGAATCGGCACCCCGCCATTCAGCCCCTGGTCGGAGGAGTTCGAATCGGTCGTCTCTGTCTCCGTCTACGCTGGTCAGCTGGAAGGACCTCCGAGAATCGTCGCCCCGGAGGAGCACCCATTCTTTCTCTGGCTCTACCCCGAACAGCTGATCGATCTTTCGGACGCTGAGCTGCCGCTCACCTACCTGCTGGACGATGGCGCGCTGCTCGAAGGAGTCTTCGATGCCGATGATGGCCGGGCGCTGGTGCGCATGACCGACAGTATATCGTCACTGGTTCGCGCCCTTGGCAGGGAGGCGTTCAGGTTCCTGGGCGATATCGCCCGGCTGACCCAACCAGCAAGAGCGGAGTGAATATGGATGGCCTCGATCTCGACCTGACCGGCATCTCCCGGCGGCTCAGCGAAAAGAATCCCGAATACACTCGTATCATCGTCGAACCGGCCAGCAAACCCGGGATGACCCTGCGGGTGGTCGTTGAGACGACCCGGGAAGAGATGGCGAAGACTGGCGGCCGTCTCCAGCTGCAGGACCAGGACATCCCCCAGAACGCCAGGCTGGAAACCGTGTTGCGTTTTCTAGATCAGAAACCAGGCGAGCGCATCAAGGTCCAGATGAAACGCACCCCTCCCTCAGACGGGGAAGCCTGACGGAGCAAGAGCTTTGCATGCAATTCACGGTCCAGACGAAGACATCCGGTTCATACTCCCCGCCGGATCTGGAACCGCCTGTTGCGGGAACGCACCGTTTCGTCGTCCTGAGTAAACCAGCGGGCTACGACAACATCCGTTGAAGAGTGGGCGATAATTGATACGACGACGACGGTCGCGATCACATGGAAGAGATATCCGGCATCGACGATCCCGGATTCAAGGATCAGCAAAGCGTAGACCACCGAAGCGAAGCCTTTCGGACCGAACCACATCGCGGCAATGCGTTCTTTCCAGTCCAGCTCGCTGCCGATCAACACCAGCGCCAGCACAATCGGTCTTGCCGCGATCAGCACCAGCACGACGAAGATGTCGCCGCCGATTCCGATGTCGGTGATAAACGTGAGCATATACAGCGCGCCAAAGAGAAAGAGCGCCCCAAGCTTGAGTAGCTCGGCAATTGACTCGCCGAACTGGTGAAATGAATCCCGAATTTTGGGAGACATGGTCGCAATCGTGATCCCGGCAGCGAACGCCGCCAGAAACTCATTGCCGTGGGTGATCTTGGCCAGCGAGAAGACCAGCATGCCGATGGCGAAACTGTTGAGCGGTTCATAGACTGCCGACGCTGAGAACCAGTGAGTCTGCTCCAACCGGATGGCGACGAACGGCACAACGACGCCGATGGCGACACCCAGCAGTAGTTCGAAAAGCAACTCAACGCCATCTATCTGCTCACCTTTGATCACCTCGATCAGGATAATGACGACCGGCAACGCCAGACCGTCATTGAGACCGCTCTCGACGCTCAGCATCCTCCGCAGGCGTTGCGGCACCTCCTTGCGACCGACGATAGCGGAAGCGAAGACAGGATCGGTTGGCGCGAGCACAGCGCCGATCAGGAACGCCTCCGCCCAGGAGAGGTCAAGGAGCAGGTAGGCAAAAATCGCGGTAATCGCGAAGGTGAGCGGCATCCCGAGCAGGAGCGCCCGGCCTGGCAGTTTCCAGGACTCCCGGAGATCTCTGAGACCGATCAGCATGCCATCAGTGAAAAGCACGGCAAAGAGCGCCAGTTCAACGAAGACGCTGACGACTTCGTCCTCCGCCGAGATAGAGATGACGCCGAATACATCCTGACCAAACACAAACCCGGCAACCAGAAAGATCACCGCCGTCGAGAGGACGCTGCGATGCGCGAAACTGGAGACCAGCACCGCGATCAGCAACACCAGCGCATACAGGAAGAGAACTTCCACGCGTATCCTTCCCGATCAATC
>CAZNYB010000159.1:0-4632 GCA_964577155.1 uncultured Thermomicrobiales bacterium | reverse complement strand
GATCCCTGAGATCGGGCATAGTTGGCTCGAAACCGACTTTCCGAATACGGCGACAAAGTGGGTCTTCAAGAACGAATAGTGTGATTGTCGATAGTTTCAATGAGGTCACTTAGAAATCAAATGTCTTCTGGTGTTGCAACGAAAGTGAGTTCGCTTTCGTGAATTCATCAATATTGTTAAACGCGTTAAAAAACAACGGTGTACCTGAAAACGACAATGGAGAGACTGGGCCAATTGTCATGAAAGAATACTCACGGGTTTTCGCGTCAAAAGCAGATTGAGGATCTCGAAATCGCTGGTAAAGATTAAGGCTATCGGTTTGTCCTCCAGCTAGTTCTCTAAGCCGCTGATACTCAGTCCCCATACTCAGTCCAAAACCGAAAAAGAAGATTCGTAGTTGCTGAACAATCTCTGTACTTAAACTTGAGAGGGTTTGGCTAAGAAAAACCCATCCCAAACCGAATTTTCGTGTTGTGCGCACCGCATCAATCAACCTGGCCCTTATTCGTGCGGCACGTTGGTTATCAGAGCGTTGATTATCAGAACGTTGATACTGTGGCGCGAAACGATGCGCTTCATCTAGAACTACCAATGTGTTCAAGGAAGATTGTTTTTCGTATGCTTTTTCTGCTTCACGAATCAGCGCTTCTAAAAACCTATCAACGAGAAGCGGTTTTATTTTTGCGTCCCAGTCGGTCTGACCAATATCATCTGGGCGGCGTGAAAGATCTATGATTACCATCGGACTTCCTTTGGTCGTATTAGCACGGAGTGCCGACTGAACAATTTGTTGTGGTGATTGTGACCCAGCCTGCCTGGCAAATAGTTGTGTGGTTTTGTCCCATTTTTGTTTCGGCAACGACATTCCATTTGACGACCTAATTTCGTCAATTATTGCCACTACACGCTGCTGACCAGCTGGTGTAGTATAAATCCTTTGAGCATTCTGACGGATGAAATCAAGAATATTCTTAAAACTATTGTTATCGAGTTCAGATAACTTGAATTGCTGTGAATTGCGTAGGTGATCTTCTACGAGTTCAGCTGCATCGGATTGATTACTAGGATGACGTATGCCAAGATCTCTAAAAAATCCAAACTCAGTTAGCATTTCGATGAAGAGTTCCCAACGGTCAAGCTGAATTCTCGAAAGCTCGTATAGTTCAAATTCTCTATTAAGACCCTTGAGAAGGGGAACGGACAGAATATCCCCCATCTGTCTCGGCTCTGATTTTTTACGCAGTCCTTGCGAAAATTCTCCCATTGGATCTAGGATGAATAGACCCATATCTTTGTGGCGAGCATAAGCCAGCAGGACAGCCTTAGCAAGCACGGATTTTCCTGATCCAGTCTTGCCGAAAATTCCAAGATGATATGCCTCACCAGCACCTTCCATTCCTGATCCAAAATGCTTAAACCAAAGTGGAAGCTTTGGAGTTGAGCCATATACATGACCGAGAAAGAACAATTGATCTTTATATGGCCGTAGTAGAGTCTCAAGAATTCGATCGTCAACCAGTTGTATTGAAGTGCCGGTTGCCGGCACTGTTCCGAGCATGCTTGCATCGTACCGATTAGCTACTTGTGCAAACACTGCACTTATTGTCATGGCACCTTGGTGGGTATCTTGCCGTTCGCTAACAGCATCAATTCGTCCACGTTGTCGAATCAGACTTCGCATCGTCGGATCTTCATGCCATACATTTTTCAAAGTTACTTCTGTAATCTGACCAAGCGCGTAATGTGGATTATTATCTTGGTTAAGTCGAAATAGTGCTAGCTCACCGATTAGTTTTTTATGAACTGCGCTACCTAAGATATCCAAAGAAAGCTCACTTGTCGAAGAAGGCGAACCAATTACCCCTATTCGTTCAGCATTGTTAAGGAGGCTGTCTATTTCATTCGGATTGTGATTACTCATATTATCTGCCTTCCTCGGTTCGATAACCATGCAGACCAAGAAATACATCCGAAATATCACCATCATAAGTTTCTGCCATGTGTTGACCAGTAACTTGCCGAAACGTTGGGATTGCTTGACTAAGTGATTTCACCATTCGATCTGCCATATAAAGCGGATATGGTTCCATCATTGCCGCTGCACCGCACTGATGCTTGATTGCATGAATAACAGGTGTCAACCGTCCGGCTGTCTCAGCCACTGACCTACTGACTTCTATACGCAATGCTGGCATCCAGCTATATGGTCGATAGTAGATAATTCGAATCTCCAAAAGTTCGTGAACGATATCATCTACTAACTTCACTATTGCTCGTTTATCGTCTTGCGCAACCGATTCAGTGTTCAGATGCCATGGCTGGCTTGGAGAATCCAGTGCAATCGGTGCAGTATACTCACCAGGTTCCAGAATATTCGTTAGCATCGCTCGATCATCATAAGACAAAGGCCATCCGAATTGATTTCCAAATTCACGCCGAGTTGTGTATTTTGGTATTCCTACCCACGTTTTGTCAGTGCGTTGAGCCGTTAAGATAGTTCTATAAGCTTCCAGAAACTCCTCAATGTCGCTTATAAACCGCTGTGTGATTCGCAACGGGGAAAGTTGCCGAACCTGAGTCAGTGCCTGATTGAAATAGATAACCGGCGTTGTCAAAGAACCGTCTATAAACACGACATCATGCGGTGCTACAGTAGCAATCTGAAGTTCCATGCCTATCATAATTGACCTAGCTATAGTTCCAGATTCAGCATGATGGGATTCAGTTTCAACAATCACTTGATGTCGTGGATCCGGCCAATACCGTGTTTCCGAAGGAGGAGTTAATCCTTCTACCGCCACTGCCGCAGCGGCGATAAGATCCGTCGCAAGCAATCTTTCGATAGCATAGGATCCGTCTATACCGCAAGTGGTTGGAATTGGAACATACTCGAAATCTGAATCACGTCGTATCACCCTTTGACTGACCAGCACATTACGACGTTCAATTCGATTTGCACGAAGGTCTTGGAATGATGCTAAGAGTTCTGATCCGAGTCCTTCCGTAAGGTCTAGAACTTCCTGAACAAGTGCAGCGGGAAGTTCAGCAAATGGACGCTCGGATGATGTCATTGCTCCTCAGTTTTGTTTGTCAATAGAGCGCAACCAATCTTAGTACTGTCCCACTTAGACCACGATTTCACACGCTCTGCGCGACTTAGCATCCAACGTTCTCGCCACCATTCAGCAAGGTCAAAAAATGATTGTTTGTAGAACTCCGGCTGAACTATTCTACCTTCCATATAGTCCTGAAAGTTTCTAGCAAGCGGAAACAAAAAAACCTCTCGCTGAATACCGTGTTTGAGTAGGCTGCGAGGTAAATTGAGTTGGTCAAAGGCACGGGTACAGGTTTGCCAGACAACACGAGGCCCACGACCAAATCCTCCACTAGTAGAGATACCTTGTTCTTCCAAAAATTCACGAAGCAATGGGTACACAGTTGCCAGATGAAAACTGCCGTAGCCTTCAGTGTATCCTAGCGATTTAGCTATTAACCGGTCATGATATTTCAGTCGATTGTACATACTACTTCGCCCAAAACTGCTAGTGGTTGTAAGCCCTACTAAATGAGATGGGAGTTTTCGCTTATCAATTATCGTTACTCGACCAGCATACTTCCGCTCATATGCCAGTCTTACTTCATTTGAAGCAGCGGCAAGAGCTACTAATTTCCCACCAAGCAAAAACGTATACGGAGCAATAGCGCCAACGGTGAACAAATCCATGGTTTGGTTTATCAGTTCAATCTTTCGGTCGGCTGGATATGAGATCAATCTGTCACGAGCCGGGAAATCTAAAGGAGGTGATTGAAGACCAAGAACACCGATGACTTTGCCAACAGAGTTGTCAATCAGTATGAATCTTAACCTTCGCCCATATCCTTTAGTGGACGGCAAAGACCACGTAAATCGGACAAGACGAAACAGATCTGCGTGCCATTTTTCTGTTACTTCAATTAGTACCGGCTCAATAGATTCCGGACATATTTCATCACCATCAGCAAAGAAGTGTTCGTATTCAGAATAAGCATTTCTAATCCACTCTTGGTGTTTTTCTAGCTCTGTAAGGACTGCGGGAACATGCAGAGAACGGTAAAAGTCCTTTGAATTGTCTTTGTCCAAGTTTTCTAATTTGGATACTTCCGCAAGAATTTTCTGTCGTAGTTCAATTTTACATACTGTCAATGAATTACCTCCATTCAAGAGATTAGAACATATACTATTCAGAACCTCCGATTGGACAACTAGAATTTATAAGTAGCCGCTAATATATCGACTGACACACAAGAACAAACTCAAAACCTCACTACCTAACATACATGTCGCTACTCCGAAAAATATGACTTCGCATCATCATACCGCCAAATCCTGCATCGGTCATAATTTGCTTGAGGACTTTTTTCAAAAGATGATGTGCACTTCATTTATTCAACTTGCTGAAAGATCTGTGCAACATGAATAATACGCCCTGTTCATATAAAGCATTTGCATTGGTATTCTTGAGAGAGGATTAGACATCTCAAACCTCAATCTAGGACTTCTGGAGAGACTCTGCCAGACGCCTGGGATTGCCGGTCGGGAAGACGCTGTCCGGCAATTAATCCGTGAACAGATGAGCGAGCTGGTGGATGAGA
>CAZNYB010000158.1:0-4799 GCA_964577155.1 uncultured Thermomicrobiales bacterium | reverse complement strand
GGATCTTGTATCACCTGTATCAACTCATTCTTGGCAAGTACGTCGTTTCCTCAATTCTGACAAAGAGTCATTCCGAGCGGAGGCTTCCGCAGTCGAGAGCCTGCCCTGAGCTTGCCAAAGGGAACCCGATTGCCAAGATCGCCGAAGAGTGACAACTGCATCTCAATCGAGCGTAAAGTCGTGCATTTCTTAAGAAGAAGAAGCGGAAAACAGTTCAGGAAAACCTTGACACCTCTCGAATTATTGGCCATCGGATCCCCTTCGGCTATCGCTCAGGGCAAGCTCTCAACTTCGAAGACTTCGTTCGGGATGACAGTGAGAGGCGTTGTACCTTCCGCCGCTAGTGTTGTATTTATCTGACGGTGAAAACAGGAGATAAGGTGTGGAATGAAAATCGTTGTGCTGGGTGGAAGCGGGCTCATAGGATCGAAGCTGGTGGACAAGCTCCGCTCGGACGGCCATGACGTCGTGGCGGCGTCTCCGAAAACAGGGGTCGATGTCCTCACCGGTGAGGGGCTGGCCGGAGCCGTCGACAGCGCCTCGGTGGTCGTCGACGTGCTGAACTCCCCATCCTCTGAAGATGCCGAAGTGCTCAGGTTCTTCGAGACCGCAACTCGCAATGCTCTGGTTGCCGGAGCTGCTGCCGGTGTTGGCCACCATGTGGCGCTGTCAATCGTGAACGCCGAACGACTCTCCGAGAGCGGCTACTTTCGCGCAAAGATCGCCCAGGAACAGCTGATCAAGGATTCCTCTCTCGCGTATTCAATCGTTCGCGCAACCCAATTCTTCGAGTTCGTTATGGGTATTGCCACGGCCGCTACCGACGGCAACACGGTCCGTCTTGCGCCGGTAGGATTCCAGCCGGTAGCCGCGGATGATGTCGCCAGGGCGCTGGCCAGGGTTGCCACCGGCAGGCCGATGAACGCAACGGTCGAGGTAGCTGGCCCCGAACAGTTTCGGCTTGATGAGCTGGTCCGGCAGCTGTTGAGCGCGCGCCACGATCAACGGGAGGTAGTCACTGATCCTGAAGCACGGTACTTCGGCGCTGAACTGAGCGAGGATTCCCTCATTCCAGGCGACTCAGCGCAGCTTGCTGAAACTCGATTTGCAGATTGGTTGCTCCAGTCTCTGACCTGATCGTAGCTGTGCTACCGCACTGATCGGGCTGCATGGTAGCCACACATGCCGTGAACGCCGCCGCCGGGCGGGGTTGACGACGAACAGAGGTAGATCGACGGGTCTGAAGTGCGGTAGGGATTGTGGCTGATCACTGGCCGGGTAAAGAGCTGGCCGAGATCCTGGATGCCGCCGTTGATGTCGCCGCCGATGTAGTTGGGGTTGTACCGCTGAAATTCCTGCGGTCCCATCGTGTGCCGGGCGAGAACCAGATCGCTGAACCCCGGCGCGAACCGTTCGATCTGCCGTTCGATTGCCCCGGTCATGTCGGCGGTCGAGCCGTTCGGGACATGGCAGTAGGCCCAGAGGGTGTGCTTTCCGGCAGGCGCACGACTGTGATCGACCAGACTGGCCTGGGTAACGATGACAAATGGTTTTGCCGGGTGGCGGCCCATGGCGACCAGTCGCTCGGAGGCGGCGATCTCATCCAGCGTCCCGCCGAGATGCACTGTACCGGCTCGCTGGCACTCGTCGGCTAGCCAGGGAACGGGGCCATCCAGCGCGTAGTCGAGCTTGAAGATGCCGGGGCCGTAACGATAGCGTTCCAGCTGTCTGCGGTAGGGGCGGCTGAACCGGTCTCCGGCGATCTCAAGCAGTTGTCGCGGGGTGATGTCGAAGAGCACGTTGTGTGCCGGAGGTACATCAGCCATCGACTGCACATCGACACCGGTCCTGATTTCACCGCCGATCGATTTCAGGTAGCCGGCCGTGGCGTCGGCGATCTGCTGGGAACCGCCTTTTGGTACAGGCCAGCCAGCCGCATGCCCGAGCATTGCCAGGATCATGCCGAACGCGGCGCTGGGCCGTTTGTCCAGTGGCAGAATCGAGTGGGCTGATAGTCCGGCGAAAAACCCTCGCGCTCGTTCGCTCGTGAAGCGGGATCGGGCCAGGCTGCGTGCCGGTCGGGCGGCCAGGAGACCAAAGCGCGCCATCAGGATCGGGTGACGCGGCAGCTGGAATGGTCCGAGCAGCGCCGGTAGCAGCTTGTCGATGTTGTCCACCAGCGGCTGGATGAGTTGCCGGTAGGCTTCGCCATCTTTAGCCAGTCCCTCGACTGTGGCATCAATTGAACGGTAGAGGGCGACTGCCGAGCCGTCATCCAGCGGGTGAGCGAGCGGGATCTCCGGCTGCAGCCATTCCAACCCGTATGTCTGCAATGGCAGGGACTTGAAAAATGGCGAGGAGATCGCCAGCGGGTGAACCGCCGAGCAGACATCATGCTGAAAGCCCGGCAGGGTGAGTTCGGCGGTTCGCATGCCGCCGCCGATCGTCTCCCGGGCTTCGAGCACCAACGTTGCCTGGCCGGATCGAGTAAGCTCAATAGCGGCCGCCAGCCCGTTTGGTCCCGAGCCGACGACCACTGCATCCCATAGGTTTGTCTGCTGAGTCTTCGCGATGCTACCTTGCCAGCCACGTCCGCGTTGCCCGGTACGGTGTTGTAACGGTGTGGATCGTCGTCCGGATCTGTGCATTCTTCCAGATATTGCCGGCTTTGTTCCATTGCAGCTTGTTGTCTACGCAGATCCGGGTGATATCCACTGGCGCTTCCACGCTGTAGTACTCAGCCAGTTTTGTCAGGACATGCCGCCAGATATTCTCCTGCATACGGGAGCCAAAGAGGCGGAACCCTACTTCGTAGACCGGATCGGCGGCGCGCGCCAGCGACTGGATCTGGGCGACCGGTTCGCCCTCGTCGTCACGGTCGACGCTGAAGGTGATCCAGCCGGCTTCGGGGTGTCCTTCCGGCGTCATGAAAGTGAAGGACTGTTCGTCGGAGTAGAGCACCATGACCCCGGTTGAGACCATCGGCATGTTGGCGATATCGGAATCAATCAGGGCAACCTGGCCGGGACTGAAGCCTTCGCCAGTGAGATAGAAGTGGTTCATTGTTGGTTGGAACTGCCCGAAATTTGCCTGCCAGGCGCTCAGGATCTGGTTCGGCTCGTCGGCAACGCCGGCCAGAGAAACCCGGTAGGTTTTCTGCCACATCTGTCCGAAACCCTGGATCGGTCCGGTTACCTGCCGGCCGTCGACGTTGATATTGCGAGCGCCAGTCGGCACGGCGCTGACCTGCAGGGCAGTGACCCGGTTGGCCCAGTAGCCAGAATCTCTGGGAGCAGTTGGTTGTTGTTGGTGTTCCTGCGACATCTGCTGTCTCTCTATTCCTACGGCGTCGTTGTGCCCAACGCCTCAGCCTCGGTGGCGTATATTTCAATGGCTTCGTTGAGACGGGTGACTTCAAAAATCTGCTGATAGTGGTCGTTCAACCCGATAGCGACCAGGCGCTGGCGGTTGCGGTTAACTCGCACCAGCAAGGTCACCAGCAAACCGATGCCGGAACTGTTCATGTATTCCAGGTCGTTGAAATTCAGGATGAGTGTGTTGACATTTGCCTGGTTTCCTTCGGTATAGGCGTCCATGAGCGCGTTTTCCGAAGCGGCGGTCAACTCCCCTTCGATATTCAGCATGGCGGTGGTTGGCGCTGGAAACTGTACGCTAATTGAGATGGTGGCCTGTTGCATTGTTGCTTCCCCTGTCAATCTGTGTAACTCATCGAAGAAATCTTCACGTTCTTAGTCGTAGAGGCGAAACACATCTCGACCATTTCAAGGCGTGGTTTCGGACGACAGATTCGCCCCTACGATGAATCGTTAGTGAGCGACGAGAGCGCGGTCTCCTCATCCGGCGCAACTTCCATAAAATCGACCAGCCGGGTGATTTCGAAAATCTGCAGGTAGTGATCGCTCAGCTCACAGGTGATCAGGGCGATGTCATCGCGCCGTGCTCGGGCCAGAATGCTGACAATCAGTGCGATGCCAGTGCTATTGATATAGCCAACCCGGGCGAAATTCAGGATGATGACCGGCGGGTCGGTCTGACGGGCTAGTTCGTAGGCTTCGGTCAGTTGCGCTTCCGAACCGCCATTGATCTCGCCGAACAGCTCAATAACCGCTGCTCCTTGTTCCTGGCGCACCTTAGCCTGGAAAAGTTCAACTGCCATGATCGTCCTCTTTCAAATAGAACACCAATTCAGTCAGGTGCTGATCCTCCGACGGCTCCAGATTCAACTCGTCAACCATGTGTCCGATCAGAAAGAGCCCCCAACCGCGCGGGGATTGCTCGCCGGCCAGCTTGGCTTCCAGATCCGGTTCATCAGGGTTGGTGAAGGCATTTTCACCATTGTCAACGATGGCGATACGGAGCTGGTCGGGAGAAGCGGTTGCGGTGATCCGCACCGGCTGGTCTTCCTGGTAGTTGTTGCCATGCTCCATGGCGTTCATCGTTGCCTCGCCGACGGCGGTTTTAATTCGCTCCAGCTGGCTGTCCGGAATATCGAGGTTGCTCACGGCGTCGACGATCCCGGCAATCGCCTCCCGTTCATTGCCGGGCACACTGGCGACCTTGAAATCTGCCAGCTCCTGAAACTCATCTGGTTGGTTGGCTTCAGGATAGTCGCGCTCCAGTGTCACCAGCGTCACATCGTCCTCCTGGACCCAGTCCGTGCCGGTAAATTCACCGAGATCTTCCAGCAACCGCTCAATCATCGAGCAACCGGACCGGCGGGCGAGCACGCTGTCGCGGACTCTGGCGAAGCCGAACATCTGCCGTTCCGGATTGTGGGC
>CAZNYB010000157.1:0-4886 GCA_964577155.1 uncultured Thermomicrobiales bacterium | reverse complement strand
CTAAGCGAAGATCGCGAGTGGCTCTCAGCTATCAGTCAGGAGATCCGAGACGCAGTGGAGTTTCCACTGACGCCGGATCGTCGCCGTTGCCGTGCCTGCGGCTATGCCACCAATTGCGGGGTAGTCCCGCGTTCGGGCGTGACCGTTTCACTCAGTGAAGATGATGGACTGGCGTTCGCCGATCTGGACGGTGAGGAACCACATAGCCTCGACGGTCGGTAGATGAATGAGACAGACAAAGAGGCGAACGCATGATCCGCCCCCCTGTCCGTCTATGAGCCGGGTCGATCTAACTACGCGGCATCTGACCTAGCTTGATGTAGGAAGGCCGTGGAGACCAGTCCTGGGTGAGCGTTGCCCAGGGGTGTTTCTCATCTGCTGGATCGGTGATCACGCTGTAGTTGAGATTCCAGACGAACATCACACCCATCCAGGGCCACTCGGTCCGGCCGATTTCAAACGCCCGGGCCAGGTAATCTGCCTGGGTCTGATCGGAGATGAATTCACCGTAGCCATAACCCGGAGCCTGGTTCAACGTCGACCAGCCAAATTCGGTCAGCCAGATATCCTTGTCCGCATCGCCGTTGGCGACCATGACCGCCCGCATATCTTCAATCCGGCGGAAGTAGAACGACCGGTGATCCGACCAGCCGTCGGGACCGGGATTGTCCGGCCACATCTGGTCTGGCGAGTTGTTATTGCTGCCAGGGTGCGCGCCGAGAACATCATAGTAGTTGCTGACCTCGCCATTGTTGATGGCGTAGATCTGCTCCAGATAAAGCACATCATCCACTGCCAGATCAGGCAGGTTTACGCCGGTCGGCGTTAGCGCGCCAAAGAGGACCTGAGCTTGCGGGTCAGCATCTTTGACGCCGTTGTACCCGGCTTTCAGCAATTCCAGGTACCCGGCCGGGTTGACGGTGCCTCCGGAGTTGTCGGCCAGGTTCTGTTCGTTCCAGATTTCCCAGGCTTGCACCTTACCGGAGTAGCGGTCTGCCAGAAAATGCATCAGATCTTCAAAATGCTCTGTGTCTGCCGGGAAATCTTCACCGGCCCAGCCAGGAGCAGGACCAACGATGCTGACGAGCATTTGTACGCCATGTCTGGCTGTCTGCTCAACGATGTAATCAAGCGCCAGCGGGTCATAGAGACCTGGTCCAGAGTGTTCAAGATCTTTCCACTGTGCCTGAATGTGGATCCAGGAGAAGCCAGCTTGCTGGACCAGCTCCAGCGTCCGCTGGTTGAACCCATGTGAATCCGAACCGGGGCCTTTCAGAAAGACGTTATAACCTGCGTTCGAATTGAAGCCAGTGCCGGTGGCAAGGTCTGCCGGAGCGAACTCACCTGGCTGAGGGACGGTCGCGCCTTCAGGCGCGCCATTTTCTACGAGATATTCTGAGCCAAGCAGGCCAAGCAGTGTCTCGTACGGTGTGCCTTTAAACTCGGGATGATACTCAAACCGGGCACGCTCGAAATACTGAACCGTATGAATCTCTCCGTCACCGGCGGGTGGCTCCTGATTGCGCTCATCGAACTCTTCTGAGATCGGGAAACCAAAGTTCGGCAAACCGCCATGCTCATTCCAGTAATTCTTGAAACCGAAACAGAGCCGGTGGCTGGTTTCCGGATAGAAATTGCAATTCTCGTCTGACTGACCTTCGGCAAGCGGGAGGAATGGCGCTTCGCCGGTGCGGTCTTCGGTGCGGATTGCGCCAAGTCGCTGGAGGAGTACTTCATACTCAGTTCCGGCGAACTCATCATGGTACTCAAAGATTGCCCGTTCGAAATACTGTTTGTAATAGCCGTCTTCGTGAAGGAAGACCCGGGTGATCGGGTAGCCGAAAATGAAGAGACCCCCGTGTGTTTCCCAGTACTCACGGAACGGTCCCTGAACCCAGAAACCGGTCGTTTCATGGTAAACCGGCGCTCGTAAGCCTTCAGAATCCTGCGCCGAAGCAACTGACGGTTGAAGCACCATCAACGGTGTCAGGATAATGACCGCGAGCGCAAACAGACGAATTCCTTTGATCATTAATGCTTTTCTCTCTATCCCCGAGGCAATTGTTATTGCCCTGATTCTGACCGTTGTCTGATAGCCTGAACAGTTCCTGCCAGCAGCAATCCTACGATTGCCAGTAGCCCGAACATCGAGATAACCGCGCCACGATAGAACATGGCCGGTTCGTATTGATACGTTATTTCGTGTTCTCCGGCCGGTACCCAAACGGCCCGATACATACCATACGCCCGAAGTATATCTGTACGGACACCATCGATGCTGGCTTCCCAGCCTGGATAAAACGTATCAGCCAGTACGACCCAGCCATCTTCTGGTAGTACGGCTTCGAGAGCAACGCGGTTTGTTTCGTATTCTACAATCCTGACTTCCCCCGGATTGGTTACTCCTGGATTCGTGCGGCCGTCAACTGGTTCATTGAGAATAACAGTGTTCTGGATCGACTGGCCATTTGCGGCTATCCAGTCGATGATCTGATCATCCGGAAGTTCAATCGCTTCGAAGGCAATCCATGTTCGTGGAAGCGCAAGCCTGTTTTCATAGATCCAGACGCTGCTCTGGTGGACGAGCTCAAGGTTTTCTGCTGGGAACTCAGGGAAGATATTCTCGACCGGTTCGCCAAAGACGAAATAGCGGGTATTCATCAGATTCACCAGTGGATGCCAGGGCGCATTGCGGGCGACGGCGTACATCCGCTCGTACTGCGCCGGCCAGAGCACCGAGTAACCGTCAGTGCTCTCCAGCTCCCAGACGAGCGGTCCGTTGAGCCAGATAGAACCAGCCCGATCAGGGTAGATCCGACCTGGCTCATCTGGTTGGGCTGCATGTTCAGCCTGCAGAAAGCGGACGGCGGGATCGTCCGGATTCCCAGCCCAGTCGACGCCGATGTAGCTGTCTGGCGGCTGGATGTGGTCTTTATAGGAGACGCCGGCGTTTGCGGTGGCGATGTCCAGAGCGGTGACGGCAACGAGCAGGAGGATCGCCAGTTGGGCTGACACCAGGTGGGTCAACCGTCCACGAACAATCAGATAGGTCAGCACAAGCATGATTACGGTGATGATGACGCTATCAAGGATAGCGGTAACTTCATCCTGGGCATTCTCGTTGACCACGGCAGCGAGCAGGACGACAAGGGCAACGATTGCCACGGCAGCCGCCAGCAGACTGAACCGGAGCCAGCGCCGGAACTGCCGGTAGGCAACTTCAGCTTGCTGACTACCAGCCCCCAGTGCTTTGATGCCGTAGGCGGCCAGCAAACCGAATCCCAGGTGCACCAGAGCGATGTTGTTCAGTGGTCTCCGTACTCGATCAAATCCAGGGATGGTCTCGAAGACCACCCGGTAGAGCAAGGTCTCTGAACCCAGCGCCAGCAACAGCGCCAGCAGACTTCCTCCGAGCAGGAGGTAGGTGATCCGCCGGTCAGCGCCCTGGCGGGCGTTCAGAAATCCGAGGATCGCCAGCAAAAGCGGAATTAACCCGAAATACATGTTCGTCTCGGCGATATCTCCGCTGGCCCAGTAGTTGGCGAGATTGCTGTGTGAGAAGAAATCGGGAACGATGGCGGTCACGATCCAGTTCGGCAGGTAGGACGCCACAGTTGCGTCACCGAAGGAGAGCGCCGAACGGTTTGACTGCTGGCTCAATTCCAAGGCTGGCAGCAGTTGCACAGCGGAGAGCGCGACCCCGGTCGCCAAAATCGCGCCGGTTTTCAGCAGGGTAATTCCCGCCAGCCGCCTGTCGTCGTTCCACTGACGAAAGGCGATGATCCCGCCGATGATGAGCAGCAGGTAAACCGCCTGGAGAATGGTCAGCGCATGACCGGCCAGAATAAGCATTCCCAGGGCAAGTCCGGTCAATCCTAGCCAGGCCAGGTTGCTCTTCCTGCCGATTGCCAGCAGGTAACCAAGCAGCACCCAGGGAAGCCAACTCAGGCTGCTGATCGGGCTAAGGTGCGAGACGTGCCAGGCGAAAAACCCGCCAAAAGCGAACACCAGTGCCGCTATGACCGCGCCAGCTCTGGCGCCGGTTAACCTGTAAGCGAGCAGGTACATCCCGATCGCAGCCCAAAGGTAGTGCAGGGTAGCCTGGACCTCCAGCCGGTAGTACGGCAGGAACTCGCCCGGGGTGAACAGGTGCATGAGATAATTCGGCGGGTAGAAGAGCGCCGCCAGCGGGTCGGCAACGATCGGGTAACCACTCAGGATCTCCGGCGCCCAGATTGGCGAAGTTCCGTCTACGAGCGCCTGGTGGATGAAGACCTGGATCATGTAGTGCTGATCGATCAGGTCGAACGGGATCAGATGATCGCGGGTGATCAGCACATCCCAGAAGAAGAACAGCCAGAAAAATATGAGGAACGCGATTCCCAACCCGGTCAACGCTACACTCTTGATGCGTTGGCCCGAAGCCGTGGCTGCGTTGGACTTTCCCTGCTCAGCCAATCGGGACTGCCTGACCAAGTTTGCATCTTGTATTACGAACATGTTTCAAGGAACAGGGAATGCGATTTCGCTTGTCCCCAAGAGTCAGGATGGGACGGAATTGGAATATGTAGGAGTGAAGATCAAGTTTCGGTTTCGGCTGAAAGACCACACTGCCGTTCGTTGCTGTAACAGCCAGCTTCGCACCCTTTGAAATTGGATTCCCTGCGGCAAGCTCAGGGCAGGCTCTCGACTTCGAAGACCCTGCTCGGAATGACATAAACGCTTCGTCGTTGGTCCTGATATGCGAGTTAGTGCAGATAGACAGATCTGTGTCCTCACCTTACTCTAAAACCTAGTCCCTAATCCCTGGTCCCTCTCTCCATCTACACCCAGATCATGCCATCGGGGTGGATGCCGGCTGGAATGCGGCGGGTTTCGGTGAAGGT
>CAZNYB010000156.1:0-4968 GCA_964577155.1 uncultured Thermomicrobiales bacterium | reverse complement strand
CCGAGCGGCGGACCGAAACTGAGATGCCGGACTCCCATTCCGGCGAGATCTTCCAAACGACGGATGAGATCCTGTGGAGATCCGACGATGCCGATGCGGAGCATGTCTGGTGTCACCAGTTCCCTTGCCCGGACTGGATCTCGCTCTACCTGAACAGCCTCTTCAAGCTCTCGCAGGCTGACAGGATCGATTTGCAATCGCTCGATGAGAAAGTCGCTCATCGCGTTGCCATAGTAGGCAATTTTGTCTTTCAGTGCATCTTCAGCTGCCCGCCGGTCATCAGAGAGAGAACACCAGATACAGGCGGCAATATCGATCTCCTCAACTGACCGGCCTGCATCACGTGCGCCTTCCTCTATATACGGCAATACGGTCAGATAGTGCTCCGGAGGAAAAAGCAAGGGAAGAACACCATCCGCCATCTGGCCGGCCAGGCGCAGCATCCTGGGGCTGGTAGCCCCGAGATAGAGCGGTATATTGTCCGGTTGTTCGAACCGGAGATAGGCTTCAGGTTGCCAGCCTTGCGGATCTGATCCACTAAGGACAGCCTGGACCTGCTGCATCGCCTGCCGGGTTGCGACCAGGGGACGGGATTGTTCGATACCGACCCACTTGAGAAATTCTCCCGCGCCTGCTGCCAGGCCAAGGAGAAACCGGCCATGACTAAGTTCACTGAGTGTTGCGGCTACCATTGCAATTTCAGCGGGATGAATAGTGTAGGGGTTCAGGATGCAGGTTCCCAGCCGAATTCGAGAAGTCTCCCGGGCGCAAGCGGCCAGAATAACCGGAGCGCTCCTGAGAAAGAGGTCGTTGCTGACCCAGAACTGATCAAACCCGGCATTTTCAGCCGCCACCGCATAGTTGAGGTAGTCGCCGGCCGGCAGATCATTGTTCAACCGCACACTGAACTGCAATGCACTTCTCCCAGCCTGTATTCCAGTCTTTCAGTTCAAACTACAAACCAAAACTATTCATCCATGACTATCGCATCGGCTTCGATCTCTACCAGGTACTCGTCACCCACAAGCCGGCTCACTTCAAAGAGCGTGTTGGCAGGGCGGATGTCCTTGAAATATCTCCCGTGGACTTCACCGATCGCTTCCCAGTCATCGGCGTTGACGACATAGATACGGGTGCGGACGACATCCTCAAGAGAAGCGCCGACTTCAGCCAATGATCGCGCGATTTTCTCGATGATGTATTCAGTCTGAGCAGCTGGCTCACCGATTCCAACCGGGTTGCCGTCGTCATCAGTCGCCGTCGTTCCGGATACGCTAATCTGATCACCGACTCTCACAGCCCGGGAAAAACCGAATATCTGTTCCCAGATGGTTCCCGTAGAAACATGTTGCCGCTGGTTAGGCATCATTCACTCCTCAATACTGACCTTCACATACGCTTCCTGGCAGGATCGCAACCGAGCCGGCCGTTGTCTCGCTGCCAGCCGCTAGACGGAACCAATCACGGATGTCAGACTTACCGGTAGCATCAACTCAACGGCTTTCATTTGCTGCATTAAACAGGGGAACTGAGGGAGAAAACATGTCAGGCGGTCCAAAGCGACTTTATCGTAGCAGCGATCAGCGCATCGTGCTGGGTGCCTGCGGCGGCATCGCTGAATACTTTAATATCGATCCAACTGTCGTAGGCATTGTCCCAAAGAGCATCGATGTCTGCGAACGAGAGAGAAGATGAACAGCCATCCAGCATCAGTGAATATCAATGGAAGAGCTACAGCAGAAAGAGTTTGTGCGGTCGCCTGAGACACTGGTATTGACAGCTGATTCTCCTAGATTTTCGTGTGATCTAGGGATGCAGGCGGTGAAGCAGTGAATGCGGGTAGAGACTGCCCTCCGACAAAATGAAAAACGACAGGCACAGGCGGATGGGGAACATCAGTGACTGGAACAACCGAACATTCCGAGAAACTCCCGCCGTCGAAAATTCAAAATCTCCGCAACCGTCTTGGATTGAAGTGGGATGATCTAAGTCCGGAAGAACGGCGAGAAGTTCTCAACCAGCTGTTTTTCGAGGGGTATCGCTGGCGTCCATATCTCTTTCGGTTTATCACGCTTCTAAGCCTCTCGGTTGCTATCGCCGCATTCGGACTGCTCTCCGATTCTGGCGCGGTTGTTATCGGTGCAATGCTCGTTGCCCCCCTGATGACACCAATTCTGGCAATTGCGGCTGCTCTGGTAATGGGCTGGCCTGGCCGGCAACTACGTTCAGCAATGCTCGTAGCTGGCGCTTGTGTTCTGGCAGTTAGCTTCGCCTGGGTGATCGGGAAGATCGCGCCAGACAGTGTCGGCATTTCAGGGCAGATACTCAACCGGACAAATCCAACATTGCTCGATCTTGGCATAGCAATCGCTGCCGGAGGCGCGGGGGCTTATACGCTAGTGCGAAAAGAGTCTTCAGCTATCCCCGGCGTTGCAATTGCGGTTGCCCTCGTTCCTCCATTGACCGTCGTCGGGCTGACCCTGGAAGAGGGTCAGACGAGCCTGGCGCTTGGCGCACTCCTGCTGTTTGGCACAAACCTGGTTGCCATCATCTTTGCGGCATCAACGGTATTTCTGATAACCGGCTTCACCCCACGACTGGTAGTTTCCAGGGCTAGCCGCCGGATACGGTGGGGGATCTCCATTACCATCATCGCCGTCATACTAATTTCAGTTCCGCTCGGTATTCATAGCCGAGCTATCATCCATGACGCCCGCAGCGAACACTTCGCCAGCCAGGCAGTTGAAGAGTGGGCGATCGATTCTCAGCTTCATCTCATCGATATCAACATCGACGATCAGCAGGTCGTCGTCGATGTAGCTGGTCCCGAATCGCCGCCATCAGTCGACATCCTGGCCGACGACCTCGTAACCTGGTTTGGCCCCGGCCTCGAAGTTACCGTGCGCTGGATTCAGCGCTTTGAAGAAGTCGTGCAGCGGTAGTCTGCCAATGATTCAACGCGTCCTAGATTTCCTTTAACGGTGCATAATCTAGCAATGAATCGTTCATACCGGGTGGCGCTGTCAACGGATCTCTACCAGTTCACGATGGGGGCAAGCTATGCATCATTGAGCATGCGCGGCACGGCTATTTTCAGCCTTTTTGCACGACGTTTACCCGCAAATCGGTCTTTTCTCGTTGTAGCTGGAATTGAGGAAGCGCTCGACCGGGTACAACAATTTCGTTTTGATGATGCTGCGCTGGCGTATCTGCAATCCACTAACCAGATACCGGATGAGTTTCTCAAAACGCTGGCTAAATTTCGTTTTTCTGGAGATATCCGGGCAATTCCAGAAGGACAATTCGTTTTTGCCAATGAGCCAATCATCGAAGTCGAAGCGCCTATCCTTGAAGCTCAATTGATCGAGACGATCATTATTAACGCCGTCCACTATCCAACGCTGGTAGCCACCAAAGCAGCGAGGTGTATCTATGCCGCGGGTGATACACCGCTGATCGACTTTGGCCTACGCCGAACCCCGGGCATTGAAGCCGGGTTGGCAGCAGCGCGAGCCTGCTATCTCGCTGGATTTTCAGCCACCAGTAACATGCTGGCTGGCAAACGGTATGACATTCCTGTTTCCGGAACGCTCGCCCACTCGTTTATCGAGACCTTCGACAGTGAATTCGACGCCTTTTTGGCATTTGGGCAAAGCTATCCTGGCCCGGTTACGCTGCTGATTGATACCTACGATACCCTCGAAGGCGCTCAGAAAGCAGTCGGTGTCGCCAGAGAACTGGCGCGCCAGGGAAAAACAGTACAAGCCGTTCGACTGGACAGCGGTGATCTCCTGACCCTGAGCCAGCAAGTACGCCGGATTCTGGATGACGCTGGCTTTACGGATATTCAGATCATCGCCAGCGGTGGGCTTGATGAATTCTCGGTGGCAAAGCTGCAAGCTTCGAATGCCAGGATAGACGCCTATGGCATCGGAACCCGGGTTGGAACGTCCGCGGATGCGCCTTCCTGCGATATGGCGTACAAACTTGTCGAGTATGATGGCAGGCCAACTTTCAAGCTCAGCTCGGGAAAGCGCTCGCTCGTCGGCCCAAAACAGGTTTGGCGCAAGGTCGATCGATTCGGAGTGTTCCAGGAGGATTGCATCGCCGCTCTTGATGAACATGCTCCGGGCAGCAACTGGGAACCGGTTCTCAGGCAGGTCATGAAATCAGGAGAGCTACTGCACCGGCCATCGCTCGTCAATGTTCGGCGGTATCACCGGCAGGAGAGAGACCGCTTACCTGAGTACCTGTTCGATTTTGATAGTGCTCCAGCGTACCCGGTTCACATCTCCAAGGTGCTACAGGAACGTCAACATCTTGCTGAAGCTCAGGGTCCAAACTCCTGAATCTGCTACGGCAATGACCCTACGGTAATCGAATCCAGACTACGTGGCAGTTTCACTCCAATACCGCCAGCATCGAGTTCTTCAAATGCCCAGGACTGACCGGGGCCAATGCCTTCAGTCGGCGTCACACCATGCTGAACGAGAACGACCTGACCATCGTCGTCATAGCCAACAACAAAGATCTGGACAGACTCAGCTCGAACGGCTCCGAGGTTCTGAATAATCCCGCTCACAGCTATGGATCCGTCGTCTGTTTCACTGGCAGTCAGATCAAGCATTGCATAGTCCGTGTAAAACCGTGACGAAAGCCCTGGCACCGCTCCGATGCCAAATGAAACATCATCTACCAGATCTGGATTTACATCTTCAAAGCTCACATAGAAGAATCCTTTGTCGCCAGCTGGCAACGTTGTCACATGGATAGGCGCGCCGCGGATAATCTCTTCGCCATCCTCGTCCAGCAGTGTGACTTCCGTCTCGATATCGTGAACTGCATTCCAACCGGTATTGACCAGTTCTCCAAATACCCAGAATATGCCGTTGGTCTCAGCAGAACTCCATTTGCCAACCCGGACACTGCTCGTCGGAGAAATGGTCTCCGTCGGATCTTCCACATTCT
>CAZNYB010000155.1:2682-5054 GCA_964577155.1 uncultured Thermomicrobiales bacterium | reverse complement strand
TGTCCCGAGAGGCGATGTCATCAAACATCTGGAGATGGATCTGGATCTGAATGATCCGGTTATTCCGCTCGATCTCGCGCCCAATCAGTACATCGTCTACGTCCAGATTATCTGGCCGACCAATCCCGATGTGCCGGACAAGACCATCTTCGTCAACTACGCGTTCAACGTCTTTGTCGAATGACCGGGAGCAGCATTCAGCACCGCAACATTACCTCGGTTGGCGGGCTCGTCGTCCGCGACCAGGAGTTGCTGGTCGTCAGGATGACCTACGGACCGACCCGTGGCCGCTACATGCTGCCGGGCGGCCTGCTCGATCCGGGTGAAACCCTCGATCAGGCGGTCGTCCGGGAGGTGCGCGAGGAGACAGCCGTCGAAGCCAGACCGGTCGGGATCGCCGGTGTCCGCAGCCGCCGGGATGGCGACAACACCGATACCTATATCGTCTGGCTGCTCGACCACCTGGCGGGCGAACCGCAAACCGACAGCCGGGAAAACGATGACGCTCGCTTTCTACCCTTCGCTGAAATCCTGCAGCGGGACGAAGTCGCCGAGCTGGTGCGCTATTTCACCGCCCGGATCCAGGCCGGTCAGTTGCAACCACACCGCTTTGCGGAAGATTACGATCACACCGCCGGCAACGTCTCACCGGCGAGTTGGAAGCTCTTTTTGTGACATCTATACGTTTAGTAAATAAGAAGCAGTAGCCGGTCTCGATCGGCGGATCTGGAGGAAGATCACTATGAATCATCGGCCCTGGCGTCTCATCGCGGCAATCGGCATTCTGCTGCCCGCCCTGCTCGTCACCGGCCTCAGCGCTAGCGCTGTCGCGCCCGATCACCCAAGGTGGATCGTTGAGGGTGAGCAGTACGTGCCGCGCACTGATGGCGAGCACATCGTCTGGCTCGATGACCGGCGCGGTACTGGGCATCCATTCGACATCTATGGCGCGCCAGCGAACGGCGGTTCCGAATTCGTCATCTCCGATAGCGAGGAAAACAAGAGCAACCCGGATATCAGCAACGGTGTTGTGGTCTGGCCGGAGGACGATGCCGGTTGCGAAGGCTGCCGGGGAGACATCGTCGGCATACGCCTGGCGACTGGCGAGCGGTTCGTCGTTAGCGCGCTGCCCGGCGATGAAACCCGGTCAACGATTGCTGGCGACTGGGTCGCCTGGGTCGAAGTCGACCAGCCGACCGGCGACCGTCTCTGGGTTAAAAACATCGCCACCGGTGACGACCCGATCCTGATGTCTCAGGCTGCCCGAAACTGGAGAATCGACCTGCCGTCGCTCGATGGCGCCCAGCTGCTCTGGTCGGAATACCTCCGCTCCGGGCCAGGTGTCAGCGAGTACAACTTGAAAACAGTCAGCGTTATCGACGACGAAGAGCCGCTCATTCTCGATGAGGGTGAAGTCGAAGGCTCCTGGGGTCTGACCGACGATATGGACCTGGCCGGCAATCTGATCACCTGGTCGGTCGGTCACCTGCTCTACGTGCGGGATCTGAGTTCCAGCGAAGGCAACGTCCTGATCTCCACCACCGGCTCCTGCCCGACGACCGACGGACGCTACATCTTCTGGGAGGATTTCCGGAACTATGACGAGGACCGTGAGCGGGAGATCGAGCTTTGGGGCTACGATATGCTCAACGGCAGCAACTTCCCGGTCGCGCTTGCCCCGAATCAGAACCATGAGTATCCCCATGTCGACAACGGAATCCTGGTCTGGCAGGCAATCACCGCCAGCACCGGACGGGACGTCTTCGCCGACAAGATTGGCAACGTCGTGCCAACCTACCCGGTGGCAGAAGACGAGAATGCTGACTCCGCCAGCTACATCTGGTTCCCGGAGGTCGGCCATGCGCTGGAGACCGAATTCAAAGCCTTCTGGGATCAGTCTGGCGGCCTGCCGGTCTTCGGCTTCCCAATGACCGAAGAGTTCGATGAACTCAACCCCGATACTGCCGAGGTCTACCGGGTCCAGTACCTGGAACGGCAGCGCTACGAGCACCACCCGAGCAATGCCGGCACACCGTACGAGGTGCTCCTTGGCCGCCTCGGCGTCACCGCGGCCGAGCAACGCGATTTCCTGGGAACGGAACCATTCCAGCCGGTGCCGTCTGGCAACAACGGCGATGGTTGCATGTTCTTCGCCGAGACCGGCCACACGCTCTGCGGGCGTTTCCTGAGCTACTGGGAAGCCAGTGGCCTGGAGTTCGGCGACGAGGGCGTCAGCTTCCGTGAATCGGTGGCCCTGTTCGGCTATCCAATCAGCGAGGAGTTTATCGATCCGGAGACCGGTTTCGTCTCACAGTATTTCGAACGCGCCATCTTTGAGTATCACCCGGAAAATGACGGCACGCAGTATGAAG
>CAZNYB010000155.1:0-2582 GCA_964577155.1 uncultured Thermomicrobiales bacterium | reverse complement strand
TTCGAACGCGCCATCTTTGAGTATCACCCGGAAAATGACGGCACGCAGTATGAAGTGCTGCTCCGGCGATTGGGCGTCGAAGAGATCGAGAACCGTTCCTGGTGCGGCCCGCAGATTCCAGGCTGCTAACAGAATACTTACGTATTGTTATTAAATGTGTAGGGGCGAACCTTGTGTTCGCCCTCTCTATTTCTCAAAATAACAAATTCAGTTGCACACGAGATTCGCCCTTGCCTGCCAGATCGCTAGCGGTCTCCGTTGGCGTCGGCGCGAATGCATCGTGGGAGACCATTCCCTGCCTGAAAGCAAGTCTCCCGCCTACCTCCGTCAGACGTTATTGCTCAGATCGCCGGGCTATCTCCGCCTACCAATGAGGAACAGCGCCGCGCCGACAACGCCGATGACGACCGAACCAAGCACGAGCGGCGCCAGCAGACGACCGGCGATCATGCTGGCAGTGACCGACAGGAAGATACAGAGAACCGCCACCGCCAGCAAAATCCGCCCGTTACGCTCCGCCGCCGTCATCGTCGCTCTCCACCCTTACCCCTTCTCTCCACCAATCCCTAGTCCCTGCTCCCTACTCCCTCTCTTCACCGTTCCCGTCTTCCCGGTCTTCCCGACTTCCCTAATCAATCCGCAATCTCACCGGGGGCAACCGGTGTCGAGTCGCCGGTGCCCAGCTCGACGGTCCGCTGGTAGGCTGCCCAGACAGCCCGGGCCATGACCGTTCTCAACCCGCCCTTTTCCATATGATAGAGCGCGTGCGCTGTCGTGCCGCCAGGCGATGTCACCTGATTGCGGAGTTCAGCCGGGTGCTTCCCGGTCTCCTCAGCATAGAGCACCGAACCGATGATCGTCTGCATCACCAGCTCCTCGGCGATATTGCGAGAGAAACCCATGTGAACCCCGGCGTCGATCAGCGCTTCCATCATCATGAAGATATAGGCCGGGCCGGTGCCACTGAGCGCCGTTGCCATATCGACTTCATTCTCGTCGCTCACCTGGACCGCTTTGCCCATCGCGCCGAGCACTGCCGACACCATGTCGAGTTGGTCCTGGTCGACTTCCCGAGTCGCCGTCCAGACGGTCATCCCGTAGCCGATCTGTGACGGGGTGTTTGGCATGGCTCGGACGATTGGTCCATGCTGGAGCCCCTGACGCAACCGGTTCACCGTCGCCCCGGCGGCAATCGACACCACCGCCTGATTCGGATTTAATATTCCATCGAGATCCTCGAATACGTAGTCAAGCGATTGTGGCTTCACCGTCAGCATGATCAGGTCCGCTCCTTGAACGGCGGCGGCGTTTTCCTGAACCATATTGATACCGTACCTGCCGCGCAGCTCAGTGCAACGGTCCTGGAGGGGTTCAGCCCCGGTAATCTGACCTGCGCCAACGATCTCGCCTTTGAGCAACGAGGTGATGATTGCCTCGCCCATGATGCCGCAGCCAATAAAGGCGATCTTCTTGCCGGATAAAACCCGGCCCTGTTCATTTGTAGCGTTCATGATCTTCTTTCCCTGATGGCAGTGTATGCTGTCGCGTCTATCAGGCAACCGGGATGCCAGCTGCCGGATGTTCAATAGTGTGACCGCCGCCCCTGCATGAACTGGCTAATCCGCCTCCGGACTAGTCGCCGTCAGCCGCGGCGCTCGCAGGTTCAGGGATAGGGAAGGGTTCCTCGACCGGGATCACACCGAACAGCCGCGCTGCATTGCCATAGAAGATGCGTTCCCGCTGTTCATCGCTCAGGCGCAGCAGATCGAAGATCGTCTGCCAGTCCCGGATCTCCTCGGCAAACCGCTCGTTGTTGTCTGATCCGTAGATGAGTTTGTAGTGTGAGATTTCAGACGGGATCAGATTGCGCTCGATGATGTGCCTTCGCACCAGCTCGCCGCCCGAAATATCAAAGTAGACATTGCGCCGCCAGCGGGCGACGTGGCAGGCCAGATCGTAGTAGCCGATGCCGAGGTGAGCGCCGATGATTTTCAGATACGGAAAATTCATCGCAATCGTGTCCAGGGTGATTGGCTCCATCCAGGCCGATGAGACGCCGCTGCGCCCTGGCATGCGCCGGCTGCGCTCTCGCACCTGCTCGATCACTTCCGGATCATACGGATCGCGAACCCGGTAATCGATCCCGCCGCCGATGACACCGGTGTGGAACAGACAGACAAACCCGAGCTCTTCGGCGGCTTCGTAGATCGGGAAGTAGTCAGGGTGGTCGTAGCGGTGCTGTGGCAGGATGACCTTCAAGCCTCGATACCCGCGGCGGGCAGCTTCGTGGACGGCCTCCGGCCCTTCATCATCCAGATTTACCCCGTAGAGACCAAAAAACATCTCCGGGTAGCGTTCAATCGCGATGGCCACCCGATCGTTGGTATCGCCCCACTTTGAACCCAGCAGACACATATGGACGACTCCGGCCGATCTGGCGGTCTCGACCAGCTCGTCGGTTACGGCGATTGGATCCTTGTCTTCTCCCCAAGGAAAATGAACGTGCGCGTCAAATACTTTCACCTGGCACTCCTGGCTGCGTGTTGCAAACGAACATAACAGCGTCGAAGTGTATCACCGGG
>CAZNYB010000154.1:0-5343 GCA_964577155.1 uncultured Thermomicrobiales bacterium | reverse complement strand
TGCGGGTTCGTCAGCGTTGATCGCCGTTGTCCTTGCAGATCAATCCACCAAACAACAACCCTTAGAACAGACGCTCAATCCAGCTCTCGTGCTACATTAGCCGGGACACGGCACGCGTTTTACATGTTCAAATCGTAAGGACTAAATTCATGACGAAGACACAACTTCAGGAAGTGATCACGCTCATTCAATCCCGGCCAGCGCCGGCGAACGACTCGATCGCCGCCAGCCGGGAAGCCGGTGAAGCATGGAGCAATCAGTACCCGCTGGCAGTCGGGGCGACGGTGGAAGCAGCAGATGCGGGTGGCGTGCCTGGCCGCTGGATCAGCACCCCGGACGCCGATCCGGACAAGGTCTACCTGCACTTGCACGGTGGCGGGTATGTGAACGGCTCGTCCCGGACGGTGACCGCGCTGGCATCGAACATCTCGTCGGCATCTGGCATGCGAGCGCTGGCAATTGACTACCGTCTTGCGCCGGAACACCAGTTCCCGGCGGCGGTGGAGGATTCAGTGACTGCCTACCGGTGGCTGCTGGAGCAGGGTATCCAGCCCCAGCATATCGCCATCGGCGGTGACTCCGCGGGCGGCGGACTGACTGTGGCGACAATGCTGGCGCTGCGTGACGCGGGCGACGACCTCCCGGCAGCCGGTGTTTGTATCTCCCCGTGGGCCGATCTCGCTCAGGCTGGCGAGTCGATGCAGACCAACGCCAGCAACGACCCGACCGTCGGCAAGGAGGGGCTGGATCTGGCAACGTCCCGCTATCTCGGCGACCAGGATCCGCTCCACCCGCACGCTTCGCCAGTCTACGCCGATCTGACCGGGCTGCCGCCGCTGCTGATCCAGATGGGGTCGGTTGAAGTGCTACTCGACGACGCCACCCGGCTGGCGGCACAGGCGGAAGACGCTGGTGTCGAAGTGCAGCTTGAAATCTGGGACGATATGTTTCACGTCTGGCACTCCTACGCCCACCTCCTTTCGGAAGCCGAAGAGGCGATTGTCCATATTGGCGAGTTCCTGCGGGAAAAGACCGGATAGCTGCCGTGACTGATGCGACCATCCTCATTACCGGCGCGACCGGAACGGTCGGCTCGGAAGTCGTGCGGTTGTTTCAGGAGCAGGGACAGGCAGTCCGTATCGCGGTGCGCACTCTCCCGGAGTCAGGCGATCAGCACAGCAATCTGGTATCGCCAGTCCTGTTCGACTTCACCAGGCCTGAAACCTGGCGACCGGCGTTGAGCGGGGTGGACAGGCTGTTTCTCGTTCGACCGCCAGCGATCTCAAATGTCCGGCGCTATATCAACCCGGTGATCGACGTTGCCGGGAAAGTCGGCGTGCAACACGTGGTATTGCTGTCGCTGCTTGGCGCGGAGAAGAACCCGATTGTGCCGCACCGGCGGATCGAGAAACACCTGGAGTCTTCCAGGTTGGCCTATACCTTCCTGCGGTCAAGTTTCTTCATGCAAAATCTCAGCACAACACACCGGCAGGAGATCCGCGATGAGCATGTGATTGCGGTTCCAGCCGGTAAAGGAAAGACCAGCTTCATTGATGCCCGGGACATCGCGGCCGTCGGGGTGAAGGTGCTGACCGAGCCGGGTCATGAGCGTCGAGCCTATGCGCTGACCGGCAGCGAGGCGCTCGACTACGGTCAGGTGGCGCAAATCTTCAGCAAGGTTCTTGGACACCGTATCACCTACACTCATCCATCACTGCTGGCATTCTTCAGGCGGATGAAGAAGCAGGGACGCCCGACTGGTTTTGCGCTGGTTACCTCGGCAATATATACGACGGCCCGGATCGGGCTGGCCGATGGCGTGACCACCGATGTGGAGCGGCTTCTCGGCCGCCCGCCGAGAACGATGCTCGATTTCGTTAGCGACTATGCGGACGTCTGGCGGTAAGTGTTTTACGCAAAAGCTTCCAGCGGAGCGGCACTGAAGATTACCTAAGAGACGAGAGATAAGATGGACTATCAACACATACTCTGGGATCAGCAGGACGGTGTCGGGATCATCACCTTGAACCGGCCTGACGCTTTGAACGCGCTCAACTATGCCCACCTGGAGGAGCTACATGATGCCGTCAGCCGGGCTGAGTATGACCCGGACCTGCGCAGCCTGGTGATCACCGGCGCTGGTCGCGGCTTCTCAGCCGGGGCGGATGTCAAGGAGTGGGGCGCGGGCAACGATGACGGTGAACCGGCAGCGGGCTGGGTAGATCTGGCCCACGCGCTCATTACCCGGATCTACCGGATGCCGAAACCGGTAGTGGCCGCCGTCAACGGGGTCGCTGTTGGCGCGGGCTGCGACATCGCGCTGGCTTCCGACCTGAGGGTCGCCTCGACCACGGCGCGTTTCGGCCAGGCATACATCAGGGTTGGCTACTGCCCGGATGCTGGCGGATCGTTCCTGCTGCCCCGATTGATCGGCGAAGCCAGGGCGATGGAGATGATCTACACCGGCCGGATCATTGATGCCAGCGAAGCCGAGCGTATCGGGTTACTCAATGGGCTGGTCGAGCCGGAGGAGCTGATGCCGGCCGCGATGGAGCTGGCGGACCGGCTAGCGAAAGGACCGACGGTTGCGATCGGGCTGTCGAAGCAGAACATCCGTCAGAATGCGATGCTGAGCATCGAGGATGCGTTGCGTAACGAACGCCGGGCCGGGAATATCTGCGGTCTGACCGAAGACGCGAAAGAGGGCTTGGCCGCGACGGTCGAGCGCCGTGAGGCGAATTTCAAGGGCCGCTGATACAGACAGGCGTCCATCATATGCGTGTTCACTAAATAAGGAAGTCGTACGATGACGAAACTCTGGGAACTAGCTGACTGGCTGGATGAGCGACAGGAACGCTACACCGCGATGTCCGACCAGATCTGGGCGTTCGCCGAGGTGGCGCTGGCGGAGACCAGATCTTGCGCCCTCCAGGCGGCGTTTCTTGACGACGAGGGCTTTACCGTCACTCGCAACGTCGGCGGTCTGCCAACCGCATTCGTGGCTGAGTGGGGCAGTGGTTCGCCGGTAGTCGGTTTTCTTGGCGAATATGACGCGCTGCCGAACCTCTCTCAGAAGGCCGATCCGGAGCAGGATCAACTGGTTGCCGGCGCAGCCGGTCATGGCTGCGGTCACAACCTGCTCGGCACTGCCTCGCTGGCGGCGGCCAATGCCCTGAAAGCCTGGCTGGAGTCGACCAGGCGCGCCGGAACGGTGCGGTACTATGGCTGTCCGGCGGAGGAGACCGGAGCCGGCAAGGTCTTCATGGCGCGGGCTGGCGCGTTTGATGATCTCGATGCCGCCTTCACCTGGCATCCCGGCGCGACGAACACCGCCTGGTCGGCCAGCAGCCTGGCGATCGATCACATCAAGTTCCGATTCTTCGGCAAAACCGCCCATGCCGCCGCTTCCCCGGAGCTTGGTCGCTCGGCGCTGGACGCCGTCGAGCTGACCAACATCGGTGTCAACTACCTTCGGGAACATGTCATGGAGTCGGCCCGGATTCACTATGTGATCACCAACGGTGGCGGTCAGCCCAATGTCGTGCCGGACGAAGCCGAGGTCTGGTATTACATCCGCGCGCCGAAACGAGAGTACCTGGAGCCGATCACCGAACGGGTCCGCAAGATCGCCCGCGGCGCGGAGATGATGACCGAGACCCGGCTGGAGGAGCACGATGTTCACGGTCTGCACAACTACTTGCCGAATCGTGTGCTCACTGAGCTGATGATCGACGTGATGAAAGAGATCGATGCCCTTGAATTCACCGATGATGAGGTAGCCTTTGCCGAGCAGGTTCTGGCCGGCTACCCGGATGGCACTCGGGAGGCAGCGTTGCGACCATTGCAGCTACCCTCCGACAAGGCGGACCTGCCGTTGCACGCCGACTTGCACCTGATCGACGCCTGGGGCAGGACGCTGTCCGGTTCCACCGACGTTGCCGAGGTCAGCTGGATCGCGCCGACTGCTCAGGTCACGACGACCTGCTACGCCGCCGGAACGCCCGGCCACAGCTGGGGCATCACCGCCGCTGGCGGCATGTCGATCGGCCACAAAGGCATGCTCCAGGCGGCGAAGATCATGGCGGTTTCGGCTGCCGAACTCTATGACCGGCCGGAGTTGATCAGCCAGGCCAATGCCGAGCATGACACCGTGACCGGCGGCCAGCAGTATCAAGCGCCGCTCCCCGATGGAGCGGTGCCGCCACAGCCACGGATCTAGATCATGCGAACCTTGATCAACGGCGGCTGGGTTGTCGGCTACCAGAACGGCAGTCATGCAATGATTCGGAACGGGGTTGTCGTCTTCGAAGATGACCGGGTGATTCATGTTGGGCAGCGCTTTGACAGCGCCGTCGACCGGACAATCGACGCCACCGGCAAGCTGGTCTCCCCGGGTTTCATCAACATCCACGCTGTCGCGAATATCGATGTTCAGACACTTGGGCTGGACAACACCAACGATGGCTTCGCTTCTTCACGAAGGTATGCAGTCGATGGCATCGGCGATGTCGAATTCACCGGTGAACGGCTGGAAACCAGCGCCCGTTTCTCGCTGGTTCAGCTGCTGAAAGGCGGCTCGACGACGATTGTCGAGATCACAACGATGGCGCCGTCGCGGTTTGAAGTTCCACGCCAGGAAGCGCCAACCCTGGCTGAGATCGCTGGTGAACTGGGCGCGCGCATCTACGTCTCGCACAAGTTTCGGTCTGGAAAACGCTTCCTGGATGATGACGGAGTCGCGAAATACCACTGGGACGCCGCCGCTGCCCGGGACGGGCTGGCCTACGCCCGGGAGATCGTCGAACGGTACGAGGGCAGCTACGATGACCGGGTGCGGACGATGCTCTTCCCGTATACCTTTGACAGCCTCCAGCTAGAGGAACTCCAGATGGTCAAAGCGGCGGCGAGGGAACTCGATGTGCCGGTTCACATGCACACCAGCCAGTCGCTGTCCGAGTTCCACGAGAGTATGCGCCGCTACGGCAAAACACCGGTGCAGGCGCTGGAGAGCATCGGGTTTCTTGACGACGAGACGATCCTGACTCACCTGCTCTACACAACCGCGCACCCGGCGTCCGGGTACCCGGTTGGCGATGTCAGCGACCTGGAGATCGTCGCCCGGTCCGGCGCGCACGTCGCTCACTGCCCGATCGTCTTCGCCCGGCGGGGCAAAGCGCTGGGGTCGTTCAGCCGCTACCGGGAACACGGCATCAACGTTGCGTTAGGGACAGACACCTACCCGCAAGACATGATTCAGGAGATGCGCTGGGCAGCGTTGGCCTGCAAGTGGATGGACCGGGACGCCAACCAGGGATCAGCCCGGGAGGTCTTCAACGCCGCCAC
>CAZNYB010000153.1:0-5764 GCA_964577155.1 uncultured Thermomicrobiales bacterium | reverse complement strand
GGTGCTCTCCCATCTGAGGTAGAAACAAGTCACATCCATCCAAGTTTAACCCAGACTATTTACAGGGTAGATCCTTCGAACATTTCCTGGCGGGCATTGGACCGCATGAACGCCAGATATTCCGATTTGGTCATCAACGGTTCATACCCATCCAGGACGCTGCGAGCGCCGGAACCGTCTCCGGCAAGCAGATCGATGACCGTCATCGCCATCAGCTTTGCCGGAAAGACGTAAGCCAGGTACGGATCAACGATTTCCCAGTCGCTGCCGTGTCCCGTACCTGCAAACCCGCCAACGTACGGATGCAACGACGGCATGATGTAGGAGAGATCGCCCATGTCGGTCGAGCCTGTCCGGTGTCCGATTTCCGCGAACTCATCAATCGAGTGAAAGGTCAGGAAGTTCTCTTTAAACATCTTCGCCATCGACTGATTGTTGACCAGTGGCATATACCCGGGCAGCGTCGTGATCTCAACCTCTGCTCCAAGCGCCAGCGCGCCCGCCTTGACCGCACGATCAACCTTCATTCCGGCGTCTTCGATTGCCTCAGCGGTTTTCCCACGTACCATCGTCTCGAAACGCACATCATTTGGGATGACATTAACCAGATCGCCGCCACGAGTCAGGATCGGGTGAATCCGGACGGTGTCATCATCCCGGAAGGTCTCTCGCTGCGCATTAATCGCTGAAAGGGCGATATTCGCGGCATAGAGTGCATTGACTCCATCATGTGGCGCACCGCCAGCATGGGCGGCCTTACCGATGAACCGGGCCTGCTTACCGATAAATCCGTTGTTTGATTTACTGATCCCTGCGATTTCAGACATATTTTTGCTGGTGGCTGCATGCACCATCATCGCCATGTCAACATCATCAAATGCACCGAGTTTGATGAACTCACTCTTGCCGCCAAGAAACTCGATCTTCCCTGACTCACGCAAACTGTTTCGGTAGTCGATTTCAACGAACTCCTCGGCTGGCACTGCGATGAAAGTAACCGATCCGGCAAGTTCCTCAAGCACTCCCGATCTGATCAGGCCATTGGCGACGCCGAGCATGGTCGTGATCTGAGCGTTGTGGCCGCAACAATGCGCTGCACCGGTCTCAGGGTCAGCAAACTGGTGGTCGGCAACCAACACCGAATCGAGTTCGCCGATCACAGCAACATTCGGACCGGGCTTTCCGCCGGACACCACAGTCTTCAACCCGGTAACCGCGATTTCCTCGTCGTAGCCGAGTCCAAGCCGCTGGAATTCGGTGGCGACGATCTTCGCGGTACGAAACTCCTTGAACCCCAATTCGGGTTGCTTATAGACGTAGTCACCGACATGTTCGATCAGGTGACCGGCATTGCTGTCGATTTCTTCATTGACACGATGCTTTAGATCCTGGTTACTCACTCAATAACTCCTTCTCGTCTAACACTCACGTTCCCAGGGATCATGCGCGTAGGAGAACATGCTGTCAAATTCGGGGCATAAAAAAGCGACATGTGGAAAATCGAAGGGTTTACCGCAACTTCATTCGAATCGATTCTGAGCTATGGTTCCCAATTGGGCATCCAGTTAAGTTGACCCAGATATCTGTCTCTTTTCGGATGAGAAATACGATGCATGTGATAAAACAAGTTTAAAGTTCAGTAAGAATGGTCTCCAATATCTAGCCAGTGACTAATGCGATGGAATGGTTCTAAACTATCATTTTCTAGACGCTTCTTTTCACATCCTTCGATTTGAAATAGTGATAAATTAAAACCAGAGATCATCCAAATCCTCATCATCGAATTCAACCTGACTGCTATTTCTGGTTCTCATGTGAGGATGAATCTTTGAATGGCAATCGGCACAAAGTGTTATCAGATTCGATATCCTATTTGTTCCGCCAGCGCTTAGAGGGACGACGTGATGAGCATGAACCACAACTTTTGATGCACTGCAGTTTTGACAAGTATATTTGTCTCGAATATAGACTTTTCGACGAAGGTCATCCCAATTGGAAGGATACTCAATCGAAGTAGATTCGAAATCATTAGATTGGTTTGTGCGGTAAGTTTGATCGGTAGTTTTGTTCTGTAAATTTACTTGACGACGAATATGATCCAAACTGGAAAAATACGTCGTTGTTTGATTTTCTGATTTTTTAGAATTGCTTAGCTGGTGGGTAGGAGCATCTGTAGAAGGGCTGCTTGACTCATCAGGTAGATCGGCGATGCACGCAAGTAAGACATATACGAGAAGGCTCAGCACCACGAGCGTTACCCATGGTGCAAAGGTATGAGTGAAAGCATAGATAGCTGGGGCTGCTAAGAACCAAACAAGACATACGACATCTTCCCTCCCATTAGAATTGAAAGGGTCCTTTCTCGCTGAAAGATAGGCTGCAAGAAAACCCAGCGAAACTATTATTGACCCTAGAATTAGGGCTATTGATGAGACAACAAAAAAGATGTCGCCTAGCACATAGCCACCTTTCAATCAGGAAACGACGTTCTACAGATAAAACTTAAACCTGCATTTACGCATAATACTTAGTATGCTATCGACTTTCGCAGGTCAAGTCCAAAAAGTTCTGTAAAAGTCCTCCAAGCTTCGCTCGTTTTTAGTCGACTGCTGGCTGACCTGTTCTAGTCCATTCGTCGTTCGAATGCGCTTGTGATGCTGCCCGGGGAAGGCGAGGCAGGCCAGTCACGCTTCGAGCTCCTCATCCAATTGCTCGGCAAGCCGTGGATAGGTGAGTCGCCAACGATCGGCAACCGTGTTAGCTATTGCCTGCGCCTGCTGCAACGTAGCAGCGGCCAAGATCGTCCGCAGATCCTCAGCCACCTCGCCGCGCCGGTGCCGAGCGACACGAGTCTGCAGGTTGTGGCTAAAATGCACCTGACTGCGTTGCCAACTACTGCCCTGAAAGTGGCGGGCAATCGCTCGACGTAGCCCGTTGCGATCATCACTGGTCACGAGTTGTACGCTGCTGAGTCCACGGTCTTTGAGTTGGCGAAACAGCTGCTCATAGGTGGCTTCACTCTCGGTGTCCGCCACCTCCACCCCGACCAGTTCCCGGTACCCATCCTGGCGGACTCCGCTGACGAGCAATACACCTTGGCTCACCACCCGTCCACCAATCCGTACCTTCTCATAGCGGGCATCAACAGTCAGGTACGGGTAGCTGGCTGCTGTCAGTGGTCGATTCCGCCAGGCGGTCAACTGCTCATCTAACTGACCAGTCAAGGCAGATACCTGGCTCTTGGAGAATCGTGTGCCGCAGAGCTGTTCAGTCACCCTGGCCACCTTCAGGGTCGCTACCCCTTGTAGGTACATTTCCATCAAGGTCACCACCAGCGCCTGTTCACTCCGTAGGTACCGGGCAAAAAGATCGGTCGAAAAGGTTCCTGCTCGGTCTTGTGGCACCAATAGCTCGAGAGTTCCAACGCGCGTATGAAGGTGTCGTGGTTTGTACCCGTTGCGGTAACCACGACGACCGGACATCCGTTCATAGGGTTTGGCGGCCAGGTAGGTCGTCATCTCCGCCTCAAGGAAGGTTTGCAGCGTTCTCTCAATCAGCTGTCGAAGAAAATCAGGGGCTTTCATCAGCGGTCCTTGTACCAGACGTTCTGGCAGCGTACCATCGCTCTGGGTCATCTGAATCCTCCGATTCGATAGTTCGATTTGAGCTTCAACTATCTTGGAGGACGATGGCCCATCTCTCAAGTCGGCCACCTTTTTACAGAACTATATGGACACTATCCGTGATGTCCAGATGAATGCGACCATTAATGGAATATATCGTAGATAATTCCTAATTATTCTAGCTAAATGAGAAAAGTGGGGATGCAATGGACGTTGTAATTGATGCAAATGTCATATGTTCGGATTTCAGTTTCAATGGGCGTTGGATGTCCGAGTTAAAAGAGGTCTGCAAGCAAGGCGATCTTCGACTTCACATTCCACAGGTATCAGTCGACGAAGCGATGACCGTATTTGAAAAAGGAGTCATCGCACTACAGCAAGACATAGAAAAGTTATCTCGCAAATCCAATCGCCTCGCTATCGATCTTCGAATGGACCAGCTTGATGGCGAAGGCGTAAAGTCAACGGTTGCTAATCAACGAATCAAACTCGAAAACACATTCCGAAACATGGGGGCCAATATCATCCCTTACGACGTCCTTCCTGGACATACAGTATTTGTAAAACGGGTATTGCAGAATCGAAGGCCATTCGTGAAGGACGACGAAGGATATCGAGACGCACTAGTGTGGGAATGTGTCGTTCATGTCGCCAGCAACACGGATGAACCGATCGCACTGGTTTCAGGCGATTCAAGGGCATTTGCGATCATTGATAGTGGACAGGTCAAGTTGCATCCCAATCTAATTTGGGATCTCCAGCAAATTGGGGTCGACTCAGAAAGAATCACACTTTGTCTCAGCCTGAAGGAACTTTTCGAGTCACATCCGACTATATCTGACATCGATGCCATGGAATTTATTGTTACGCATACTGATAATGGCCAATACCTCTTTTATCAACTTACGAATGTTGCACCATATCACTACGGATTGGATGATGCTATCGACAGGTCAGACCGAGAGTGGAATCCGCAGGATTATGGATTGTCGGCAGAACTCAATATAATTGAGGTAGAAGCACATTTCGGTAATGCGTCCTGGGTACTTGTAGACGCCTCATGGCTTCCTTCTGGAGATGCGCTCGTGCGTATGTCTGGTATTGTCCCGACTACATTGTCGCACGAGGTGTTTTGGGGTAGCGGCTTATCAAGGTTCATTGAAAAATATGAAGGCATCCGACCAATCGAAGACTGGGATGACGATCCTTATGCTGCTGATGAGGAGGTCAAACTAAAGGTCGAAATTGAAGTTGTTGTCAACCGGAGCTCACTCTATATTGATGAGCTATCGGTTTTGGACTTCGGACCTGTTCATTGATGATTCGATGTGTCGGTCCGCGGTAGATTATCCCTCGATCCGCCATCGACTGGCGTGAACCGCATACCTCCGAGGAATTCAACCTCACGAAGCAAAGGTCAACTTTTTGAAATCGATCATGACTAACCAAAAGCTCACTTATCGTTACCTCGGTGCAGTTCATACGTGAGCGAGTGGAATTAGAAGTTGACGCGAAGCTAGGTCGGTCGTTTAACGACATTTATCAACTTTATGGAGGTGCAAAGGAGTGGATCGAAGTACTCACCGAGCTGCGTCATAATATTGAACACGAACTTGCCACCTCAGAACAAACCACAAGTCAACTGTCAGAAATTCGAGGTGTACTTGAGACGAATGCAGGCGAAGTACAAGTTCTCCTGGTAGAGATAAAAGATGTTCGTACCGATACTGAAAGGATTGCAAAAGATATTGCCTCAACGTATCGCTCAATTGTTGGAGATCGCCTGCGTTCGCTGAGTATTATGGCTAGTGAACAAGAATCTGAATCAGACTTTCTCGGACAGCAATACGGAAATTTTGGACGAGCAAACGATCTGGAGGCACAAAGCATTCTCTCGTCACATTTAAGTGAGCGCAGTAATGAACTACGACGAATTAGCTCGGAAATTGCAGCTCTTCAGCAGAATCTTAAGCGGGTAGAAGAACCTCCCGAAAACCATTCACCAAATTAGATTGTGACGAATACGTGACTAAAAGTGAATGGGGACTAGCGTTTTGCCCGTCCCCATCTCACATTTTTTGGTACTGGTAGCGCATACGGGATTCGAACCCGTGATCTCCGCCTTGAGAGGGCGGTGTCCT
>CAZNYB010000152.1:5134-5859 GCA_964577155.1 uncultured Thermomicrobiales bacterium | reverse complement strand
GAGGATCGACGTGCCACGACTGACCGAACAGGAACAACAGGAGATTATCCGCTACATTGAAGCCGACAGGCCCTTGCCGGACAAATACCGCTTCCTGCTCTTTGAGGACAAGCGCGAGGTGGAGCTGGTCTGGAACGGCAAGACCAACGAGGTCAGCAACATTGTCCTGCCGTTTCAGGTCATCGAACAGGTGGATGAACCCCGGGCAGAAAAGCCGGAG
Source organism: uncultured Thermomicrobiales bacterium (assembly GCA_964577155.1). Lineage (GTDB taxonomy): Bacteria > Chloroflexota > Chloroflexia > Thermomicrobiales > CFX8 > CAZNYB01. The sequence continues at coordinate 5,639 of CAZNYB010000152.1, read as the reverse complement.
GATGCTGAGTTCCAGATGTCGCTCTTTGATGAGCGCGGCCGCCAGCTCAGGGGCTGGACGAACAAACTGATCTGGGGTGACAACAAGCTGATTCTGTCGTCACTGAAAAACGGGCCGCTGCGTGAGGAGATCGAAGCCCAGGGCGGCATCAAGCTGATCTACATCGACCCGCCCTTCGATGTCGGCGCGGATTTCAGCATGGACATCGAGATCGGGGGCGACACCTTCACCAAGCAGCCCAACATTCTCGAAGAGATCGCCTACCGCGACACCTGGGGGCAAGGCGCTGATTCGTTCCTCGCCATGATCTACGAGCGATTGGCGCTGATGCGGGATTTGCTGACAGAGGATGGCAGTATCTATGTGCATTGTGATTGGCGCGTGAATAGCTTGCTGCGCTTGCTTCTGGATGAAGTATTCAGAGTATCAAATTTCAGAAACGAAATCACCTGGATCAGAATAGCGTCACACAACGACCACGCAAACCGTTTTGGAAGAGTGAAGG
>CAZNYB010000152.1:0-5124 GCA_964577155.1 uncultured Thermomicrobiales bacterium | reverse complement strand
TCCTCTACTACTCAAGATCAAATCAAGCTCGACAGAATGAATTATTTATCCCATATAGCAATGAATACATCTCGGCCGAATGGAGAAAGCTACCGTCAGACCGATACTACAAGTCTGAAAATATGCTCGATCCGCAAGGAAAAATGACAGAATACGATTTTCACGGAACGAAAGCAAGATGGAGATATACTCCTACAAACATGGAAAAACTGTGGAATGCACCACAGACTGAAGTGCCGAATAGTCATGGTCGAATTAAGCTCGGCAAAGACGGCAAGCCAATCAAACGCTGTAGGATTATGTTTCTCGACGAAATGCGTGGCGTTCCACTAAGTGATGTTTGGGACGACATAAAGTATATTGCTGGTGGAGCAACAGAATCTGTAAATTATCCTACACAGAAGCCAGAAGCTCTAATTGAGCGCATCATCCAGGCTTCTTCGCAAGAAGGAGACATCGTCGCTGACTTTTTCGTCGGCTCCGGCACCACTGCCGCAGTCGCTGAGAAGCTCGGTCGCAAGTGGATCGTCTCCGACCTTGGCAAGTTCGCAATCCACACCACCCGTAAACGCATGATCGGCGTCCAGCGGGAACTCAAGGCGGAGGGCAAAGACTACCGCGCCTTCGAGATCCTCAACCTCGGCAAGTACGAACGCCAGCATTACATCGGGGTCAACCCAAACCTGCGTGAGGTCGAGCAACAGGAGCAGCAGCAGGAGAGAGAGGAGGCCTTCCTAGCGCTGATCCTGCGCGCTTACAGCGCCGAGAGGATCGAGGGATTCAAGACCTTCCACGGCAAGAAGGCGGGCCGGCTGGTGGCGGTCGGGCCAGTCAACCTGCCGGTGACACGGCTCTTCGTTGAAGAGATCATCCTCGAGTGCCGCCAGAAGCACATCACACGGGTCGACATTCTCGGGTTTGAGTATGAGATGGGCCTCTTCCCGAACGTCCTCGACGAAGCCAGGGAGAAGGGCATCGACATCGCGCCGAAGTACATCCCGGCTGAGGTGTTCGACAAACGGGCCGTCGAACGCAACCAGGTCAATTTCCACGATGTCGCCTACATTGAGGTTGAGCCGCAGGTCAACGGCAACCGAGTGGCGGTGAAGCTAACCGACTTCTCCGTCTTCTACTCCCAGGATTCGATTGCCAGCGCGGAGACGACGCTCCGGAACCGGGGCAGCAAGGTCGTTGTCGATCGTGGCCAGATCGTGAAGGTCAGCAAAGACGCCAGCGGCATCGTCCGGCGCGAGCAACTCACCGGGAGCTGGACCGACTGGATCGACTACTGGGCGGTGGATTTCAATTTCGAGAGCAAACGGGAGATCATCCGGGTCCAGCCGCCGGGCAGCGACGAGTGGGAAGAGGTCTGGACCGGCGACTACATCTTCGAGAACGAGTGGCAATCCTTCCGCACCCGGAAAGACCGTTCGCTGGAACTCCAGACCCCGTTTCACCAGTGCGAGCCTGGCCGCCGGAAGCTGGCGGTCAAAGTCGTCGACATCTTCGGCAACGACACCATGACGATCGTGGAGGTTTCCATATGAGCCAGCCAGTGCTGGAACAAACCCGGCTGCACACCCGGCTGAAGGCCTTCCTGGATCAGCATGGCGAGGAGTACGGCCTGCTCAGCCTGGGCTACTTCGGCTCTTTCGCCCGTGGCGACGCGGACGACGGCAGCGACATCGACATCGTCTTCGAAACCGCGACGCCCAACCTGTTCCTGACAGCAATGCTGCGGCAGGATCTGGAGGAATGGCTCGGCCGTCCGGTCGATGTGCTGCAACTGCGCGGCATGACCAATGACCGGCTCAAAGCCCGCATCCAGGCTGAAGCGGTCTATGTCTGACAGCACGTTGCTGCGTGAACGTTTGCTCAGCATCCTGGAGGCGCTGGAGCGGATTCCGAGAAGATTCGCTGGTATCAACAGACCGGAGGACTTCACTGCCACCGACGCGGGAATCGATTGTATGGACGCTATCTGCATGACGCTGATTGCCGTTGGGGAGGAGTTCAAAGCGATCGATCGCCGAACAGACGGAGCACTGCTCGAACGCTACCCGGCTGTCAAATGGCGCGGGGTCATCGGCGTCCGGGACGTTCTCGCTCACTCCTATTTTCAGGTAAACGTGGAAGAGCTTTTCGGTATTTGTCAGGATGACATTCCCCGGCTCATCGACACCGTACAGCAGATGATTCAGGACATTGATCATGGCATTGCATAAACAGTTCCCGGATTCGCCTCACGCGATTCTCGACCCATCTATCCGCTGGTTCCCGGCTGACGAGGCGCTGCGGGAGACGACAGCCGACAAGCTAATGCCGCCGCTGGTTCATCTCCTGCGACAACGGGTCAAGGATTTCCGTGATAGCGGCTACGTTGGCGCGACCGGCGCCAGCAAGAGCCTGCTGAACTGGTGGTTCAACACGCCTCATGTGTTACCCCAGGCTCACGGGCCGGACACACCATTTCAATACTACTTTGCCCAGCGTGAGGCGCTGGAGACGATCATCTACCTCTACGATGTGGTCGGTGTCCAGGACAAATTCGATCTGATGCGTTTCGATAGCTCCGGCCAGGTATCGGCAAATATGTTCGATGAAACCTGGCTGCGATTCGTCATCAAGATGGCGACTGGCTCCGGGAAGACCAAAGTGCTCAGCCTGGCGCTGGCCTGGAGCTTTTACCACCGGCTCTACGAGCCAGAATCAACACTGTCACGCAACTTCCTGGTCATTGCTCCGAACATCATCGTCCTGGATCGCATCTATGCTGATTTTCAGGGGCTGCGTATCTTCTTTACCGACCCGGTCATCCCGGATGACGGCTTTGACGGCCGCAACTGGCGGGAGGATTTTCAGCTGACCCTCCACCTGCAAGATGAGGTGAGAGTTACCCATCCGACCGGCAATATCTTCCTGACCAACATTCACCGGGTCTACTCAGGCGAGGACATCCCCCCTTCGCCCGACGATGAGAACACCATGGACTATTTCCTTGGTAAGAAGCCGTCCGGGGCGACCACCGACTCAAGCGTCGATCTGGGGATGATCGTCCGCGATATTGACGAACTCATGATTCTGAACGACGAAGCCCACCACATCCATGACAAGAGCATGGCCTGGTTCAAATCAATCGAGGACATTCACAACCGGTTGAAGCAGAAAGGGGCTTCACTCTCCCTGCAGATCGACGTGACCGCGACACCCAAACACAATGACGGCGCGATCTTTGTTCAGACTGTCGCCGACTACCCGTTAGTCGAAGCCATTTCGCAGAATGTCGTCAAACACCCGGTGTTGCCAGACGCGGCCAGCCGGGCACGCCTGGTTGAGCGGCAAAGCGCGAAATTTACTGAAAAATACGCCGACTACCTGCAACTTGGCGTCGTCGAGTGGCGCAAGGCCTACGCCGAACACGAGAAGATGGGCAAGAAATCCATCTTGTTCGTGATGACCGATGACACTCGCAACGGCGACGATGTCGCTGAATATCTTGAAGGCATGTACCCCGATCTGAAAGACGCCGTGCTCGTCATTCACACGAACAGGAGCGGCGACATCTCCGAAGCCAAATCGAAGAAAGCCCGAGACGAACTCGAACTGCTCCGGGAACAGGCCAACACGATTGACGGGCTGGACAGCCCCTACAAGGCGGTCGTCTCGGTCATGATGCTCAAAGAGGGTTGGGATGTAAAGAACGTCACCACTATCGTCGGCCTACGCGCCTATTCGGCCAAGAGCAATATCCTGCCGGAACAGACGCTGGGACGCGGATTGCGCAAGATGTACCCCGGCAATGTCGAAGAGTACGTCAGCGTGGTCGGCACCGACGCATTTATGGAGTTCGTTGAATCAATCCAGGCGGAAGGCGTTGAGCTCGAACGCAAACCGATGGGCGAAACGGCAACACCGATGGCCCCGCTCGTCATCGAAGTTGACACCGGCAATGCTCAGAAGGATCTGGATGAACTGGATATCGAGATACCGGTGCTAACTCCTCGAATCTACCGTGAATATAAGAACCTGGACTCACTCGATGTGACCACCTTGCAGCACCAGCCAGTGATCTACCAGGAGTTCAGCGAGGAAGAGCAGCGAGAAATCGTTTTCAAGAAAATCGCCACCGATGAGGTGGATCATACAACCATACTCGATACGGCAGTGGTAGGAGATTATCGCAGCGCCATCGGGTTCTTCGCTCAGACGATCATGCGGGAGCTGCGACTTGTGAGTGGCTATGACGTCCTCTACGGCAAAGTCAAAACCTTCGTGCAATTTGAATTGTTCGGCCAGGAGGTGGATCTGGAAAGCCCCAATACGTTGCGTAACCTGTCTGAGCTACCGGCCACAAAGACTGTCGTCGAGACATTCAAAAAAGCCATCAACGAACTAACGGTCCAGGACCGGGGTGACGCTGAAATTCGTGACACAATCAAGTTGCGCCAGACGCGGCCATTCACGACAAAAGAGCGTGAATATACTGTCCCGAAGAAGAGTGTCTTCAACCGCATCGTAGGAGATAGTCACTACGAGCTGAGATTCGCCGCCTTTCTGGAAAACAGCGCCGACGTAGTTTCCTACGCCAAAAATTACCTGGGCGTTCGGTTCAAACTGGACTATGTGAATGCCGATGGCAATATCTCCGACTATTATCCCGATTTCCTCATCAAACTGGCCGGCAATCGAGTGGTCATCGTTGAAACCAAAGGCCAGGAAGATCTTGACGTGCCGTTGAAGATGGAGCGTTTGCGCCAGTGGTGTGATGACATCAACAAGGCGCAGTCAGCGGTGGAATACGATTTCGTCTACGCCGACCAGGAGAGTTTCGACAAATACAATCCAACGTCATTCCGGCAATTGAGCGAGGGATTCACCGAGTACAAAGTTGATTGACGGCATGCCGGTCTTCGACCTGAACGGATCCGTGAATCAGTTGCAGAGAATGCAGCACAAGCCAGGCAGTACCCTAGCTTAACGTTGTAGAGCAGCCAGCCAGTCCACTCATGCTACATCCGGCGAGATAAGTCGTAGCTGGCGCTCATAGGACTGCTGGCCTAACCCGGCATCGTCGCCAATTTCGGTTGCTATCAGCCGGTTGAGCTGTTGGTTCATGGTGGCGAT
>CAZNYB010000151.1:0-5890 GCA_964577155.1 uncultured Thermomicrobiales bacterium | reverse complement strand
ACCTTGTGTTCGCCCGATTTATATTTACTGAAAATACCAGGGCAAACACAAGGTTCGCCTCTACGACTGCTATTGGTGAATTTGCCTTGTTAGAGGGCGGGAAGGAACTTCAATTTGCCCCTTCCCGCCTCAGCAACAGCAGGCCAACGTTTCAGGCGGAAGACGCAGTTATAGCCGTGTTCAGATCGTTCCGGAATCGGCGAACCACAGCTGCCTGTTCCTCAGTCCGCTCGGAGTTCGGACCCGTTTCCGCCATGGCCATGATCAGCCGCATCTGAGCCCGCTGGAGGTTCTTCGATGCTTTACCCGCTGCACGGCCGTATTCGTGCTGGATATCTTTGCGGTAGTGGCGGCGGTCGCGGAGCTTGCCGAGCCGGCCACGCTCGTCGGCGGTGATCAGATCCTCGCTGACGTAGTACTCGGCAATCGCCTGGAGGTCGCCTGATTCTTCGCGTGAAGCGAATCTCCACATCACGGCTGCCACAATCAGGATGAGCAAGCCCTTGCCAATGACCACTGCGAATATCAAGGCAGGATTGCTTGCCCAGTCGATAACCAGAGGTGAGTTCCAGAAGAAGTGGAGGAACCAGCCAATCGCGAATGCTCCGGCCGCGACCAGGAGTCGCTTGGCAAGCGATTCGTGTGGACGAGTGAGAACATACCCGATGCCAAACGCAGTAACGGTCGTATACAGCGGATGGCTCCAGAAACCTGAAAGGACTCCCCGCACGAGGAGCAAACTCGCAGCTGGCCCTACTTCCTCGGCTGACTCAGCAGTAAGGGCATTATTGATGCTGTAGATCATGTCTTCGATGATTTGGAACCCCAGCCCCACCAGCGCTCCCATTGCCATCGCGCTCAGGATCGATCGGAATTGTGTTTTGGCAATCAGCACCAGAACAATGACTCCGAGGTATTTGAGCAACTCCTCCGATGTCGGACCGGCGATGGCGGCTCCCCAGCGATGAGCAAACTCCGGATCGATGGCTTTCGAAAGTATTGAAAAGATCGCGCCGTTTGCCGGTAATGCGAGGTAGGTGGCGACAAAGCCTCCCCAACCCAGCGCAATACCAATCCCCAGCCATGAACTCTGCTCGAAGAAGTCCATATAGCGGTAGAAGATGAACAATGGGATTGCAAAAAGTGTCCAGATGACGATGCTCACGAGGACAGCAGTCGGAACAATCTGCGCATCGCTATACATGACGTTCGTGATAAGAAAAACCCCGTTGGCGAAAAGCAACGCGAACACCCAGAAGGCCAGGCGCTGTGGCTGCCAGAAGCGGTCGATACCTACCGGCCATTCTTCGGTTGCAGGTGCGGTCGAAGCCGCGATTTGATCATTCACTTTAAGGAACCTCCGGATCGTGCTCGATGCTGTCAACCATATCCTCGAAGTCATCAAAGGATCCGAAGAACTCACCAGGCGGCGCGCTGGCGATGACGACGATTGCTGTATCTCCTTCGCCGACATTAATCCAGACACGTCCCGCCACATCGACACCACTGTAGCCAAAGGTCACGAATTCGATCCCATGCGCGTTCTGGAAGGTGCCATTGCCGGTGAAGACTCGAATGCCACGATTGGTCTCAATCTCATCCTTTGTCCGCTCGATAAGAGCGTCCACTGTGTCGGTCCAGGGGCGTGCAGTTACGGTGAACTCTTCCGCCGCCCGGGTGATGACTGATGTCGCAGGTCCAGTGAGTACTAGTTCACCGATCGCGTTAGTGCGTCCATCGTCATAAGAGAACCCGTCGGACGGGACATAGCTGACGCCGGCGCCGACATCGATGACCGTTCCTTGCGGGATCTCGTCACCGGCGTCCATGTTGATGTCAATCGCCACCAAACCGCCGACATAGCCGAGGATAATTGCCACCACGATGATTGACCCGAGAACCGTGCTGTACGGCTTACGTCGCGGGAGTTCATACCCGGATGAGCTCTGGGTAGGCACTGTCGTACTCAAGGTAGCTCCTTCTAATTCGACTTGGTGGATGGCAGCAACGGGACCAGCCAGGAGAGGAAGGCATCCTGACTGCGTGTCTGCATGTAGAGGTCGCCTGCCCCCTCAAATTCGGCGACCAGACCTTCGCCGCTGAAGAGCGTCGACTTCAGCCCGCCTACCTTCCGAACATTGAAATTCAACCCTTCGGTGAAGGCGACAATGTGTCCGGTGTCGACCGACATCTTCCGACTCCCGTCCAGCGCGATCTTTCGGATCGCTCCATAGCTCGAGAGGATCAGGTCGCCCTGGCCGGATATCTTGAGCATAAACAGCCCCTCGCCGCCGAAGAACGAGCGGGAGCCGCCCCAGGAGGTGTCGACTTCAATGCGTTCATCGCTGGCGACGTAGCTGCCAGATTGCACGGTCAACGTTTCCCCGGTCATCTGAATAATCTGCATGTCGCCAGCCAGAGCCGGGGCGAAAACAATCTCGCCGCCGCTGCGGCCCGCGGTGTAGGTATTCATGAAAAAGGACTCTGAGCCAACCATCCGGCGTAGCCCGCCGAAGAACCCGCCTCGAGACCCGGTATCGATCTCCATATCCGAACTCATGCTCACCATCGCCCCCGCTTCGGAGGTGATCTTCTCGCCCGGTGCGAGGTCGACGATGGTAACCGCAAACGCAGGACCGAACTCAACTCGAGATTGCATTTCAACTGCCTTTCCTGATCGAGATCAAGCGCCAGGAGCAGGCCAATGACGAAACTATTGGACCCTGCCCGCCTGTACATCAAACTTAACAGGTCGTTGTACACAGGTGTCTATACACCTTTCGATGCAAACTTGGCCGGGCCGCAAAAGATAATCTGGTGGCCGGATTCGACGATCTCGCTCAAGCTACATCTTTCGGACTAGTCTGAAAATCGACTATCATTGCACTAAAGCTTGTTTTGGTAATCTTGTCTATCGAGGATCCATTGGCCAGTTCATCTCGTCAGTTTGAGAATGCAGACTCGTTGACTGAGCCTGAGCCACTTCAAACACCAGGGCGTCGCCATCTTCAGACCGAATATGTCATCCGTACCAAGCTCCAGATCCCGCAACGCCGTGTCGCCAGCAACGAAATTGAACGAACCGGGCTGCTCGATCTTCTGGATCAACACGCCCGGCGGCGAGTTACCCTCATACGCGCGCCAGCCGGGTATGGAAAGAGCTCGCTGATCGCGGACTGGGCGCGCCGCACTGATCGGGCGGTTGGCTGGCTGACCCTGGATAGCCGCGACAACAATGGTTATCGCTTCCTGCTCTATCTGCGAACCGTGCTGGAGGAGCTAACCGAACCACCGCCTGGAACGAGAGCGACAATAAGCTCACAGTTCCCACCGGACCTCTTGCTCGATGCCCTGGTGAGCGCGACGGGATCGCTGGATGAACCTGCTACCCTTGTCTTGGATGACCTCCACACCATCAGCGACCCGGTGGTGCTTGAGACCCTCGAATACTTGATTGCGTTTGCCGGCTTTCAGCTCAGTTTCATCCTCATCTCCCGGTCCATGCCGCCGATCCCCTGGTCCCGGTGGCAGTTGAAAGGCGAGTTCACCGAGCTCGGTTCGAGCGATCTCCAATTCACCGCGTCGGAGCTGACCGAGTTATTCGCGTCAATTTCGGTGAGTCCGCCACCCCTGTCGGAGATCGAAGCGATGCTGGCCGCGACTGATGGCTGGATTGCCGCCGTTCAGCTGCTCACCAGGCTATCTGGTGATGGGGCTGTCGCTGAGATTCCCGCCGATCTGACGGACCGGATAGTTACCAGTGATGTGCTCATGAACTACCTCGTCGAGGAAGTCCTCAGCCGGCAACCGTCAGAGCGTCTGGAATTTCTCTACCGCATCGCACTATGCGAACGTATCTGCGGTCCGCTAGCTGAACTACTCACCGGCTTGGCTAATGCAAGTTCTAAGTTGCTGGAGATAGAGACAGCCGGACTGTTTCTGTCTCCAGCCGGGCAGGATTTTGATTGGTTTAAAATGCACCCGATCTTTCGGGAGGTGGTGCTCCGGCAATCTCAGCAACGGTTCACTGAAGACGATGTGCGCAACCTGCACACGAAAGCCAGTCACTGGTTCGAAGAAGCCGGTTATCTGGAGGAGGCGGTCCAGCATGCCGTCGCGGCTGAAAATTGGGAGATGATTACCAACCTGGCGCTCCCGGTCACATCGGAGTTCATTGCGAAGGGCGAATCCGAACAGGTGCTTGCCTGGCTGGACTCGGTCCCCCGAGAACTGATCGATCGATCTCCCGAATTATCGCTCAGTTACGTCTCAGCGGTTTCGACCAGCAGCAAGCCACAGCAGCTGCGCGGTTTGATTTCACGATATGGACCGATCTGGGCGAAGAGCCAGGATCCGAACATTCGCGCCCGGGGGGCCATACCTGAAGCAAGGCTGGCGCTCAGTAAGAACGAGTGGCGATTGGCGATCAATCGGGGTCAGCAGGCGCTCCAGGAAAACGACGGGCGGAATGTTGAACTCGAGGTGGTCGCCCGCTACTTGATCAGCCGGGCGCTCTGGATGTCCGGCAAGCCAATCCGGACCCGCCGATTCTTGCAGGATCTCAAGGTGATGGCGAACAGCTATGATTGCGCAGTCAGTCGTGGGATCATTCAAGACATCGAACTGTCGCTAGCGAGATTGCAATCCGAACTGGGCAACCTGTTGGCGAGCCAGGTCGAGCTGGAATCCATCTACCAGCGATACGCAGATGATAGTTTCCGAACGAGAGTTGTTGCCTCGAAATGGTTGGCCTGGATTGCCTATATGCAGAACGATCTGGATCGATGTCATGCCTGGCTCATCAGCATAGCCGGGCTGGATTTCGCAGGGCGGCTGGCACGATTCGAGCCTCGCTGGCGCCTGCTCCGAGGCCGGCTCATGGAGGCAACTGGCGATTTCGCCGGAGCTGAGGACGAGTATCAGGAAGCAATTGCCGTCGCCGAATTCCGGGATGATATCCGCTGGCAACGGCCTGCCCGGGCCGCTTATGCCAGGTTCGCGCTGAGTCAGAATGACGGCGATGTCGTCGAAGAGTGGGTCCGGAGGACGCCCCGTCCAAATCCACTCAGTTCAGTGGTCATCGAGGTGGATGAGTCAATGACGTACGCCCGGCTGTTTCTCGACCTGGAGCGCAATCTCGACGCGCTGGATATCTTGAACCCGATCGTCTTTCATGCCCGTACTGATGGCCGGACCTGGGACGAGTTGGATGGTCTGCTACTGAGCGCTCGCGCGCTCAACGCGATTGGTGATCAGCAGGCAGCCAGGAGCCAGTTGATCGATGCCGTTTCATTGTCGCAACCCGGGAATGCCATTCGACCGTTCCTCGATTTCGGAGAGGAAATTCTCGATCTGTTGGCCGATCTCCCGCGAGAAGGGAAGAATGGTGACCATATCGATCGCATTCTTCTTGGCACAACTGAAAAGGTCGTCAGTGACGTTGGCTTCGTCTCTGCCGTCGAAGCATTGACGCCGCGTGAGTTACAGATCCTGCGTCTGATCTCGCTTGGTCTCACGAATCAGGCGATTGGCGAACGGATTGGCATTGCGGAATCCACCGTCAAACGGCATGTGAGCAACATGCTGATCAAGCTCGAAGCGAACAATCGCACCGAAGCGCTCCACCGCGCCCGGCAGCTTCAGATCCTGTCTGATTGACCTGATTTCTGTTATTTTCCAGCTACCGTACCGGCAGAAGCGATGCAAACTTTGTATGCTCTAGCTTAGGTTGGGTCGCAAGGAGGAGATCATTGATGGATGAGACGACACCGGAAACATCCGAAGGAGCGGAAGCCGCTCCAGAAGAAGAACAAGCCCGGTACCAGAGTGTCCAATCATCAGTCGACAGGTATCTCCGTTTCGTCGACATCTCAGCAGCGATTCTACTGGC
>CAZNYB010000150.1:0-5991 GCA_964577155.1 uncultured Thermomicrobiales bacterium | reverse complement strand
ACAAGGTGATCGACAGCATCGCCGACGCCGCCAGCTGCGGGCTGGTGATCCTCGGCGGGAACCCGGTCCGGCTGAGTGACATCGACATCCGTCAGGTCAGCGCCAGTTTGAGCAAGAACGGCGAGGTGGTCGTCTCGGGAATGGCGTCCGCCGTCATGGGCAATCCGGTCAACGCCGTCGCCTGGCTGGCCAGAAAGCTCTATGAGTTCGGCGTGACCCTGCCAGCCGGCCAGACGATCCTGTCCGGCTCCTTCGTTCGGGCCATCCCGATTTCAGTCGGTGACAGCTTCGCCGCCGATTTTGCAGCACTGGGGATGCTGACGTTTGGCGTCAGCAACGATTGACCTGATCATTCAACGCCCATTCACGTCATTCCGACCGGAGGTTTTGCGCAGCGAACATCCTGCCCTGAGCTTGCCGACGGGAATCCGATACGCAAGATCTCAGGCTAGTGGTGGCTGTAACTCGACATTTTGCGGGTTATTTGTCTTCCGGCGGCGAGAGAACACGACCAGGATCTTCCATTCAGTTGCAGGGACTTACGCAACCTTCGTCGTCGGATTCCTCCACCTCGCAAAGCCTCCGGTCGGAATGACAGTATTTCTGTTGTGAGGCTAAACGTAGAGCGCGTATGAAGTGAAGACGATCAGAATGACCAGCATCGTCACCAGCAGGAACGAACCGTAGAGTTTGCCGAGGATGGCCGGCCAGCTCGTCTCAGTGTCCGGGCCACGGGGAGCGCGTCGGGTCATCGTTGCGAACGCGACGACGAGCGACGCAAGTCCGAGGATGCAGGCCGCGATCAGGACAACGAGTGTAAACGTCTCTTGTGCTGACACCGCCGGTCCTTACCAGTTTCCAACCAACCACCAGGCAGATCCTAGCACAGGAGTACCTAGCAACGCTTTCGGAAAGATCATCTCCGTTCGATCACCAACCTTCCCGACAACCGACAGCGAGCTAGCGGGTGATCTGAGTGAAACGCCCACCTGCCGTTTCTTCCTGAATCCTGGAGGATTCAGTACACTCCATGGTGTACGAACACCCACTGGCCAGAAGAGTCGAAGTGAGGATGTGAGATGAACACAGACACTGTCATGACAACCAGCCAACAGGCATCGGAAACCCAACCTAGCGCAGAACCTTCGTTGCGGGTCGGTCACATCGAACTGTTTGTCGCTGATCCTTCCGCATCAAAAGCGTTCTACGAAGACGTGCTGGGTTTCGACGTCGTCGCCATCCAGAAAGACAGTTTTGTCTGGATCCAGAAGGGAGATGTGGAGCTGTTGTTGCGGCCCGGAAATGGCGCGGCAACGGTCACGAACTATGCCTACGCTGCTTCGGCGATTGTTCTGTACACCAACGATGTGCCGGCGATGGCCCGGCAACTCCAGCAAGCCGGCTTGCGCTTTCGTGGCACGGACAGTTCTGACACATGTTTGACGTTCACCGATCCGGACGGTCACTGGTTTCAGCTGGTAAACCCTGAGAGCCACTGAACAAACCATTTTCACCCTGACACACAGCTGCCAGTTACACTAGTACAGGTAGTGACGACCGTGGTCCAATATGACCGCAATCGGCTCAAGAATAGGGATAATCTCGATGCAGGCAGCACATGTCACCGGACTTCAACGGCACTTTGTTCCACTCTCAACCGGCGTCACCCTTCACTTTGCTGAACGTCCCGGCAACGGGACGCCGGTCATCCTGATGCACGGGATCTGGGACGATTGGAGCTACTGGCTGCCGCTGACCGGAGATGGGCCGGGCACCTATGACGGCAGACCGCTCTATCTGTTCGATCTGCGTGGTCACGGGGATTCAAGCAAACCAGCTGATGGCTATTCCCTGGCAGACTATGCCGGGGACATCACCGGCTTCATTGTCAAACGCGGTTTCGAGAAGGTCATCCTGCATGGACATTCGTTAGGAACCCTGGTTGGCTTGCTGGTTGCCGCTGGAATGCCGGAGCGGATCGAGGCAATGGTTCTGGAAGATCCGCCGATCCCGCTACGCGAGAGCCGGACCGATGCCTTCACCGCCCTGATCGAGATGAAGCAGCAGTCGCTGGCCGCGGTTACTGACGATTTCATGGCCTGGCGACCCGGCACCTCCCGCGAGCAGGCCGAAGCCTCCGCACGCAGGCTGCGTAACACCGCCGACGGTGTCCTGATCGAGATCACCCGCCGTGATGCCAGCGCTCAGCCGGTTCCGGTTCCAAGCGTCACGATCAACGCGCCAACACTGGTGATCGCAGCCGGGGATGCCGAACAGCGAGCCTTTGGCGATGACGGCCCCGAGCTGCTCGCGTCGGTGCTGCCTGACCTGAGGATCGAAGAGATCGCTGGAGCCGGTCACAACGTCCTTCGGGAAGCGCCAGGACCCTACCGGGAACTGCTTGAAGCGTTCACCAGTGAGCGCCTCACGTCCTGAATGGGCGATCAGCTTCCTGGCCAGCGCGAGAGTTGGCCACCTGGCGACGGCAGGAGCTGACGCAAGCCCGCACGTCATCCCGATCTGTTTCGCTCTGTACAACGACGAGATCTATTCCGTGATTGATGAGAAGCCGAAATCCGGACGGCGGCTGCTGCGACTCCGCAACATCGATGCCACTGGCCAGGCAGCGCTGGTCGTTGACCGCTACGACGAGGATTGGACCCGGCTAGCCTTCGTCCTCGTCCGTGGCTCAGCCCGCACCATCACCGCTGACGACCCCGCCTACCGCCTGGCGCTGGTTGCCCTGCGGGACAAATACCCGCAGTACCGCTCGATGGCGTTAGAGGACTCCGAGATGGTCGTCCTCACCCCCGACCGCTGGACGGCCTGGCGCGGTTCCAGGTAGCCGCATTCCCCTGGGCTCGTTATCAGCTATACTCAACCCATCGGAAAACGGATCCTAAATCACACTGTCCTCAGTGGAGCATACATGCGCAACCAGAAGCAACCGCAGCAAGCTTCGCCACGGAATGCTTGGTATTTCGCGGCACTATTGGTGGCGGCGCTGGTCGTTGTTTCACTACTTGTAGCCCTCGTCTCACCAACTGGTTCGCAAGACACAAACAACCCACCGGATGGCGGAACGGTTCCTTCAGCTGACCCGACAGCGCTCGCGATAACCAAAGCACAGCTGGAGAACGACAAGCTTTTAAGAGAGATCGAGAAGCTTCAGGCGGAGACGCGCACCGGATTGTCGGGATGGCTCTGGTCGAATACCATTGCCACCCTCACCGCGCTTGCAGCCCTGGGAGTCGCTGGCTTCGGCGTCTACAAATGGTTTGGCGACCGCGCAACGGAACGGGAAAAACGTGACGAAGAACGTTTCCAACAGGTTGTCAACGGGCTTGGTAGCGAAAATGAAGCGACGCGAATACAGGCGGCGGTGGCCCTGCGAACGTTTACTGAACCGGGTTACGAACGCTTCTATGTCCAGGTCTTTAATCTTGCCGTCGCCAACCTGCGCAAATTCGGCAACCAACAGCCTGGCCTCATCCCAGGTCCTCTGGAACAGGCGCTGACTTTTATCTTTCGCACGTCCTACCCAAGGGCATATGAGTTGGTAATAGCACGTCCTGCATCCGATCAGGAGAGTGAACTGCTCGATGCCACCGGAATCATTCTTGTCAAAGCACATCTTAATAATGCTATGCTCCGGCATTTAACGATGCCGAGCGCCAACCTTCGCGGTGCAGAACTCATTGAGGCACAACTTGATGGCGCAGCACTCAGTGACAGTGACCTACGACAGGCTGATCTATCACAAGCCTTCCTGAAACCCTACCCAGATAATGGAAATCTCGTCGTTACAGAATGTGAGCGAGTAGATTTTCGTCATGCACTTCTACGGGCAACTCACTTTCACTCTGCCAATCTCGTTTCAGCAAGATTTCAAGACGCCGATCTCACCGGAGCGCACATGATCGAGGCGAACCTGAATTGTGCATGCTTCAACCGGGCCATTCTCACCAATGTCCAATATTGTGACGCTATCCTCGAAGACGCGCAATTCAAGGAGAGTCATCTCCGGAGAGCTAATCTTTGCCGTGCCGTGATCGACCGCGCTGATTTCACCGGAGCAGATCTCACTGGGGTAAACATTGAATCCGCCCTATCGATGCAAGAGACCCGTCTCATCGACGTGAGCGGGCTATCCGAAGAGCAGCTGTGGTTTTGTGCCCAACTAGGAGCAATTGTGGCCTGCGCTGTGCCACAAGCGCGACCCTGAATATGATATCATGAGGTGATAGCATGATGGATGCTGAAGATAGATGCACGCTCGAGGACATCATTGCTCAACGAGCGGGTCCAACTTGGCGCAAGGTACTCAAATTACTTCGGGCGCTCGGGGCAAAGGAATGGACTGGCAAACACGGCAGAACCCGGATTTGGCTTTGCGGTGTCAAGCATGTACTACACACCAGCCATCCGGATCAACCGCTATCGGACGCCACCCTTGCCGATATCAGGCGTTTCATCATTGAGGTGCTGATTGCCTGTGGCGTCATTGAGGAGAAAATATGAAAGGCAAAGTGCTTACGTATCAGGTGCCAGGTACCGATTTCGTCTACCATGGGCTGGTCGATGTGGACCTGACGAATGGGATTCTCTACGGTCACGTCGTCAATATCCCAGGCGCCATCACCTTCCAGAGCGAATCCATCGGCGAAATCGAAAAGGAGTTTCACAGGTCGGTCGAGGACTACCTTGAGTTCTGCGAGGAAGTAGGAGAAGCCCCTGCACGCCCATATTCTGGCCAATTGCTGCTACGGACTACCCCGGAAATTCATCGCAACATCTATACCGCTGCCAGGATCAACGATTCTTCAATGAATGAATGGATGACGAACGTTCTCGCTGAGGCAGCGGAAATTGTTCTTGCCGATCCATCTATGTCAAATTACCAGCGCACAGACCACTTACCAGCGGTGGACGACGATAACTCACCTCTGAAGGATGGTTTCAACGTCTCTGGCCAAGGAACCTAGAAGGAGGGCTCGGTCTCGTAGACGACCTTCGAAACTTCGGTGAGACCGAAATACACAGTCATTCGGATGGTCGTCGACGTCAAGCTTGGGCCTCAACCGACCAGACATGACGCCAGCAAAACAAACTCTACCTGCTTCTGGGTCACATCTATGTTTGACTGATCCACACAGGTTTGCATGTTTACTCTTACGCTGCCTCGGCCCTTCGAAGCAGGAGAAAATCATCGACGCCGAACAGACGATGAACGCGCTGGCTGGATACCGGGAAGTAGACATTGGCCTCTTCAGCCGGCACCAGCTCGAGATAGTCGATTTCGTAGGTGTCTCCTTCGAAGTCGAGAACGGTAGACCCGGCGGCCAGCACGTTCTTGAGCCAGTCAGCATTCGTCCCGTATGGAAGGGCGACGACAAAGCCATCTTCGGATTCCACCGCGCCGATAGGCGTCATATAGGAAGCGCCAGAGGTTCTGCCGACATGGTGAATCACCGACGCGCCAGCGCCAGGCTGTCCGGCTGTCTGCATCACCCGCCGGTTCAAGGTAGCCCGGTTCATCCTGCGCACTGCATCCTGCACCGGTCGAACCTTCATCCGCATCGACACTGTAAACAGCGCCAGCAGCGCCGCCAGGACGACAGCCAGACCTCCGATAACCAGACTGAGACCCTTCAACATCAGCAATACCCCCACTTTACGCCATAATCGGCTTTGCATTACACCTCACATCAAATCAATGTTGAGGAACAGTCCAAGCAGCACATTGCTGCTGATACGGCAAATTCCCCGGACAAACTGTATCGTACCGGTGATCCTGTTTATCTTTATGCAGACGAGAACGCCGTGTATTGGAAGATCAAATGATGAAGAAACGATCAGCCGGACAATTCAATGCAGCGTTTGCCGGGCGCTTTGCCAGTGAGTGGATTGAATGCTGGAATACGAGAAATCTGGAACGGCTCCTGACTCACTACACTGATCAGGTTGTCTTCAGGAGTCCGCGCGCCCAGG
>CAZNYB010000149.1:0-6060 GCA_964577155.1 uncultured Thermomicrobiales bacterium | reverse complement strand
CATTTCTGATAATCGAGTGGCAGAGATCATGGCTGTTGCTCCTGGCCAGAATCAGGATCTTTGTTGGCATCAACGCCGTCAGGGGCGATGAAGTCGAAGATGGCGACCGCCAGGATCGTCATGTAGAACATGAACGCGGCATCCTGACCGTTCCAGTCGCTCGACTGCCACATGACGAACCATTCCCCGCCGATAACCATGAAACCGATAAACCAGAGGCTGAACCCAAGCATCAGGCCAATCGCCGTCACTGCTTTCGCTCGCTGAAATGCAGCCTTCGACGCCCGCAGCTTCAACGCCATGAGCGCCGCAGCAACCAGAAACGCCAGCCCGGTCAATCCCTCGACCGAAATGATCAGGATATAGGCTGCTTTCTGAATCGTCGGGTTGGTGATAGCCCGGCCGGTCAGCTCGGAGTCCGGGAACACCGTGTCCATGGCCATGACATGCTGGACGAACTGCCAGTTGCTGTCGAAATCAACGACATTGTTGAGTGTCACGATCAGTACCCAGAGCGCAATCCCCGCTGTCATCACGATCTTCGTCAGCCGGATGGCGATAATTTCAATTTGCATGGGATCCCTGACTTTCCAACGGTTTTCTGCCCGGCCCTTTCTCCATACTACCTGAAGACCGGGCGATACCGGACACAGGTGAGCGAGACCTGCAATGTGGAATATTCCAGCCAACTGGATGCTCGCATTCAAGTGGGAGGTTGGTTAATCTTGCACGGGAGAATTGTGTTCTGACAGGAGGAACAGGGTGACAGCAACGGCGGAACATCAACAACAACCGGCGGAGCGACAGAACGCGATTCGGATCAGCGGTTTGAGAAAAACCTACGGCGAGGGCGATGTAGCTGTTCATGCCCTTCAGGGGGTGGATCTGGTGGTCTTCCGGGGCGAATTCGTCGTCATTCTCGGGCCAAGCGGTTCCGGCAAGACAACACTGATCAACATCGTCGGCGGCATAGAAAGTCCGAGCGATGGAACGATCACCGTTGCCGGCGAGGAGATTAGCCGGCTGGACCGTAAAGGACTGACGGCCTACCGCCGCAACCACATCGGATTCGTCTTTCAGTTCTACAATCTGATTCCAACTCTTACGGCGCTGGAGAATGTTCAGCTCATCGCCGAGCTGGTGGAAGGCGATGCTGGGAAAGCCAGCCAGAAGGCGCTGGAGGCCGTCGGTCTCGGTGAACGTTCCGACCACTTTCCGAGCGCTCTCTCCGGCGGCCAGCAGCAGCGGGTGGCGATTGCCCGGGCCCTGGTCAAACAACCGGATCTGATGCTCTGTGACGAGCCGACCGGCGCACTGGACCTGGAGCGTGGTGTTCAGGTGCTGAGCCTGTTGCACCGCATAAGCCGGGAACAGCAGAGCACGGTCATGCTGGTGACTCACAACTCGGCCATCTCGCAGATGGCTGACCGGGTGATCCGCATTGTTGACGGTCAGGTTGTTGACAACATCGTCGCCGAGACGCCCCTGCCGCCGGAGGAGATCAAATGGTAGGGATTCTCTTTACCAAGCTCCGCCGGGATATCAACCGGGGCAAAAAGCAGTTCATTGCTGTTGTCGTCACCGTCTTTCTCGGCGTCTTTCTCTTCGGCGCCAGCTTCGATGCCTACCAGAACATGGTGGCCTCTTACGATCAGATGTTTGAGGATCTCTCTTTCTCCGATATGACGATCAGCGGCGGGGACACCACCGCCATCTTGGAGGGGTCGCAGTCAATCAGTGGTATCGCCGCCAGCGACAGCCGGATCGTCGCCGACATCCCGTTCCAGATGGACGATGGTCACCGCCTGGTCGGCCGGTTGATCGGCATGCCGCCGGACGAGCAGCCAGCGGTCAACCAGGTCGATGTCCTGGAGGGCGACTACCTCAGCTCTGGCCAGCCGGATGGCGTTTTGGTTGAGCGGAGTATGGCCGACAATTTTGACCTTGAACCCGGAGACACGCTCTCAATCCTGCACGTTAGCGATGCGGGCAAGACCGGCGGCGAGAACTGGCAGCAGGTGACTGTCGTCGGTATCGTCTCTTCAGCCGAATACCTCTGGCCGGCCCGCTCCCGGCAGGATATCTTCCCGAACCCGGACGAATTCGGGGTGCTCTTCGCCGCCGAAGAGTTGACCGGGACGCTAGCCTGCCAGACCGGCGTCAGCCAGGCGCTCTTTCGCTACGATCAGGATGCCGACGCCTTAGCGCTGGATACCGAATTGACGGCGCTGGCGGATCAGAACGACGCGATTGCCGTCGTCCGTGGCGAGGAACAACCCTCCAATGAACTCCTCCGGTCTGACATCGAAGGGTTGCGGGAACTGGCCTTCCTGTTCCCTTTGCTCTTCCTGGGCGCGGCCGGTATGGCGACCTATATGCTGATGACCCGGATCGTCCAGTCTCAGCGTGCTGAGATCGGCATGATGGTCGCCAGTGGGGTAGAGCCGAGACCGATCCTGACGCACTACATAACCTATGGCGTCCTGGTTGGCCTGCTCGGAGCCATACCGGGTGCGATTGCCGGTATATTCGGAGCCATGCTCTTCACCGATCTCTATGTCTCAGCGCTGTCTATTCCGACGACGGTGAATGAAGTCCACCTGATTACCCCGCTGCTGGGCATCCTCTTCGGGTTAATCATGGGCGTACTGGCGACCCTGGCACCAGCCCTGGGCGCGGTGCGTACCCTGCCAGCGGAGGCTATGCGCGGACCTTCGATCTCCGGTACCGGCAACCTGAGCCTGGTTGAACGCCTTATCCCGCCACTACGGCGGCTGCCAACCCGATGGAAGATGGTCGTCCGCGGCGTTGGCCGCAGCCCGCGGCGCAGCATATCGACGATCATCGGCGTCGTTCTGGCGCTAACCCTGGTGCTAGTCTCCTGGGGCATGATTGATACCATTCAGCTGATGCTTGACCGCCAGTTTAACGACATCCAGCATCAGGATGCCACGGTGATCTATGCCGATCCGGTCGGTGAAGAACAGGTCATCGCCCTCCAGGATATCGACGGCGTCAGCCGGGCTGAACCGGTCATCCAGACGCCGGTCTCGATCAGCACTGATGACGAGAGCTACGAGACGGTCCTGTTGGCACTGGAGCCGGAGACTGAGATGCACACCTTCATCACCACAATCGGCGATAATGCCGACCTGCCGGACAACGGCATGCTGGCCGGTCAGGCGCTGGCGAGCCAACTAGATATCGCGGTTGGTGATGAGGTGGAAGTTTCGATCCCCTCGCTGAACATCTCCTTCACCACCCAGATAGATAACTTCCTGGATGAACCGCTCGGCACCAATGCCTACATCTCCCTGCCTTACCTGAGTCAGGAGATCAACGGCCAGACGGACGCAGTGACGCCGGTCAACTCGGCTATGGTGCAATTTGCCCCCGATGCCGGTGCCGACGCAGTTGTCGAGGAGTTACGCGCGCAGCCGGGCGTCGTCTCGGTCCAGGATGCCGCCTTCCTGAAGAACAGGCTGCAGGATTTCATGGCGCTCTTCTATATCTTCGTCGGTATCATGCTGGTGCTGGGCGGCCTGATGGCCTTCGCCCTGATCTACAACATGATGACGATCAACGTCTCCGAACGGTCGGTCGAAATCGCAACGATGCAGGCCAGCGGCGTGCGTCAGCGCGGCATCAGTGAGATGCTCGTCTCCGAGAATCTGTTGCTGGTCGTGATCGGCATCATCCCAGGACTGATTGTCGGCTATCTGGCCGCCTGGGGCTTCCTGGCCTCATTCAGCAGCGATTTGCTCAAGTTTGAGGTCGAGATCCGGCCGACAACGCTGCTCCTTTCGGCGCTGGCGATGATCTTCGTGGCCCTGATCTCACTCTGGCCGAGCCTCAGGTCAGTGCGCCGGATCAACCTGGGCCAGGTCATGCGGGAGCGCGCCACCTGATGTCGGATTCCTGCCGGTCGTGACCGCCGGCTACATCTGGTAGCCGGCGATCCAGCCGCCATCCACAACCATGGACGATCCGGTAACGAACGATGCTTCGTCGGAACAGAGCCAGACGACCATCGCGGCGACTTCCTCTGGTCTTCCCAACCGGCCAACTGGTTCGAAGGTGAGAAGCGGTGCAATATCTTCGTCTTCAGTCCCGAGGGCTTCTTCGATCATCGGGGTCCGAATGAAGCCCGGACAGACGGCTGTGATCCGAATGCCGTCTGCCGCATAGTCAAGCGCCGCCGACTTGGTCAGCCCCAGTATGCCGTGTTTGCTAGCAACGTAGGCGGCGCTGCCAGCAAATCCGACCTGGCCAAGGACCGAGGCGCAGTTGACGATGGCCCCACCACCCTGCTTCAAGATCTGGGGAATCTCGTATTTCATCGACAGCCAGACGCCAGTGAAGTTCACATCGATCACCAGCCGCCAGTCTTCTAGTGAAATATCAACGGCAGGGCTGCCGCCGCTGGTAATGCCGGCATTATTGAACCCATAGTCCAGCCTTCCGTAGGTTCCGATCGTCCTGCAGACCATCTCTTCGACCTGATCGGGGTCAGTGACGTCGATTACAACGAAGAATCCTTCGCCGCCTGCCTGATTGATCAGCGCGACCGTTTCATACCCTTCGTCCGGGTTGAGACCGGCGCAGACTACCCGGGCTCCCGCCCTGGCGAATGCAACCGCCGTTGCCCGGCCGATGCCCGAACTGGCTCCTGTCACCAGCACAACTTTTCCTGTCATATCCGGTCTGGTCATCGTCATACCCTTTTTAAATATTGGTCAGTTACTTATGATGGCGTAGCGACGGCTGTGCACTCGCGTTACGGGCATCTGGTGGTGTTGCCGCTACTCGTTGTCTTGTCCGCCACGACGAATCGAAGGTTCGCCACAGAAATAGTGTGAGCGCCGCCAGGATGAAAGTAAGCGGCACGGTGACGACCGCGAAGACTGGCTCAGTCGATGGGTCGCCCTGAACAACCATGATGACGCCCATACCAGCGACGGCAGCGGCAAGCAACGTCAGCGCGCCGGTGAGCAGGTAGGCAGCTTTGACGGCTAGCATGCGCTCGCGGAGCAGCCCGACACCGGTCACGATCAACGCGGGAACGAGGAAGGTCAGATCAACGGTCTTGACCAGCCATGACGCCGCCGGGTGTTCCTGGTATTCGATCTGACTGGTGTTGCCGCCGATGATCTCGGCCAGCCAGGAGATCCAGCCAAGCGCCAGCAGGCTGCCGAAGCCGATAAGCACGATGGCGGTTGCCAGTTGCAATCGACGGGCGGGAACCGGCAACCCCTGGGTGTCAATAGCGAACCAGGCTTTCACACTCACCATCAGACCGAGGAGCAACACAGCGTAAATCAGCGGGAAGAACTGCTCGTTGTTGCCGTCATAGCGCAGGTATTCCGGCGTGAGAATGTCCTGAAAGAGGAAGTAGACGGCGTAGAGCGCCGGACCGAACGCGACCACCGGAGCCAGGCGGCGACCGCGCCACCAGAGCAAGCCTGCTGCCGCCGCCACCGGCGCGACCAGAAAGATCGCGACTCCATCAATCGCGATGAGCTGGCGTTCCATGTTGTCTGAGATGCGGTAATCGATCCAGCCGCTGCCCAACGGACCCAGCAGGGCAATGACCGCCAGCCCTGCGCCAAGAACGATGCTCGCCGATCCCATAATCCGGTTCTCGTTCATAACACTCTCCTCATTCGCAATGTACCGCCCAATGGAATGCCTGTCTGTGCTATTTTTCACAAACGAGGATGGAATGCAGCTCCGGCTGTATCCTGGTTGACGACAGATGAAGATTGGTCTGGTGGAAAGCCGTAATCGTCAGCAATCTGATCAGGAAGGGTTCTCGTGCCGGATCTCCGCACTGTTTCTGGATTTGAATACCTCGCATCGTTTATCGCAGCAGCGCCGGCCACCGGCTATGCCGATCTTGCGAAGGAGTACCGAGACGAGGTCGTGAGCCCGGTCTGGAAAGCTGTGGTTGCCGGCGGGGAGGTTGCCGAACGCGGTGTGCCGCTCTTCGACATCTCATTTGATGATCTGGATGGCCTGGCTGCAGGTGCGCGGATCGTGCGCGAGGCTGGAGTTGAAAAC
>CAZNYB010000148.1:0-6167 GCA_964577155.1 uncultured Thermomicrobiales bacterium | reverse complement strand
TCCTGATAATAGTACTGGCAGAGTTTCTCGGTGAACAACTTTTCCCAGCCATAGCCCTCTTCTGGAGCCGCCGGGTAGGCGTCCGACTCTTTAAGGGCTGTAACGGCAGCATCTTCCTGGCGGTAATCCGGGTAGACACAGGCAGAGGACGAGAAGAAGAATCTTTTGACACCAGCCTGCCGTGAAGCCTCAAGCATGTGGGTGTTGATCAAGATGTCGTTGCGGGCAATCTCAGCATGGGAAGCGCTGATGTAGCCGATGCCGCCCATGTCAGCCGCCAGATGATAGACCTCATCAACTCCCTCAACAACTTGCTGGCAGTGTTCCCAGATTCGCAGGTCCAGGAGCTCGAACTCGTGCGCCTGGCTCGGTTCAAATTCCGGTGCTTTGATGTCAACGCCACGGACATGGTAGCCCCGTGAAACGAGATCGGAAGTCAGGTGATGCCCGATGAAGCCACCGGCGCCAGTTACGAGAACGCGGTTCGTCACGAATGTGCTCCTTTAACTTACAGTGTTGATACGATATTGCTGCACTAGCTGCAGCAGAAAAAGACCAGTGAAACGTGGATTGTTATAGAGGTACCGATGCCAGAGACGGCGTGGCTCGGTGGCTAGCCGGAACACCCATTCCAGCCCGGCAGACTGCATCCAGTCAGGCGCTTGAGATTTTGTTCCTGCGAGGAAATCAAAGGCGGCACCGACACCGACCATCACACCATTGATGCGATCTCGCCGGGAAGCCATCCACTCTTCCTGTTTCGGGCAGCCGAGACCGACAAAGATTATCTGGGCTCCGGATTCCTCTATGTCCCTCACTTCCTGCGCTGTCTCAGCAGCCGTCAGCTTTCTAAACGGCGGGCTATGTTGATAGACGACTTGTAGAGTGGGGTAGCGATTCTTTAAATTCGCGATCATGGCCGAAAGTACTGGCGTGGTGCTGCCATAGAAACCTACTCGAATTCCTAAGTCGGCGGCCTTTTCACAGACCAGTGGCGTCAGGTCGGGTCCGTACACCCGCTGAGCATGTTTTGCTCCAAGCAGTCTGAGACCCCAGACGAGCGGCATTCCATCGGAAGTAACCAGGTCAGCATTGTTGACAATCCGCTGATACTCAGGGTTGTCATGACCTTCCATCACCATGTGGACGGTGGAAACGCAGACATAGCGTGATTCTCGTTTTAGCGACCAGTCACAGATGATGCTGACGGTTTCATCATAGTTGGAAGCGTCAACCCGCGTCCCGGCTATCTTCCGTGAATCAAGTTGATGTGATGGTGAGAAAGGATCCTCGGTTTCGAGATGATGGTGATTCGTTTCAAGTTCTGGCAAATACAGCTTGCTCATGTACCGTTCATTCATCTCCATCATTGTGAGAAGTCATGCAATCAGAACGCACCTGATCGCGAAAATAGCGTTCTGATAGTGCCGACGAACACGATCAGATCGAGCATGAATGAGATGTTTTTGACATAGTAGATATCGAGTTCGGTGTTTTCATGCATCGGCCGCTCGCTCCGGCCATTGACCTGCCACCAGCCAGAGAGTCCGGGGCGAACGATATGTCGCTCGTGCTGCCATGTTTCGTATTTGGAGACAATGTCTGGCATCTCCGGTCGTGGGCCGATAAAGCTCATATGTCCACGAAGAATGTTGATGAGTTGGGGCAACTCGTCGAGGCTCGTCTTACGCAGAAAACCGCCGATTCGGGTGACCCGTGGATCGTGTTTCGATTTGTGGATCTTTCGGCGATCTTCTCCGACAAATTCACGTTTACTTTTCCTTCGATCAGGGATCATGGTTGAGAATTTGTACATGGTGAACAACTCACCAAATTGGCCGACCCGGTCCTGCCGGTAGATGATTTGACCGGTGCCCTGGAAGCGGACGAAGATGGCGACGATTGCGAAGACTGGCAGAAGTACGATCAGGAGAAAGATGGCCCCGATCAGATCCAGTATTCGTTTGACCCATAAAAAATAGAGCACCCGGCTCCGGTTAATGTGGTTTGCGGATTGAAGAAATGACCTCCATGCTAGTTCGCCTGTCTTTATCTGGAGCTGGTCAGCGCTTACAATCGGGCGTACGGTCGGTTGTGAGGTATATAAGCTCAGGTCGTCTGATATGTCTATCGTCTCGGTTTGTTTGATGCTTGAAAACTGATCAAACCTGGAATCCACGTACGCTCCTATTACCACCATCGATACCGGACATTTTAGTTTATTCGCCTCCCTGATTCATTGAAATAGAGGTGACGCTAACTATAACTGTAGTCCTACTTGTAACTATGTATGAGAGTAATCAGTCCTAGTGGAATAGGAACCTTGAATACCTCTGAAGGATTTTCTTCAAAATCATACAGCCTTTCGCGAAAAATTGCATCGCGTTCACTGTATTACGAACAGGTGACAAAGATGGATGTCGATAATCGGACAACATACGACATTTCTTTGTTATGTCGCTATATTACCGTAAGTAGGGCTGACTGTAAAAGTGCGTTAGACCGCATAGAATCTGGACAACACGAGTCAGTCTTGTCGATCACAACAAGCAATTGATTTCAGGTTTCTGAGCGAGCAAGCGGGCGATGGTCCGTTGAATGTGAGAGCAACGAATGTGCTCGATCATCGGAATTCAAATTGATTTGTAGATATCGTGGTTGAAAAGGACTGAAGACGAAGATCCGGTTTGAAGTTCTTGTTCGAACTGAGCATCACAGCTATCAAACGTTCATGCATTCAATTTTCGTTCTAACCACTGCCGCTTCAAAAAAACTGCGACCATGATTCCCTGAACTATAATGAATCCTTTGACAGCAGGTCACAACACGGCATGCAATGCTTCCTTTATGAATAAGAAATTCACAGGCGATGTTGCTGTCATGCGGGAGCGTTTCTGTCAAACAGGTACGTTGTCACACCGATCACTGCGGAACTTTTCAACGACTGTGTGCTTTAATCTTGCGCGAATACATTCACTTTTACAATTACTGATTCATTCTTGCATTTGCCGTTGGAGTCCGTTCAGTACCTTCGAGGTAAGTCATATACATGTCAACGCACCTGTATCGTCTTCGTTCTGTTGGTTGGAAACGACTGGCGCTAGGTTGGGCTGTTCTTCTCCTGCTAGTTTGTGTCGGTGTATCCATTTTCTATGTCCTACGGATTCAGAATCAGTATGAGCAGACGAAAGCGTCTGCCAACGTGCTGCGAGACAGGTTTGACGACAATCAGGACGGCGGGAATGTTGGTCTCGATGATCTCCCCGAAATCAACAGTGAACTCGAGACCTTGCAGGGCGATCTTGAGAAACTAAAAGATCAGACTGATGTCCCGTTTTTGAGCAGCGTCGCACGGAACACCCCTTTTATCTCTGATGATGTGAGAGCCACGGAAGATCTGCTCGATCTGGGTCTGGAACTGACGGATCTGGCGGTCATCGGAAGCCGGATTGCTAACGATGCCCGGGACGCGTTTGAAGCCAACGGTTTAGCTGGTTCAGAAGAAGTGACCGGTGATACCTGGCTTGACGTCGTCAGAGACAACCGCGCTGAAATTGAAGATCTTGAGACGCGGTACAGCCTGGCAATCGTTCAGCGGGAGGAACTGGATGTTGATGCGCTGCCGGGCCGCGGACGGTCGATGCTTGCGAGTCTCGACCAACTGATGGAGAAGTCCACCAAGTTTCGAGACGAGTACTTCGATTTGCTGCCGGTTCTTGATACTGCCTTTGGTGCAGAGGAGGACGCTCGCTACTATCTGATGCTGCAAAATAGTCAGGAATTGCGGCCATCGGGAGGCTTTACCGGTACGTATGCAATCGTCACCATTTCTAACGGGCGGTTGGCGAGCGTTGATATTGAAAACATCCGTGATTTTGACCAGACGTATTTCGACACTGTCTATCCGCTGCAGCCAACTCCTGGCCCAATTCGCGAATTTCTGAAAGCAGAGGATTGGCTACCGCGAGATGCGAACTGGGCGGTTGACTTTCCAACGTCGTCAGAAAAAACCCTGGAGATGTGGGATGCAATCGACTGGCCGGATTTGCAGGGGATAGCGGCAATCAACGATAGCGTGATCAGGGATGTCTTTGACATCATCGGTCCTTTCGACGTCGAGATCGAGGGCGAGCTGCAAACGGTTACGCCGGATTACTTCCTTGATCTGATTCAGCAGTACAGATTTACGGAAACAGAAGAACACAAGAAAGTCGTGAAGCAGCTTGGTGAAGCACTGATCGATCAGATTCGTGTAGTCGATTTCGACACCAAAAAGGAGATCTTCTACTCGCTTCGGGATGCGGCAGATCGGCGCGAGGTTCAGGCCTATATGGTTGAGCCACGCCTGGAGCAAGAGGTGATCAAGCGCGGCTGGGATGGTTCGCTGTTGAATGCTGATGGACTACCAACATTGGCGATGACGATATCGAATCTGACCGGCAACAAAAGTAGTAAACAGATCGACCCTGCCATTGATCTCACTCTTTCCCCACCGGATGAACACGAAATGCGTCGCATTACGATGAATATCACCTTTACGCACCAGGGAGAAATCGGTGATGTCGATACATTCAGCGCGTTCCATCGTACCTGGACTGCAATTTACCTGCCGGAAGATGCCGAACTCATCAGCACATCACTCCAGCCGGAATCCGCGAAGGTGACTGATGATCCGCTTGCCATTGGATTTGATGTCGAGGTGTACCCCGGTGAACAGGTGTCGCTCGAAGTCGTCTTTGAAATTCCAGCATCCATGGAGACACTCCGGCTCCGGCGACAATCGGGCGCAAATGACACCGCCTACAGCATTGAAGGTGAAACCGGGACGTGCTCAATGGACCGGACCTTTATTCTCCAGCAGGACGCCAACGTCTATTTTGATTCGTGTGTCACCGAATACGTGTAGCGATCTCTGGGTGTACAATCGTCTTAGCGAGCAAAGATGTCAACAAGGAGGCGATCATGTGGACTCTCATCATCTCCATCGCTGCCGCACTCATATTTGCCGGTTCAATCTTCCTCGGCTGGTACTTTGACCGGCGCTGGGGCCGGGGTGCACGCTCTGGCATGTCTCCTGAAATGGAAGAACAAAACGCCAGTTGGTCGAACCGGCTCTACCCGTAATTTGATCTCCAGGTACAGTTTATTGCAGGACCAAACGCCTACCGTCCTGGTCCGTCGACGATCCTGCCAGCCATCGCTCCGGTGTGGTCGCCGTTTGCGATGACTCGCTGACCGTTGACCCAGACATCGCGGATACCAGTTGATAGCTGGTGTGGATCGGCAAAGGTGGCCCGGTCGGCAACCGTATCCGGGTTGAAGATGATCACATCCGCGTAATTCCCCGCCCGCAAAGTACCACGGTCACGGAGACTCAGCCGGTCGGCGACGGCGGACGACATCTTCCGGACGGCGTCCTCAAGTGTCAGAACGCCCTCCTCACGAACGTACTTTCCGAGTACCCGGGTGAAGGTGCCGTAGGCTCGCGGGTGCACCGGTAAGGTCTGCCCGGCGGGGTCAATGCCCCCGGCATCGGAGCTGACTTTGTTCCAGGGTTGCTGCAGCTGCGCGCGGACGTTGTCTTCACTCATCATGAAGTAGATGGTGCTGATGCGTTGACCTTCGCTGAGCAGCAGGTAGCGGGTGGTGTCTGGCCATGCTTCGCCGCGTAACTCGGCAATCTCGTTGAGTCGCATCCCGATGTAAGGCCGGTTTTCCTCCTTCATGAATCCGATTGGCATGACTTTGCTGCGATCCCGGCCGCGGGCCATGGCTGGCGCTTCCACCGGTGGGTTCAGCATCTCATTCCGGATGGTTGCCCATGTGCTTTCGTCCGCCAGATTGTCGAGCAGTTTGCCGTCCTCGTGCGCCCAGGTGGGTATCAGGACATTCAACCCGGTGCCGCTGGCGATGTACGGGTACATATCGGCGGTGACGTCAATCCCCTCAGCTCTCGCGTCGTCGATCAGCGCCATCGCCCGTTCCATCAGTGGCCAGGCTGGTTCACCTGACGCCTTCAGGTGGTAGATCTCAACCGCGCAGTTTGCCTGTCTTCCGATCTCGATCGCCTCGGCAATGCCCTCGACCAGCTTCTCGGCTTCGTTGCGGACGTGGCTGATGTAGACGCCGCCATACTGGCCGACGGTCGTCGCCACAGCGATCAGTTC
>CAZNYB010000147.1:0-6228 GCA_964577155.1 uncultured Thermomicrobiales bacterium | reverse complement strand
CTCGACCATCTGCGGAATGTATTGCCAGACGCAAGTTTCGTATTCGTCCAGCCCGATGACCGTGAGACCCGCTTCAATCAACGCGGAAACGACCGCGCTTATCGAGTGATTCCAGTCATACGTCTTCGTATGGCTGATTTTCACTTCTGGGTCGGCATAGCTGACATCGGTTTCGAATGATATTGGCGCTGCGGGATCCTGAAAATAAGGGTATTTAATGCTCAATGGTGAAGCATCATCGTCGTTCAGTGTCCAGGCAAACGGGTGGCCGTCGATGATAAAGAACCGGCCACCGGGCTTGAGAAAATGGCTAACGATCTCAGCCCAGCGCTTGATATCCGGCAGCCAGCAGATTGCCCCATGCGAGGTAAATACCACATCGAACAGCCAGTCGAGCTGCTCCGGAAGATCATAGACATTCGCCAGGATAAACCGTGTATCAAGATCAAGATCGAATGCTAAGGAATGAGCAAGCTCAATTGCAGATTCGGAGAAATCGACCCCGGTCGCACTGGCGCCCAGTCTTGTCCACGACATCGTGTCCATTCCAAAATGGCATTGCAAGTGCAGCAGCGATTTCCCCGTTACATCTCCGACCCCCTTCAACTCATGCTCATCCAGGGTAGACCTGCCATTTTTGAATCCCTCGAGATCGTAGAATGCGGATTTCGCGTTGATTGACACCAACTCATCCCAGTGTGCCTGGTTGACCTTCATGAACTCACTCATGGCGTGATTCTGCCTGTTTCCAATACAGTGTTAGCCAGCTACAACAGTCTCGGTAATCGAGTTGCCGATTATATGCGCTACTTAACTGCTGGCGGGATGAGGATTAAAGGCACTCGGCTCCGGTGTAGGATGTTCTGAGCCGTAGATCCCATGAACACCCTGCCTAACCCACCTCGTCCGTGCGTTGCCATCCCGATTTCTGAAACACCAAGCTCATCTGCGGCGGCACAAATCTGTTCGGCGTCGTGTCCATTTCGAATGTGCCATTCGGCCGCAAGCCCTTGCTCCTGAAGTCTGGTTACCAGCTTCTGAAGATGATCTCCGGCCTCCTCACGAGCGGCACTGACATACTGTGAGACCAGGCCGTGGTTGAACGATCGTGAAGCCCACCTGGGCTCATCCAAAACCCGCACCAGGTGAATTTCTGGTTTGGGTTCCCCGACAGTGGAGATGACCTCTTCGATCGCTGCCTCGCTGAATTCCGAGCCATCGACGGGGATGAGAATCTTCGTATACATACGGTCCGGATCGACATGTTCAGGAATGCGAACAACCACGACCGGGCAATAGACTTCGTGGATGACTTTGAATGCCACGCTTCCAAAAACAATCTGGTCGACGCCGGTTCTTCCGTGACTGGTAGTTACGAGAATCGGATCGTCCTGTTCGTTGACAAAACCAGCTATTTCGTTGGAAGGCGTGCCAACACGAATTGCAGTCTGGACCTCAACATCGCCTGTCTGGTCTTTGATAGTGTTGAGATATTCAGTTCGTTCGCTAATCCACTCGTCGACTTCATCCTCCATCATGACCGATGCGCTGTCAACCCAGGCCATGAAATCTACCGAAACCTCGACTACAGACAAAAGAATCAGCGGTGCTTTCCTGCGTCGTGCCAGTCCACGTGCCAGAGGCAGAGCGCTTTCAGCGGTTGAGGATGAATCCAGTGCAACGACAATGCTGGTGCTCAACGTTTTAGGCCTTCCGCGATCGAATACGAACTACCGGCGTAAGTGTGACGATTGCTTACGCTATCTCAATCGTATCTTCTCAGGGGAATTGGTGCAGACGTTTGCCAGCGGTCTGCAAGTTTCCATGCGAGCAGGTTTCACAGGACGGAACAGGCAGGGTGTTACCGCAGAACCTGTTGAATTTGAGTGGCTAGTCTTTCCAGCTCGCGTCTGGCAGTCGGAGTAAGCTGCTGGTCGAATCCCTCCTCGATGAGTTCATCAAGAACAGCCCTGGCTGATCGTGTTTTTCGGGTGACTGAACGAAGGAGTTGTTGCCGGCGAGTCGAATTTGAATCTTGTGACGTAAGACTGTCAAGAATCTGACGTGCGTCGTCAGCATTTTTTGCTGGCCGCAGGGATCTACCCGCCGCATCCAGAGTGTTTGGGGCGAGATTCCCGGCCAGTACTCTGGCAGCGACTTCCTCCTGCACGTCTTCTGGCAATCGCTGGATGCTTCTCGTCTGTTTCTCGCTGACGATGCTACGTTGTAGCGCACTCTGCATCGACGGTGAGAGTTTTTGTGTGCCCAGCAGCTGAAACAGACGGCTGCGGCGAATTCCAACGGCTTCGGCCACCTGTTCCCAGGGAGCGTCATTCATCTGCGATTTTAGTGACTGCAGCGCCGCCGCTCGATCGAGAGCGCTCAGATCTTCGCGGGCAATGTTTTCCATCAGTTGAATGATCAGAAGACGATCAGCAGGCACGTCTCTCAGAATCGCCGGAATTGCATCCAGCCCGGCAATTTCCGCGGCTCTCCAACGGCGCTCACCATGGATAATGACGTAGACGTCGCGGCCATCGTCGTAGCGGACGGAAATCGGTTGCAACACCCCTTCAGCTCGAATAGATGCCGCAAGCTCCTGGAGAGACTCCTCATTGAATTCGGTTCTGGGTTGGCCGGGATCACGGACAATCCGGTCGAGTTGTATCTGTTTCGCCTCTACGAGATCAGACACCCCAACTGCTCTCGGGCTGGTGTCGGTAAAGAGGTCTCCGACGTCAAAGCGCCGTTTTTTCCTTGCGCTAGACACCGGCGACTCTACCTTCCCGCAATTCAATACTTTCGATGAGCGTTTGCGCCGCGTCCCGGTACGCTTGAGAAAGCGGTGAAGTTGGCATGTACTCAAGAATAGAGGTGTGCTCGATGATGGATTCAGCGCCTTTCACCGAGAGCGGCACCGGGGTCATGACCTGAATTCCGGGGAATTGGTCGTGTAATGTGTCGATCATGTCCGCAGCCAGGCGGGAAGAGTGGTGAACTTTCGTCGGCAGGAATCCAATGATTTCCAGCCCAGGGTTCAAACGACGCACCCGGTTGACGGTGTCAAACAGCCGGTGGAGTACCATCAGCGACAGCGGGTGAGGTTCAATCGGAATGATCAGCCCGGTTGCCGCTACCAGAATGTTGATACTAATGACATTCAACGCTGGCGGAGCGTCGATGAGTACGATGTCAAAATCGCCATCCCTTTCCACGGACAGTTTGCTGGCGAGCCGGCGTTCACGCTCCAGTTCGTTGACGAGTTCGAGTTCGGCGGCGGCAAGATCCGGATGGCTCGGCGCGATTGTTACCCGGTCAATACCCGTTGGTAGTGTGATCTGTTCAACAGCTACCGCGTCATCGGTAAGCAAATCGTAAACGGAGTGGTCAATTTCACGAATATCAATGCCAAATGCCATTGTCAAGCTAGCTTGCGGGTCCAGATCCATGGCCAACACGTTAAAGCCAAGTTCCGCCAGGGCAGCCGCCACGTTCAGGGTGCTCGTTGTTTTGGCGGTGCCGCCTTTCTGGTTGAAGAAGGTAATGATCGGGGCCATCATGCTCCCTGTCTGATAGTCACAAATATGTACGGACAGCCACAGAGAGTATAGACCGATGAATCAACACGGTGTAGACATGCGTCGAACCTTTCGGCAAATTCTGCGACCCTATTTTTTATAGTCAACTCCGCCTTCACTGATGGCTGCTCGAAGTGTGGTCGAATTGTCAGCAAGATTTGCTCGCAGGTAGTCGATCATATCGAGCACGTCGAGCAGGTCCTGACCTTTGAAGTACCGCACACCGTCCGCCAGTTCGCCACACTGGTCCAGAAGCTCGGCCAGCGTTTTACGAGTTTTGCGTTCCAGTTCGAGAGATGTCATATCCACAGGCAACCTCCGGTATGTCGCTAAAGGTTCACAAGATCGCAGAAGTATCAGCGTACAGGTTCACCATATCACCGGTGTAACTTGACGTTGGAATACTTGTTACTATGCTGCTGATGCGTAACGGGTGTTGGGACGCACGAGTTTTGATTGTAAGAGCCGAAACTCCTATGTTTAGACCCTTACACAACCTGAGCACCACTTTCGTAGTTCAAAGGAACTAGTTTTGTCGCTCTCGATTCCGAGAATCTTTGCCAATCGTTATGAAATTCATGAGCCGGTAGGCACCGGTGCGTTCTCGATGACCTACCGGGCGACGGATACCATTCTGCACCGGCCGGTGGCGGTCAAAGTGTTGCGACGGGACTTTGCCAGCCACGAAAACTATGCGGCACGCTTCGAGCGGGAGGCAACTTCTGCCGCAAAAATACACCATCCAAATGTTGTCCCTATATTTGATACTGGGATCGAAGGCGATGTCCCCTTCATTGTGATGCAGTTCGTTGAAGGACCAACGTTGCGAGAGTACGTGCGAAATGATGGTCCGCTGACGGTTGAAGAGTCAGTTAATATCGTCCGGCAGACGCTGCAAGGATTGAAGGCGATACACGCACAAGGCATCGTTCACCGGGATGTGAAACCGCAGAATATCCTGCTTGATGATGGCATGGTCGCCAAGCTGACCGACTTTGGCGTGGCCTTTGTGTCCAAAGATGCTGAGCTGACTGAAGCTGGGATGACCGTCGGAACAGCTGCCTACATGGCGCCAGAGCAGGCAACAGGTGAGACGGTTGGACCAGCGGCAGACATATATTCAACCGGCGTCATCCTTTACGAGCTGTTAACTGGCCGGTTGCCATTTCCCGGAGATAACCCTGTTCAGGTCATGTACCGGCATGTAAGTGAAATACCTCCACAACCCAGACGCTACAATAAATACATACCGGTGCAACTGGAAGCTGTCGTTGTAAAGTCGCTGGCAAAAATTCCAAGTGACCGGTATCCAACGGCCGAAGCAATGCAGAATGCGTTGTCAAGCCAGGTTGCAAGCGCGCGGCAGGTTACCGCAAGCTCGGTCAGGACAACGGCCCCGAATGCGCAGGTACGTGATCGTAGAACCCCGCCTCCGCCTCGACCTCCTCGCCACCGGCAGAGGCGGAATGATCGTGACCGTAGCCCCTGGTTGAGCTGGGCGTTGATCGCGCTGGTGCTGGCGATGATCGTAACCTTTGCCGGGGTGCTGCTGGTGAGCGGATTA
Organism: uncultured Thermomicrobiales bacterium; assembly: GCA_964577155.1. Lineage (GTDB taxonomy): Bacteria > Chloroflexota > Chloroflexia > Thermomicrobiales > CFX8 > CAZNYB01. The sequence continues at coordinate 1,086 of CAZNYB010000147.1, read as the reverse complement.
GATCGAATTGCGGACTCGGAGGACCAGCCCACTCCACCGCCGCTGGCAGGAGGAGCGAACCCGACCGAAGAAACAGATCCGACCGCCACGTTAGAACCAACGCCGGAGCCTCAAGCGACAGCAGTCCCGTCCTCGACTCAGCCAGCTGTGGGCGTGCGCACTGCAACAGCCATCCCAACGGAAACTCCTGCGCCACCGGAGCCAACGGCGACTGAGAACCTGGAGCCAACTGTCCCTGAAGCAACCCCAACCACTGCAGATTCCGGCGGCGGGACATTCAATGTACCTTTCCCGGGACGTGGAGTTCCTGCCAGCTGGGCGCAGGGAAGGTTCATTCAGTTCAGCCGGGATGAATTTGTCGACGGCGGCGCATATCGGCGAACAGACGGCACGCTTTATGGTCGCCCGGCAGCCCATCTCTACTCACAGGAGACGGACTTCCCATCCACGACGTTGCAATTTGATGCTGCTGAATCCCCGGACAACTATATTGGAATCAGGATTGTCGGTATGGATGACGAGTGGGAAGCCCATGTGCCATGCCGGCTGACGCTCAATGGCAACGTTGTCTGGGAAGGTGAATCCCCATTTGACAATGAAGAGTGGACTGATGTCGCCTGGCTGGCTGGCAACTTGAACTGGATTCAGGAAGGCGAAAACACGGTGGTATTTGAAATCATGGCCCCAACCGGCGACTTCGGATTGCCTCCGTGGATATTACTGACTGAAATGACCGTCTATTTCGGCTAGTCTCGACCCTGCATGATCGCCACTCGGTACGGATGCAGCGTTGCATTCATCACCCCCGCCTGTACGCTCGGATCGGCATCGACGATGGCCTGAGCATCTTCGTCGTTGACAGCTTCGAAAACGATCAGGCCGATGGATTCGTCTTCCTGGGTGCGTCCCGCCAGCAGAACGTTTCCCTGTTCTTTCAAACCGACGAGGTACTGGTAATGTTCAGTCATGATGGCTGACTCTTCTGGAGTGATCGAATTGACAAAATCATCTCGTGGCGATTTTATTATGTAGAGGTACTGATTCAAGAGATCGTATCCTATCCTGGGTGATACAGCGAAGGTTTTA
>CAZNYB010000146.1:0-6340 GCA_964577155.1 uncultured Thermomicrobiales bacterium | reverse complement strand
CGTAGGGCTGTTGCGGCTGGCTAGTCTCCATCGGCAACCTCGGCTTCGGCTGGGGCGTCGGAGATTCCACTCACCGTCTGGATATAGACGTCCTCCAGCGAGCGTTCGCGTGGACGCATTCTCCGCAACCCGCTCCCGGTCTCAACCGCGGCATCGCGAATCACATCAAACACATCTTCGTTGTCGAATGAGACGACGATGTCGCGGACATCTGTCCGCACTCGCAAGCCGCGCGCGGTCAGCTCACTGACGAACTGATCGCGGTCGCCGGAGATCTGCACCATGATGTCGTCGCTGTCCTGTCGCAGGGCGTTGATGTCGTTCGCGATGACGAGCCGTCCAGAATCAAGCATGACGACGTAGTCACACACCTGCTCGACATCGCCAAGCAGATGCGAAGAGAGCAGGACGGTGATCCCCAGTTCATGATGTATCCGATTGATCAGGCCGATCATATCTTCCCTGCCCTGCGGGTCCATGCCGTTCGTCGGCTCGTCAAGAAACACCAGTTCAGGGTCGTGGACGATGGCTTGAGCGATCTTTGCCCGCTGCTTCATCCCGGTTGAGAACTCCCGCATCAGCCGGTAGCGCTCCTCATTCAACCCGCACTGGTAGAGGACGTCATTTGCTCGCTGGCGCGCTGCTTTGGATGGCAGGCCGCTCATTTCAGCCATATGCGCCACAAAATCTGCGGCGGTGACATCACCCGGCAACGTGTCAGACTCCGGCATGTAGCCGATCCGCTCGCGAATCGAGATTGCTTCGGTTGACACCTGCATGCCGAGAACGGTCGCCGACCCGGAGGTCGGGCGAAGCAGCCCGAGCAGCCCTTTGATCAGGGTTGACTTTCCAGCGCCATTTGCGCCGAGCAGCCCAACTGCCGATCTCGGTATCTCCAGATCGAGTCCTTCAAGTGCGATGATGTTTCCGTAGGTCTTACGAAAAGCGCTGGTGGTGATGATCGGTGCGGCGGGGCTGGTCACGTCGTGGCTGGCGCTTCCGGCATCCCGTATCGCTCGAATCCCTGGATGCCTGCTTCAACCATCTCAATGCCGGATTGCTGGGTGATTTCATGGCCCTCGCCCTCGCCATAGACAGATACGACAGCAAAAGCAATCACCTTTCCTGTCGCCATCACCGTGTCGATCGCTGCTTTGACCTGTTCCATGTCAGGCCCATTCGTCACTCCGGTGCCGTGGTTTGGCACCAGACTGACATCCAGAATGTCCGAGTCGATATGCAGGTAGAGATAGTCGCACCGTTCCGCCAGATCTTCGACGGATTCCTTGAGATCCGCTCCGGGGAAGCCAGCCGCTGGCGCGGCGATGACAACCTCGGTGGCGTTGATCAACTGCTCCTCTGCATCGTCCAAGTCCCGGACATCGACCATGAGGATGCGGTCAGTCGGCAAGGCGGCTTGCATGTGTGCTCCTTCACGCCAGCGTGGATAGGCCAGCCCGGCTGCCACGGCAACCGGCATGCCGCCGAGCATGCCCGAGAGCGTCGTCGACGGCGTGTTGAAATCGCCATGGGCATCGAACCAGATCAGTCCGACTTTCGCCGTTGGTCCATGAGCATCCTGCAATCCGCCCAGGACGCCGACAATGTGAGAGCAGTCGCCGCCAACCATCACAACCGCCTTGCCATCACGGCGCGCGTCAGCAACAGCTTCGGCGATAGATCCGCAGATGACGCCGAGGTCGTCAGTCGGGTTCCCGGTACGCTCATCTTCCGGAAACACAGGTTCGATGATGTTGATCTGCGCACTGGCTTTCTCGTAGATTCCCGAGTTTTTGTAAGCGTCCACAGAGCGTTCATCGCGATCAGCGAGCCGGCTGCCGCTGTAGCGTACGCCGATAACCTCGATTTCGGGCAAGCTCGTAGCTGTCATTTGCTTCTTTCATCTCCGCGATCTGCAACAGACATATTCTTTTCCATGGCATCCTACCACTAAGATAATGATCCATTTGATGAACCCGACACGGAAGAAGGAAGTTGATGGGAGTCGTCGTTACCGGCGCGCAGGGTTTTGTGGGATTGAATCTGACCCGGACGCTGGCGGAACAGGGAAACACCGTCTACGCCGTTGGCAGGAGATCGCCCGATGATTGGGTTCAACGCTATCTGCAAGATGTTGCCGGCTCAGTTCGTCATCGAGTCGCCGACCTGTCGTCACCGGGGTCGTTGGCAGCCGCGCTGACTGGAGATCAGTTCGAGCGGTTCATCCACGCTGCGGTCGTTACCTCAACGACCACCGAGGTCGAGCGAGAAGAGTCGTTGCGCATCGTGAGCGTCAACATCGGCGGAACGATGCAGGCGCTGGATGTTGCCCGGAACAGCGGGATCAGACGCTTTGTCTATGTCTCCTCGCCTTCCGCAATTGGCGCATACACCGGAGATTCGCCAGTGCCGGAGACGGTTTCGCTCAACCCGGACTCGCTCTATGGCATCTCGAAAATGAGTTCGGAAGCTCTGGTCCGTCGCTACGGCGCGCTTCACGAACTTTCCACGGTATCGGTGCGCATTGCCCAGCCATATGGTCCAGGCGAACGAGCTACACCTTCGCGCGTTCGCACATCGCCGATTTATGAGTGGCTGGCGGATGCCGGGAGAGATGCAACGTTGCCGACCGGTCCGCTGGCCCGGCAACGAGACTGGACCTATATCGCCGACACAGCCAGCGGTATCGTCCGGCTCGCGATAGCAGACAGCCTGCAGCACGATCTCTATAATCTGGGAACTGGACGGCAAACGGAGGTTGGAGAGGTCATCCAGGCTCTTCGCGGTTCATTTCCAGACCTGTCTATTGACGAGAATCCGTCGCCAGAAGTGCTGAATCCGAATATCAGCGGTCCATCCCGGCCACCTCTCGATGTTCGCCGGTTCAGCAACGAGTTCGGCTGGTCGCCAGCTATCGGTATTGCTGAGGGCATGGACCGCTACATCCAGTGGTGGAAAACATTCAGCAGGTAAGATCGCATAAAAGACGTAGCACCTTGAAAGCAGTGAACGGAGTACAACTCAGGATGAATGATCAGCCCGGAAACGGTATCTATGAAATCGCAGGCGATCCGGCTCGTCTGTACAGTTTTGTCGAGCAGGAGATCAAACCGCACGCCAGAACCTGGGATGAAACTGAACAGATAGAAGATGAGCATGTCGAACGTCTCGCGGGAGCGGGACTGCTCGGTATGTCCCTCTCTGCCGACGTCGACGGCGGGGAATTCTCCACCCTGGATACCGCAAGAGCAATCGCCCAGGTTGGTCGCGGTTGCGGTGTCAGCGCCAGACTGGTGGTGGATAGCAATTTCGGCGCGGTTCAGATCCTCGACAAGTGGGCAAACGAAGACATCCGGCAGCATTACCTGCCCCGGGTGCGAACCGGTGAGTATCTGGTTTCAATCGCCATCACCGAGCCGACTGCCGGGTCAGCCGCTAACGAGCTGACAACCAGCGCCTATGTCTACGGCGACGAAGTCATCATTGACGGCACAAAACGGTGGATTACCGGCGCTGGAGAACGTGAGGTGTACCTGGTTTTCGCCCGTTTCGATGACATCCCCGGATCGGCGGGCATCGGCGCGGTGCTTGTCGACAGCGACACCCCTGGGCTCGAAATCGGCGACCGTGAGCCAACGATGGGCTTGCGCGGGCTGCGAGAAGGGGAATTGCACTTTCAGGGCTGCCGGGTGCCGATTGAGAATATCATCCTTCCACGCGGGAGTTTCGGCAAACTAATGGCAGCCTACAACGGTCAGCGAGTTGGCGCATCCGCCGTCTCCCTCGGGCTGTCGCGCGGCTCGCTGGACATCGCCGTCGAGTACGCGAAACGGCGCGAACAGTTTGGACGGCCAATAGCCGAATTCCAGGCCATACAGACGATGCTCGCCGATATGGCCATCCAGCTCGATGCCGCCGCATTGCTGGTCGAGCGCGCCGCAAAAACACGCGACCGCTACGGGTTTCCGCAGCGCTACGAAACGAGTGTCGCCAAAACTCACGCCTCGGAGACCGCGATCTTTATCACCAACACCGCCATTCAGGTGCTCGGCGGCAACGGCTACTCTCGCAATTTCGAGGTGGAACGGATGGCCCGAGACGCCCGGATGTTCACCATCGGTGGCGGCACAACCCAGATTCAACGTTTTAATGTGGCCCGGAAACTTCTGGAGAGTTGACGATTTATCGTCGTAGGGGAGAACCTTGTGTTCGCCCGATTTATGTACTATGCCCAGAAGCGGGCGAACACAAGGTTCGCCCCTACGAGGTAAGAACTTTAGAGTAGTGACAAAAAAAAGTTCTGACAACGCACTGGTTTCGAGCGGGCAATTCTGGGCTGGCGCGGCTGTCGTTGCCCTGTCAATGGTGCTGATGCTCGAACTGACCAGAGTGTTCGTCAGCTATCTGGTCTTCGTCGTCGACCAGAGCAAGCGGGTAGAGATTTCTCTTATCGTTCTCGCCGTCTTCATCTCTCCGATCCTGGCCTGGCTGATTCGCCGTCTGTTCGGACTCTCGCGCATGACCCATGGATCAGCGATCGTTCTGGCGGCGCTGGCCATCTTGCTGCAGTTCATCGAAACGCCGGAGACGCGAATCGTCATCGGCGGACTGGGGATTGTCTGCTGGGGCTGGATTACCGTTGGGATGCTGTGCGCCAGGAGAACCGCAATTGTCGCCGGACTGGGGCTGGGTCTGGCGCTGGATGTCCTGGTGCGGATCAACTTCCAGCTGATCGATCTGCCCTGGATGCCGGATGTTCCGAGTCTGATCGCAACTGTGGTGCTGGCTGCCGGGCTGGTGTTTGCCGTTGCAACCATGGGAACAGTCGCTGTCTCGGCCCAGTCAGGATTTCGCGCCGCGCTGCCGTTGCTGGCAATTGGCCCTGGTATTGCGATGTTCCACTTGATGGCCGGAAACATCGCCCTGGCTGAGGTCTGGACGGACTACTCCGTCCCGAATGCAGCTGCCCAGTACTCATTCGCCTTCCTGGCGGCCATGCTTTTAATCTGGACTCGATTCTCCCGCATGGGTCCGGATTCGGAAGAAGATCGCCCCAAACCGCGATATTTTGTCATCGACATGGTGCTCGGTTCTCTCGGACTGGTGCTTTTCTGGGGAGGGTTTGGACTTGAAGAGGTCGGGCTGTTCATTGTCACGATTACCAGCGTCAGCCTGTTGAGCATCGCTCTGCTGCCGTCGGAGCCGGAGCAAAAAACCGGAGCCAGTGTCCTGCCGGTTGCTGTCTTCCTGGCGGCGAGCATGGTCATCCAGTTTGTCCTCCTCTTTCTCTACTACACGGCCACTGGTTCGACCATTATGGTTGCAGCCGCCTGGCTCATCCTCCTAGCCGGCGCAGGTTTGAATACTTACCGGCTCTCTCGTGTCGAACCTATCTTCGAGTGGCTATCCAGTAAACAAATGCGTCTACCGTACGCCGCTCTACTTCTCGTCATCATCGGTACTAGCGTTGTGCAGGCCTTCCTCTGGTCGGAAGAAGATGCAGAGACACCGACCGGCAACGACATCACCGTGATGACCTACAACATCCAGTCCGGTTTTTCCCTGGACAACTACTGGGATCTCGAGGCGACCGCGCAGACCATCGAAGCAGAAGATCCTGACATCCTCATCCTTCAGGAGGTCAGCCGGGGCTGGCTGGTGACGACCTACAACGACCAGATGCTCTGGCTCAGCAAGCGCCTGGAGCTGCCGTTCGTCTGGGGACCGGCATCAAACGACGATCTATGGGGCAACGCGATCCTCAGCAAGTGGCCGGTGACAAACGAACAGGTGTTCAAGTATGCCAGCACACAGAACCTCGACCGGTCACTGGTGGCGGCCGAGATTGCGACGCCAGGCAGACCTGTCTGGGTCATCGGCACGCACCTTGACAATCCTGAAGATGCCGCCGCCGTCCGCTTTGAACAGGTCGATCAGCTATTGGAGTTCTGGGGAGATCGCTCGTCAACGATCATCGCTGGTGATTTCAATGCTGATCCCAGCGATCCGGTTATCGCGGAGTTGCATAACGCCGGGTTAATCGACACCGGCGCTGACTTTGACCCGAGCATCGCCACGTCCTACACCGGGTTTCGGATCGACTACATCTTCGTGACACCTGATCTCACTGTGCTCGACGCATTTGTGCCTGACAGCGACGCCTCCGACCACAGACCGGTGGTCGCTGTCTTGAGTCTGCCGGAGTAGTCAGCAGGACCGATATAAAACACCTGGATAGGTAGAGGCGAACCTTGTGTTCGTCCGTTTTACGCATGAAAGAAAAACTCGGGCGAACACAAGGTCACCAATTCCAACTAATTGTAGGTACGCTGCAGGCTAG
>CAZNYB010000145.1:3460-6432 GCA_964577155.1 uncultured Thermomicrobiales bacterium | reverse complement strand
TTCATCGTCTGCTGGTCCAGATTCAGATGCGCTTGCACCAGCTCGGGTGGCGTCAACGCCATCCACTGGTTGAGCGAGACATCGGCGAAGTGATCGCTCTTGAACATCTCAAGAAATCGGAGCGTCTCATCGCCCGTGTTCTCGACGTAGTGCCCCATGGCGAACGGAATGTAGCCGACATCGCCTGCCTGGTAGTCGAATGTGCGAGCCTTGCCACTGGATGCGAACACAGTCATACGCCCTCGGCCACTTATGTAGTACTGCCACTCGTCGGCATTGGGATGCCAGTGAAGTTCCCGAAGCGCGCCCGGTTCGACCTCCACCAACGCGGCTGCGATAGCGGTGGATGCCGGAAAATTCGATGAGTCGACGACGCGGACCTGACCGCCCGGCATCGTGATCGGATCCTGGGCCAGGAGACGGTGACTGTATGACACCGGTATGGTTCCGTTGGGGGAGGTCACGGTGTCGGTGGCGAGCGGTCCGGGCACGTCGGCAACGAACATGTAGCGCGTTCGATCTATATCCCGGGGCAAATCGGCAAAGGCGGACTCGGGAACGCCAAAGTTTTTGGCCAGCACATCGAGCGGCGTATGGTTGAACCAATCAGTGATCAGAAAGGTCTCATTCTCCGAGAAATCACCGTCATCGAAGACCAGCAAAAATTCACAACCCTCTTCGAGCCCCTGGATCGAGTGGGGAATGCCTGCCGGGAAAAACCAGAGATCTCCAACGCCAACGTCGTCGATAAAGTTGCGGCCATCCTGGTCAACGGCGGTGATTCGGGCCTGGCCAGCCAGCATATAGGCCCATTCAGACTCCTTGTGCCAGTGTAGCTCGCGGATTCCGCCAGGATTCAGACGCATGTTCACGCCGGAGAGCGTGGTAGCGATCGGCAACTCACGCACCGTCACTTCGCGTGCCCAACCACCGCTGAGCAAGCGATTATGGGCGGTTGCGAAGGAAAACTTGAGGTTTGGGATTGTGCCAGCATCGGTGTCCGGAGAGGCGAACAGATTTGGATTTTCACGCTCCAGCGGTACGTTGTGCGGTCCCATAACCGTCCCGCCCAGATTGCCGCGAATAGGCTCTGGTCGATCGCTCGCGGACGAACCGGAAGGAGGCGTTGTCTCGGTCATTGATCATCTCCCCACTTCATCAGAATCCTTACTCCCCTGGATTCAACCTACCGATCAACGGGTTCGGTAGAGAACCCGCATCTCGTCCCGGACATCGGCAAACCGGTGCAGATAGCCCGCGAGAAACATTTTCTCCTGCCAATTCATTCAACTGATGCGAATAACCCTGCAGTACGGCAAGTTCTGCTCGTACATACAATACACGAAATATTCGCTTCATGCGCGGTCGAACAGCCGCATTCGTCAACAATCGCTATGGCTAACTGGCGAACACGGGTAGCCAACTGATTTCTGTTCCCGCTCTTGCAACGTTCTTCCATACTCTCCCCTCCCACTTCTTCCTGCTATACTCCGCCGGTAGTTTGATCTCACACAGGAGATTTGCCGCGAATGGGAACACCACCCGCATCGTCGTAGAAGGTAACCACGCTTTCTTTCGACGCTGACAACATATAGAACGGCTGGCCGGCTCGCCGGTTGGTTGATTCTGGCGTGAGCGTGCACGCCGACCGTCAACCGTCGAATTTGACGATACAGGGTGGCTTACCTTGATACGAAAACTGCCGGCCTATCCGGTCTATCTGACGATGTCCCTCTGGTGGTCAATCGCGTTTACGACCTATGCAACGGTCGCGATTCTCTACCGCATTCAGGACGTCGGTCTCAATGCCTTCGAGTTAGTGCTTACTGGCACGGTTCTTGAGCTTTCAGCGTTTTTCTTCGAGATCCCAACCGGGGTCGTCGCCGATACCCGCAGCCGCAGGACGTCGGTCATCATAGGCATGTTCATCATGGGCGCCGGTTGGATCCTGGAAGGATCGTTTCCGGTACTTTCTGCCGTCCTCATCGCACAGGGCATCTGGGGATTGGGCTGGACCTTTATCAGCGGCGCTGAACCAGCCTGGATCGCCGACGAGCATGGCGAAGAGGGTCTCGGAAGAGTCTACCTGCGTGGCGAACAGATGCATCAGATCGGCGGGCTGATCGGCATCGCCGTTGCTGTTGGGCTAGCGCAGATTGCGCTGAATATTCCACTGATCGTCGCTGGCGTGACCATGGCTATGCTCGGGGTGTTTCTCATCGTCTGTATGCCGGAGTCGAGATTCCGCCAGGTCAGCCGGGGAGACCGGACCACCTGGAGCTCTATGAGCGATACGTTCCTGGAAGGGCTGCGCCTGGTCCGAAGCAGCCGGCTCCTCATCATCATTATCGCTATCGCCGTGGTCTTCGGCGCAGCCAGTGAAGGCTTTGACCGGCTCAGAGGGCTCTATCTGGTCGAGAACATTTCCTTTCCGGAAATCGTCTCCGGAGAAGATGCAAATCTGGCGCTCTGGTTCGGGATCATCGACGCCGTCATTCTGTTGATCGGCCTGGTTGCTGTCGAGTTCATCCGCCGCCGGGTCGACACTGACAGTCATGGCACGGTCGCCAAAACGCTGCTGGTGATCGACGGCGGTGTGGCCCTGATGGCGCTGCTCTTTGGATTGTCCGGGCAGTTCGGGTTCGCCCTGGCTTTCCTCTGGGCCTATCTGCTGCTGCGACAACTGCACAGTCCACTGACGACAACCTGGATTAACCAGAATCTGAAACCACAGGTGCGGGCAACGGTGATGTCGATGCACGCTCAGGCCGATGCTTTTGGCCAAATGACCGTTGGCCTGCTCTTCGGCGTCATTGGTCTGGCGATCTCTGTCCGGGCCGGCATTATCGCCGTCTCGTTTGTGCTGCTGCCCGTATTGCTGCTCTACCTGATCGCGATACGGCGAGGGACGGGGAAGTGAGAAGAGAGTGGCAAGAGAGTAGGAAGAAAGTATTAAGAAAGTAGGGAGAAGG
>CAZNYB010000145.1:0-3360 GCA_964577155.1 uncultured Thermomicrobiales bacterium | reverse complement strand
TGAGAAGAGAGTGGCAAGAGAGTAGGAAGAAAGTATTAAGAAAGTAGGGAGAAGGTAAAAAGAGAGGGAACAGTAAATCAACCTTCTTAGTTTGATCCCTCTCTTCCTACTCTCTTCCTACTCTCTTTCAGCTTTCTCGACACTCTCTCCCTACTTCTTCTACGGAAACTCAAAGCCATCGTCGTCGAAGATGTCGTCAAGGAGGGAATCGTCGTCATCGTCCGGATCAGGGCCAAGATTTGAAACAAAATCTGGCGGCTCTTGTATGATCACCGGCTCGGGAATCACTATGTCTGGTTCTGGAATAAAATCTTCTACCGGCTCGACTATCGTCGAAACACTGTCAGGCAGGCTCGAATCCGACTGGTCAGCAGGCGGCTCTGAAAAACTCAGCGAGTCATCGCTTGAGGAAGCACCCGTTGAGGATGAATCGGCTGGCGGCGCAGCGTCAACTGGTTCAGACGATGGCGCAGGGTCTGGCGGACCTGGCTCTAACGGGGATTCGCTGACGACCTGGTCGGCTGGAGGGGCTGACGCGGTTGCGTCATCTGATACTGGTGTTGCCGGTTCGCCGCTATCGGGAACGACCGGCGGTCGCGGGGCTATTGAATCAGGCGCAACCGATCGGGATCCCGCCGCTTCGTCAACATCCGGGAATAGCAGCGCTCCGCTGGCGCTGGATTGCATCTCCTCAGAAACCTGATCGTCGTTTGCAGCTTCAGCGCCGTCTGAAGCCGGACGTGGCGTTGTCGCGGCGCCGAACTGATCCGCCGCAGGTTCTGTTTGAGATGGTGAGGGATCGCTGTCGCTACCCGGATCCGCGGCTACTGTATCTTCCGCCCGGTGAGGACCGCCGGTTTCAGCATCAAACACGTCCAGCGAATCTGCTGCCGTTCCACTGGCAACATCATCGTTCATCCGGTCTCTCAGTTGATCGACAGCTTCGCTGGCAACATATGCGCCAGCCAGCGTTCCGGCGCCGAGGCCGGCCGCTGCTCCGGCTGCCATCTTCGGTGAAATGCGAGAAACACCGGCATCCTCGGACTCAGCGTCTTGATCCAAATCTGGATCATCATCGGCTGATACTGTTCTGAAGGTGACGTTCAATTCCTGTTTTTTCGGGGGATCATCCGCAGCTTGGGATCTGCCCTCGACGGTTGCCTGTCTCTCGCTGATGTCGAACACGTCTTCGATGATCGTTTTCGACCCAGTGGTATCTTCCGCAACGTCTTCATCTGGTTTTGATTCGCGATTCGCGTCAAACGTCATCTCAGAGATCCTTCCCAGAGTGGTCCACGTCCCGTGTGACCTGTCCTCAATTCATTATTATGTCCTGTTGTTTCTGGCATACAGGGCCATGGTACGGGACCAGGGCACATCTGTCTATATTCCCCGGAACAAACCTCCATGCCAGTCACCCTCCGGACAAAACCAAGCATATGAGTTCTGCCTGGTAGAAGTTGCCAGGCGAGCAACTCCGAACCTGTCAGTTGCTTTACAACTCTGGTGTGCGCCACGCTGTGCATGCCGATCTCCTTTGATCTAACCGCGTCATTGCAATAGCCTGGGTTTATAGTGCCCTACCGGCTGCGGCCACTGCATCGTGGAAATCACTTATTTGCCACTATCGAGACGTTTCCAGCGGTAATGGGTGATTCCAGCAGCTGCCTGCCATACCCGCTACTGAACCCAAGAAGGCGAACCATTTCGCGATAGACGCATGTTGCCGATCCTGCTAGGATGGATGCGCATGCCACGTCCCGGCAGGGATATGCGCTTACCTCATGAACAATCTGACACCAGACACCTGCCCGGGACCATGCGTTGAAACGGGCATATGCGCCCCAGATCGAAAACCGGCGCCTGTGCCAGACAAACGTTTGCCATTGATGAGAATCAGGATGACGACGTTCCACCCTACAACAGAATCGGGCGGCGATGCGCTGCCAGTCGTTGGCAGAGACCGTGAACTTGCGCTACTACGCGCCGCGCTGGATAGCGCATTTGACGGTCGAGGGAGTGTCGCGCTCATCGGCGGGGAAGCTGGGATTGGCAAGACCACGCTAGCCGGATTGCTGTGCGCTGAGGCAGAATCACGGGGAGCGCTTGTCCTCACCGGCCGGTGTTACGATCTCATCGACACCGCTCCTTTTGCGCCCTGGATCGAGCTCTTCGCAGGCTACCCGGCACATGATGCATTGCCTGACATGCCGCCCGAAGTGGCTCGCTGTGAAATAGGTGAAAGCGTTGCCAGTCAAGCCGCTCTGTTTCAGGTCATTCGCCAGTTCCTGGAAGATGTAGCCGGCAGGCAAACCACGGTGCTATTCCTTGATGATCAGCACTGGGCTGATGACGCCAGCCTGGATCTCCTTCGCTTCCTGGCTCGCTCGGCGACTGAACTTCCCATTCTCATCCTTGTTGCCTATCGGGCTGATGAAATTGCCGCGCCACACTACCTCTCCCGCCTGCTGCCGTTGCTGGTGCGGGAGTCACAAGTGCTACGACTCAACGTACACACACTGGTAAGCGACGACCTCTGGGCGCTGGTCCGGCCCCGCTACCAACTCGACGCGGCTGATGAAGCGCGGTTAACCTCATATCTGTTTGACCGCTCAGAAGGCAACCCATTTTACGCCGTTGAAGTGCTGCAGGCACTGGAGGAAGAGGGCGTCCTCCGGCAGCAGGAGCATTCCTGGATGCTCGGCAATCTATCCCGCGCACGAACCCCGATGCTCATCGAGCACCTCGTTGCCGGCCGTCTGGCACAGCTGAGTGATGAAGATCAGCACCTGCTCGCGATTGCCGCGGTGCTGGGTCAGGAAGTGCCGATGGATCTCTGGGGCGATGTGGCGGACGTCGATGAAGAGCGGCTGTTCCAACTAGTCGACCGGGCCAGCCAGGCTCGCCTGATCGTTGAAACTGCCGATGGCCGCGGCGCGCGCTTTACTCATGCATTGCTCCGGCAGGTCATCTACGAGCACCAATCACCGGGGCTTCGCAGGCGCAGGCACCAGCAGGCAGGCTCGATCCTGGCAGCCACTGAAGCTCCAGACCCGGATGCCGTTGCCTACCATTTCCGGCAGTCCGGAGACCCCCAGTCTGTTGACTGGCTCATCCAGGCCGGGGTGCGAGCTCAACGCGCCTACAGTTGGCGGGCTGCGGCAGATCGCTTTGAAGCCGCGATCGCGGTGCTGGCTGAATCAGACCCGGATGCGGAAGAACGGGGATGGCTGCTCCTCCGGCTAGCGCGCATGCGGCGTTACGCCGCGCCGGATGAAGGACTTCGATGCCTCGATGAAGCTGGCCGGGTTGCCAGAGAAACAGGCGACCAGGCGCTTGCAAGCTGGGTGCTCTGGCAAT
>CAZNYB010000144.1:0-6601 GCA_964577155.1 uncultured Thermomicrobiales bacterium | reverse complement strand
TGCGATCCGTCCGGCGACCAGACCGGGCTGTCTGGCGTCTGGATCGAGATGATCTGCTCGATCGTCAGTTCGTTACGCTGCTGGCTCTGGTTCATCTGGTGTTGCTCCTGCACTGATTGCGATTCGTCTTGTTTTCAGATTGTAGAGCGGATGAGTGTTGTTTGGGTTGTCAGCCGCCGAATTGCCTGCCACGGATTGGCACAGTGGATCTTGTAACACTCTCGTAGTAATCTCGTAAGAATCTGGTGACAAAGTAGGAGTAGGCCACCAGCGCTGGTGCATTGACTTTTGACACTGTTCCACCATGGTCCGGGCGTGATCCACTGCGCCGCCGGACGGGTGAGACAGTGGCTATCGCTCTGCCGTATGAGAGAGGGAGTACGTTCATGCACCGCAGAAGACTGCTGCGTCTGGTTCTCGTCTTTTCAGTTGTCGCGACACTGTTGCTGGCGACGGTTGGGACATCCAGCGCAACTCACACTGATGCGACCTATGAGGTCACGATTGAAAATCTCACTGCCGGTCAACCACTGACACCGCCGGTCGTGGCGACCCATAGCTGGTTCTTCAAGATGTTCAAGGTTCACCGGGTGGCGTCGGACGAGCTGGCGGCAATTGCTCGCGATGGCAATCTGGACCCGATGGTGAATCACCTGAATAGCTCCAGGCTGGTGAACAATGTCGTCGTCGCCGCTACCGATGTCGGCCCACTGTTGCCAGGGGCATCGGTGACATTCCAGATTAGCGGCAAGCCGTGGCAACCGATCTCGTTCGCATCGATGCTGGTTTGCACCAACGACGGGTTCACCGGGCTGGACCGCGCCTGGCTGCCGTGGTGGGGATCTCGGACCTACTACGCTGGCGCGTATGACGCTGGAGTCGAGATGAATACCGAGCTGATGAACGATCTTGTGCCGCCGTGCCTTGGCGGGACCAACAATAACGCCGGCATCGAGACCTCGGACCCGATTATGCACCACCCGGGCGTTCAGGGAACCGGCGATCTGACCGTTGGCGCTCATGGCTGGAGTGATCCGGTTGTGAAGATCACGATTGTGCGGGTTGACTGAGACCCTCACCGCGACCCGAAGGGTGCCCCGCCCTCTTCCACGAAGCGGGGAGAGGGGTAAAGAACACAACGACACGTTTGGTCTTAAAGTCCCTCTCCCGCTCCTGGGAGAGGGATGTAGGGTGAGGGTCCCCAATCTGTTAGAATCTGCAGCAGTATGAATACTTGCTCGCGGCATCGAACGCGCCACCACCATCATCATGGTCACGCCGGTTTCCCGGTTGGGGTGAGGTGCACGCGCGAGTAGTTGCCGTTTGAGACGAACACCAGGCAAATATCGCCACAGACACACTCCCCAACCGGGGAGTGTTTTTTCGTGTCTGTTGAGAGGGAGGATCAATTGACATCTGAGCGAAGCGACATCCGGCTGGCATTGCCAAGCAAGGGCAAGCTGACCGAAGGGGCGCTGGATCTGCTGGAGCAGTCCGGCCTGCGGGTGCACAAGCCAAACCCGCGGCAGTATGAGGCGACGATCCCCGGTCTGCCCGGCGTGCACGTGCTCTTCCAGCGGGCCGGGGATATCGTCGTCAGTATCCGCAACGGCAGTGTCGATTTCGGGATCACCGGTTGGGACATGGTCGCCGAGCAGGCCAGCAACAATGGCGACGGCGGCCGGATTCTGAACTTGCTGGATGATCTGCAGTTCGGCCACTGCACGCTGAACGCCATCGTGCCAGCGGACTGGGAGACAGTCAGGTCGGTTGAGGATCTGGCGGCCGTTCAGCGCTCGCTGGGCCGCCCCTTGCGTATCGCGACGAAGTTCCCCCGGTTGACCGGCGAGTTCTTCGCTGGCAATGGTTTTGGTGACGCCGAACTGATCGCCGCTGAAGGCACCCTGGAGATCGCGCCGAGGATCGGCTACGCCGATATGATCGTCGATCTGGTGTCAACCGGGACAACGCTGCGGGAGAACGGCTTGCGGGCGCTGGACGACGGGCAGATCCTCTCCTCCCAGGCCTGCCTGATCGCCAACCGCGCCCGGCTGAAGAACTGCCCGCAGACGCTGGCGATTGCCCGGCAACTGCTGGAGTTGATCGTCGCCAACGAGCGGGCCAGTGAGAATGTCGCCATCTTCGCCAATATGCGCGGCGAGTCGCCGGAGATCGTCGCCGAGCGCATCTTCTCGCAACAGGTGATTGGCGGGCTGCAGGGTCCGACGATATCGCCGATTATCGCCAGGGACGGCGGTAGCTGGCATGCCGTCAACATCATCGTCCGGAAGGACCAGCTGACGAGAGCGATTGGCGAACTGCGGGCCATCGGCGGCAGCGGCGTGATCGTCACGCCAGTTAGCTTCATCTTTGAGGAAGAACCGCCGGCCTACCGCCGGATGCTGGATGAGTTGGAGGACTGAATGATCCCGATCTACGATGTTGAAACCGCCTCACGGACGATCCTGCAGCGTGAGCTGACCGGGGAGTCGCGCTACCCGCCATCGCTGATCGAGCGGGTCGAGCAGGTCTTCGGCAACGGCGCGACGCCGGAGAGCGGGGTGCGGAGAATTCTGGCGGAAGTGCGCGCCGGAGGCGATGCCGCCCTGCGAGAGTGGTCGGAGCGGCTGGACCGCGATGCATCCGGCAAGTTCCGGATCGGGCAAGATCAGCTCGCTACCGCTCGCGATCTGTTGTCAGCTGATCTGATCGATTCGCTGGAGCTAGCTGCCGGTCGTATCCGGCAGTTTCACGAACGGCAACCGCTGCCGGAGTGGTCCACCAGCGAGCTTGGCGGCAGGCTCGGCCAGCGGGTGACGCCGATTGAGCGAGTTGGCGTCTACGTGCCGGGTGGCACCGCCCCGTTGCCGTCATCACTGCTGATGTCGGTCATCCCGGCCCAGGTCGCCGGGGTGCAAGAGATCGTCGTCTGCACCCCGCCGGACCCGCACCCGTCGATCCTGGCGGCGGCTAGCATCTGCGGTCTGGACGCGATCTACCAGCTGGGCGGGGCGCAGGCCATCGCTGCAATGGCCTTTGGCACGGAGAGTGTGCCGAAGGTGGACAAGATCGTCGGGGCGGGCAACCTCTTCGTCACCCTGGCGAAACAGCAGGTCTTCGGCATCGTCGGCCTCGACGGGCTGGCCGGACCGACCGAGACGCTGGTCATCGCCGACTATACGGCGAAGCCAGTCTGGGTGGCCGCCGATCTGCTGGCGCAGGCGGAGCACGATACGCTGGCGGCCGCCATATTGCTGACGACGGACGAGACACTGGCGGAGCAGGTGCAGGCTGAAGTCAGGCGGCAGGCCCGGGATCGCTCCCGCTACCAGATCATCAAGGAGTCGCTGTCTCACCAGAGCGGGATCGTGATGACGCCGGATCTGGAGACAGCCGCCGAACTCTCGAACCAGTATGCGCCGGAGCACCTCTGCCTGGCGGTGGAGGAGCCAAAGGCGCTGGCGGAACTGATCACCAACGCTGGCGGCATCTTCTTTGGCGAACGGTCATTCGAGGTGCTCGGGGACTATGTTGCCGGCCCTAGCCATGTGATGCCGACCGGCGGCTCGGCCCGTTTCTCATCGCCGCTGAATGTGCTGGATTTCATCAAGCTCACCAGCATCATCGACCTCGACGACCGGACCAGCAGCAGGCTCAGCCCGGCGGCGGCAACGATTGCCCGGGTAGAATCGCTGACCGCTCACGCGGCGGCCGCCGATCTGCGGGCCGAGCAAAAGATTGGAGCAGCCGGTGCGAACGGCTGAGATTTCCCGGAAGACGAACGAGACCGATATCAGTCTGACCCTGAACCTGGACGGGACCGGCCAGGCCGATGTCAATACCGGCGTCCCGTTTCTCGACCATATGCTCGATCACGTTGCCGTGCACGGGCTCATTGATCTGGAGTTGCGGGCAACCGGCGATCTGGAGATCGACCCGCACCACACCGTCGAGGATTGCGCGCTGGTGCTTGGCCAGTCTGTCGATTCGGCGCTGGGTGACCGGGCCGGGATCGCCAGGATGGGATCGAGCTATGTGCCGATGGATGAAGCGCTGGCGCTGGTCGTCATCGACCTGTCGGGCCGTCCCTACGCGGTTATCGATGTTGACTGGCACACGCCGTCGGTGGGCAACATCCCTACCAGCCTCTTCGACCATGTGCTGCACTCTTTCGCGATGATGGCGCGCTGCAACCTGCATGCCCGCGTCCTCTACGGGCAAGACGACCACCACCAGGCCGAGGCGCTCTTCAAGGCGCTGGGCCGGGCGCTGGACCAGGCGACCAGGATCGATGAGCGTCGGGCAGCGCTAATCCCCAGCACGAAAGGGATCCTGACATGATCGCACTGATCGATAGCGGCAGCGGCAACCTGCGCTCGGTTGAGAAAGCCTTTCAGGCCGCCGGGGCCGATATCACCCGCACGACCGATCCGGAGGTGATCCTGGCGGCGGAGAAGGTCGCATTGCCGGGCGTCGGTGCCTTTGGCGACACGATGGCCGGGCTGGTGGAGCGGGAACTCACTGGCGTTGTCCGGACCGTTGTCGAGCGAGGGACGCCGCTGCTCGGCATCTGCGTCGGCATGCAGGTTCTATTCGAATCGAGCGACGAACTGGGCCAGCATGACGGTCTCGGCTGCTTGCCGGGTCAGGTCCGCCGCTTCGACACGCCTGGTCTGAAGGTGCCGCAGACCGGCTGGAACCAGCTGGAGCCGCTGCGGGAACACCCGCTGATGGCTGGCATCCCGGCCGGGAGCTACGCCTACTTCAACCACAGCTACTACTGCGGCGCTGCTGATGACGATGTGCTGGTTGAGACCGAGTATGGAATCCGGTTCCCCTCAGTCATCCAGCGCGAGCAGATCTACGGCGTCCAGTTTCACCCGGAGAAGAGCCAGGCGGTCGGGCTGGCGATCCTGCGGAATTTCGTGGAGCGGTGCTGATGGAGACATTTAATGTCTTCCCGGCCATCGATCTGCGTGGAGGACAGGTAGTCCGGCTCCTGCAGGGTGATCCCGGGCAGCAGACGACCTATGGCGATGACCCGGCTGCCCAGGCCCGTCGATGGCGAGAAGCTGGCGCTGCCTGGCTGCACATCGTCAACCTCGATGGCGCGTTTGGCGAGCCAGGCGGCGCGAACCAGCGGGCGCTGGAAGCCATCCTCAAAGCGGACACCGGCGCTCGGCTGCAGTACGGCGGTGGCCTGCGGTCGATCGAAGACATCGACCGGGCGCTGGCGCTGGGGATCGACCGGGTGATTCTCGGCACGGTCATCATCGAGCAGCCGGAGCTGATCGCTGAGGCTATCCAGGCGTTCGGTCCGCGTCGGATCGTCGCCGGGATCGACGCCCGCGACAACCGGGTCCGGACCCGCGGCTGGACCGAAGCGAGTGAGCTTGATCCGGTGACGCTCGGCAGCCAGCTCGCCCGGGCCGGCGTTCAGACCGCCGTCTTCACCAACATCTCCCGCGATGGCGCGGGCAGCGGGGTCGACCTGGCGGCCACCGAGCGGCTGGCGAAGGAGACCGGCCTGCGGGTCATCGCCTCCGGCGGCGTCGCCTCGCTGGACGATGTCCGGGAAGTGAAAGCTGCCGGGCTGGCTGGCATTATCATCGGCCGCGCGCTCTACGATGGCCGGTTTACCCTGGAGGAGGCGCTGGCATGCTAGCCCGCAGAATCGTTCCCTGCCTGGATGTTAAGGATGGCCGGGTCGTCAAAGGAGTCAACTTTGTCAACCTGCGGGATGCCGGAGACCCGGTCGAGCAGGCACGTGTCTACGACCGGATGGGCGCTGACGAACTGGTCTTCCTCGATATCTCCGCCACGCCGGAAGGACATCGGACGACTGTGGAGATGGTTCGCCGGGTGGCCGACGAGATCTTCCTGCCGTTGACCGTCGGCGGCGGCATCCGGGAAGTGTCTGATGTCCGGGAGATCCTGCTGGCCGGCGCGGACAAAGTGAGCATCAACTCGGCGGCGGTTCGTAGCCCGGAACTGCTCACCGCCAGCGCTGAGCGGTTCGGCAGCCAGTGCATCGTGCTGGCGATTGACGCCAAACGGACAGCGCCGGGGAACTGGGAGGTCTACGTCAGCGGTGGCCGGACGGCGACCGGCCTCGACGCCGTCGGGTGGGCCTGTCAGGGCGTTGCGTTGGGGGCTGGCGAGATCCTGCTCACTAGCATGGACAGCGACGGAACACTGGCTGGCTATGATCTCGAACTCACCAGAGCCATCGCCGACGCGGTTCCGGTGCCAGTTATCGCCAGCGGCGGCGCGGGAACCGTCGAACACTTTGCCGAGGTGCTCACCACCGGGCACGCCGACGCCGCGCTGGCGGCTTCGCTCTTCCACGATAAGAAGCTCACCGTTGACCAGGTCAAGCAGCACCTGCGGGAGCAGGGCATCCCGGTCCGGCTGGTGTCAGGAGAAACAGCATGAATCTGCAATTTGACGAACGTGGGCTAATCCCGGCCATCGCCCAGGACGCCGTCACCGGCGAGGTGCTGATGGTGGCCTGGATGAACGAGGAATCGCTGGAGCAGACCCGCCAGACCGGCGAGGCGCATTTCTGGAGCCGGAGCCGTCAGGAACTCTGGCGCAAGGG
>CAZNYB010000143.1:0-6632 GCA_964577155.1 uncultured Thermomicrobiales bacterium | reverse complement strand
AATAACTGAAGGCATCTACCTGCTGGCCGGAGTTGTCGAAGAGATAGGCGGTGTCGCCACCGTTGTTCCAGGTGGCGGAGACCTGACCATCACAAACGTGTAGCCGAGGTTGCGGAAGAGCTACAACAACGCTACGAGACTCAGCATCCGAGACCGCTAAAAACCGATATTTTCTATGCGCTCTGCCAGCTTGAAATCGGCAACAAACGTCAAGCTCGCGAAGTATACGAACGCCTGGCTACGAATGATTTTAGGGCTGTGCCGGATCTGCTCCGCTGGGTCGCCGTTCTCTGCAAACTGTGTGTAGCATTTGGAGACCGGAACCGAGCACCAGTGCTATACGCGCGATTGAAGCCGTATACAACGTTGATGGCAGTTACCCTGGGCAGTGACGATACTGGCGGGAGCGTTGACTACTATCTAGGATTGCTCGCAACTCTGCTCGAAGACTGGGACCTGGCAGACCGTCATTTCAATGATGCACTTCGAGTTCATACCGAGTGGGAAACACCGCCTTACATCGCGCATACATTGTATGCCTGGGCCAATCTACTAGTCCAACGAGGCAAACCTGGCGACCCCGAGCGTGCCTACCAACTGCTTCAAAAAGCGGGCAACATTGCCAGTGAGCTTGGCATGAACCAGGTACTCGGGATGATTAACGTGCTTACCGAGCGATTAGACACGCCATCACCGGCTGCCTTGGCTGGACTCAGCCAACGGGAAGTCGAAGTGCTCGCATTAATTGTCGATGGCTGCACGAACCAGGAAATCGCTGCCAGGCTTTTCATCAGTCCCCATACCGTTGCCAACCACGTCGCTCATATCCTCACTAAACTTAACGTCGAGTCGCGGACCGCCGCCGCAACCTGGGCGATCACCAATAACCTGACCTAACCTTCTTCTCTCATGGTTAGAAATAACTACGCTGCGCTATGGAGCAAATGATCATTTCAGTCGATGTGTCTTGCCCGCCCAACCTTCATGCTGGGAATGTGGAATCGAAGCGGACACATCAGCGAAGGAGTGGTCCGGTGCAGACAGTAACCAACAATCTTCGACTAATTTCTGGCCAGATGAAAATCCTGATATTGGTTTTTGGTATAGCATGCGCGGTCATTGTTGCCGCGTTGCTCATTCAGACCCAATCACACGATACAGCAGTCGTTAATAGCGACGAGCGAACTTTGACAATCCACGCAGAATCGACACCTAATACGCGCTTCCTGGAGCGTAACCTCATGCCGATTGATACTAGCGAGGCATCAGTCATAAGCCTCAAGGAATATCGATTCCGAGACTGGAATACGATCCTTCCAGCCAGCGACGGCGCGCTAGTGCCACCTTCCGGCGAGCGCGGGCAGCGACATTAACAACCGTTGAAACGCACAATGACCCACAATTGGGATCCACCGATCCGCTTCATTCACACCCAGGAATGCTCTGTAACAGAGCATTCCTGTATCCGCATATTTTCTTCGTATCTCTTGAAAGACTGGATAACAGGTGAACGCATCTCGCGCGTAGGGCTGAAATAGTAGCAGGCGACCGTTGTCGCCTCTCAGCGTATCGCTAGCTCAGTCTCTGGATCGAAAAAGTGCAGGTGATCGTGAATGATCGACACGTCGATTGTTTCACCTTGTTGCAATTCAACGGTTGCCTGCATACGGGCAACTAGTTGCTCGCGTTCTCCTGCATCCAGATAGACGAAGAGCTCGTTCCCGAGTAACTCAACAACATCGATGGTCACGCTCAAGGTCGCGCTTTCGTCCTCGTCATGTCCGTTGATGTGTGAGGGGACGATGTGTTCCGGACGGATGCCGACGGTGACCGTTGAGAGGTTATGTCGCTGCAACACGTCGGCTGATCTGTCATCAAGCGTTATAGAGAATCGGCTGGCACGCAACGTAATTTTCTGATGGTTTGATTCCACCTGCATATCAACAAAATTCATCGATGGGCTGCCGATAAATCCAGCGACGAAAACGTTCGCCGGTTTGTTGTAGAGGTTGACCGGCGTATCGTACTGCTGCAATTCTCCAAAATTGAGCACGGCGATACGGTCGCCCATTGTCATTGCTTCGACCTGATCGTGGGTAACGTAGATAGTCGTTGTCCGCAACCGGCGGTGCAGCTTGATCAGTTCTGCTCTGGTCTGCACCCGCAATTTAGCATCCAGATTTGAGAGCGGCTCATCCATCAAAAAAACCTGAGGCTCGCGAACGATAGCTCGCCCCAGCGCGACACGTTGCCGCTGTCCTCCAGAGAGTTCTTTCGGTTTACGGTCTAACAGCTCTTCGATTCCGAGCATGCCAGCAGCGTGACGTACTTTTTCTTCAATCTCACTTTTTGGTGTTTTCCGTAGCTTCAACCCGTACGCCATATTGCCGAAGACGTCCATGTGGGGATACAGCGCATAACTCTGGAAGACCATGGCCACATCCCGGTCTTTGGGAGACAGGTCGTTGACTACCACATCGCCAATTGCTATCCGGCCGTCCGATATCTCCTCAAGACCGGCTACCATCCGCATGGCCGTTGATTTTCCACTGCCTGAAGGACCAACCAGGACAGCAAACTCTCCGTCACTGGCCTCCATAGTAAGGTCGCGCACGGCAACAGAGTCGCCGAAACGTTTCCAGACATGTTCGAAGATTACCCGGGCCAAGGTTCGATCCTTCCGTTTGTATCCGTAGAAGAGCCGGTGAGACCGTCGGTTGACGGCCTCACCGGTGGACACAGAACGCTGTTAACTCTCAGCGGCCTCGCGTTCTTCGTCGATACGCTCCTGATAGCTATTCAGTGTCTCTTCTACGTCTGCGCCGTCCTCGACAATCTCTTTCCAGGCATCAGCCATGATCTGCTGCACCTGTCCCCAGTAGACAACGTTCGGCCGAGCCTGTGCTGTCTCCATCGCCGCAAGGATCGATTCAAAGTAGGGTTGTTGCCATTCAGCGACAGCCCCATAGGCATCGGTGCGGACCGATGGCCAGGCCAGTTCGCGAGTCAGCATCTCCTGAACATCTTTCGACATCAGGTATTCGGCGAAGACGAGCGCCGCTTCGACGTTCGGAGAACCTTTCGGAATACCAAGCACCTCACCGCCGAGCACATGGAACTCGCCAGCCGGCCCCGCCCAACCGGAGTAACTGAGTATGTCGTCACGCCCGGCCTCTTCAACGATGACATTGACCCCGAAAGGCCAGTTCGGCCCCAGGTAGACACTATCATTCGCAAGATAGGTGTTCATCGTATCGAATTTGGCGGTAGGGCTCTGCGGATTGAGGGATGGATAGAGATTCTGAAGATAGGTGAACGCTTCGATTCCTTCAGCGCTATTGAGTTCGAGCGGATCACCGCCAGCCTGCCACATGAACTCTGTCACCGTAACACCAACCGGTCCTGCGCCACCTTCGGGGGAGCCTTTCAAGGCGACCCGGCCGATTCCATCCTGCTCGGCAAACTGCTCAGAGACACTTTGTAGCTCTTCCCAGGTTGTGGGAACTTCGAGCCCGGCTTCGTCAAACGCAGTCGAGTTGTAGTAGGTGATCTGTACATTGGGCCGGTAAGGCAAGAAGTAGAGGGTGTCATCGAAACTGAGTACTGGCAGCAACGCTTCAATCGTCTCCGGTGGAATCATGTCCGCGTACTCATCCAACACTTCGATCAGCTCATCAGCGACAAGCGGCGCGAGGCTGTTGTTGTCAATAGCGAAGATATCGATCTCGACCGCGTCGGCTTGTACCTGGGCGTCAAGTTGGCGGACGAAATCGGCGGCTTCGATCTGCAGGAACTCAACTTTGATGCCGGTTAGCTCCTCGAAATCTGGCAGGATGGTGTCATCAAAGACCTGACGTTCTGATTCAGCAAGTGACGTTGACCAGCGAATCGTCGTGCCGGCAAGATCCCCGTTTGCCATCGTCTCCGTGGCGTCACCTTCGGCCGAAGTTGCTTCTCCTTCGGCTTCAGTGGCCATCTCCGTGGCGTCGCCCTCGACTTCGGTTGCCATTTCAGTGGCATCCTGGCCAGCGCTCGATTCCTCAGTCGGGGTCTCATCGTCATCATCACCGCCACAGGCAGCAAGCAACGCGGCAACGATTGGCGCCGCCAGGCCCAATGCTAGCGCCCGGCGCAGAACTTCGCGCCGGCTAAACCGTCCGTTCAACGCACCCTGATAGAGTTCAAAAATACTTTCACGTTCTGGATTACGCATGACATTCCTCCTCGAATATCGTTGACCAATTGGATCGGAGTCGTACTGGATGCCGATTGGTCACTGAGATGCAAACTGGTCGGGAAAGCTCTATGATAATCAGCCCTCCTTTCATCACTAAAAATCGACAGGATTGGGTTGTGAACTGTGTTCATACAAGTCACGAGGTACTTGTTTCTTCATCGGGGATCTATCCTTTGATGGCGCCGCTGAGATAACCGGTACGGATATAGCGTTGTAAAAAGAGAGTAATGATAAATACCGGTATCGTGAGTAGTACTGAGAAAGTTGCGACATCGAAGAATCCTCCACGGCTGGCATAGAAGTAGGTAAGCCGGGGGAGATTGAAATTCGACGGCAGCAAATAAATCGACCAGAGCAAATCGTTCCAAGAATCCAGCCAGGCAAAAATAGCAGCGACAACAATTCCAGGCAGCGCTAGCGGGAAGATTATGCGGATTAAGGTGCCGATTTTACCGGAGCCATCAACCATTGATGCTTCTTCGAGATCTACTGGAATGACTTCAAACGTGCTCACCAGAATCCAGGCCACAAACGGTAGATTCCGAATCGAGTGAGCGAGGATCAGGCCAATGGCAGAGTCGCTGAGTCCCCAACGGAGGAAGTACACAGCAATCGGGGTAGCAATCGTCACCTCTGGGAACATTCGGGTAAAGAGCAACGCGAGAACGATGGAGTAGCGCCATATCCGCGGCAATCGAGCGATAGAGTAGGCCGCCGGTGCGGCAATAAGAATGCAAAAAATGGCCGTTCCTGTGGCAACAGTCAGGCTCAACTGGAGGGGCGAGCGAATTCGATCAATATTGAATATGTCACGCCAGTGCTCCAGCGTGAAGTTATGAATCAGGAACGGTGGATGCTGGGTCAGGACATCTTGAGGTTCGCTCACCGAGACCTTGAAAAGAATGTAGAGCGGGAAGACGAACCAGAAGATAAAAAACGCCGCCAGCAGGATAAAGCCAGCTCGTCCGCCCCAGCGGCCTATCAGATCATAAGTCGTCTCTTTTCTCACCTCATATTGCGGTGCAATTGCCATCAGACCTCCTGACGCCCGCGCTCAACGACCAGGAAGTAGAGGACGATGAAAGCGATGATCATCAACAGGAGCAATGTCGCTGCAGCAGAAGCGCCATTGAGATTGCCACCGAAATATTCGAAGTAGACGAAACTGGACATGACCGGCACCTGCCGGCCTGCAAGGACAATGGCTATGTCAAAAATGCGGAATGCGTCGATAGCGCGGAGAACAACCGCCATCGTTATCGCAGGCATCAACAACGGGAGTGTTTGATCCCAGAATTTGCGCCAGCTGCTCGCGCCATCGACATCTGCTGCTTCATAAATGTCTCGAGGAATGGCTTCCAGTCCAGCCAGCAAGATAAGGATGACCAGTGGGGTCGTTTTCCAGGTATCAGCCAGCGCAATGGCAAATATCCCGGTCAGACCGCTCTGTGTCCAGTAGATCTGTTGATCGATGATGTGCAGACGCAACAGTATTTCATTCGCGTAGCCCTGTAGACCGAAGATATAGATCATAGCCGCCCCGGCAACCAGCGTCGGAACACCAAGCGGTACCAGAACCATGCTGCGAAAGAACCCGCGTCCGTGGAAAACTCGTGTGAGCATCATGGCGATGATTAGCCCGAAAACAAGCTCAAGGCTTACCCCGATAAAGGTAATTCCGATCGTATTGATGACGGAATCGTTAAAGTCGGGACGGTCCATGACCTGACGGTAGTTACTGAGGGTTGGAAAATCTCCGGTAAACCGATCGACAAAGCTAAGACGAATGGAATCGAGGACCGGCAGAAGAGTGAAACCGAAGATATAGAGGGCTAACGGCAAAATCGTAATGACCGTGAATCCGTAGCGTCGGGCTAACCGGAATCTGCGATGCGGAGTAACGAACTCATCCAGATCATAATCCTCACTGAGAACTACTGCCTTCGCAACAGATAAAGGATTATGTTGAGAGTCTTCAATCGGCTGGCGTTCTAGTTCTGCCATACCTCCGATACCTGTTCTGGCAAACAACGCTGTGTTGTCTGTGACATGTGAATAAGACGACTGAATAAAAAACTTTAGAGGGTGCGATTGTTACACGCAACGTATACGTACTATACAACTACTGGCGTTGCAGAGGAGGAAGCGAGCGTGCCATTCAAACAAGTATTGTACACCAGTGTTACAATCTCCTGTTTTATCTCTTGACGACTCTGCAAACGGACGCTCCCAAAAACTTGTTGTCTACCTGGAAATTGCAAGTGTTAAATGTGGAACCTTGCTGAGTCAATTACCTGGTTGATATGTATGCATGCCCACGACCTAAGTGCAGAAGATAATCAGTTACTTTTCAAGCCAGCACGTTGGTGTTCAGTCGAGTTCGAGATGTTCGTTC
>CAZNYB010000142.1:0-6741 GCA_964577155.1 uncultured Thermomicrobiales bacterium | reverse complement strand
TCACCACGGTAGAAGACGAGTACGACCGCGCCGTCTTCCAGCGCATCCGAGAGTCGCCATGGCTGTCCATTTTGGTCGGTGAGTTCAAAGTTGATCACGTTCTTGCTTTCTGTTCAATCGTAGACGAGCTTGCGACTGTTGTTCTACAACAATGACACCGTGAACTCTTGTCGGATGTACGGAAGATTCCACTCAATTCCCGATGAGGAAGCCAAGCCTGGATTTGACCGCCAGCGCTTCGCCGAGGTGCAGGGCGTTGTGGGTTATGATGTTTTTGCCGAGCATATAGCCGGTGGTTCTCCCGACCCAGGACTGCTCCAACCAGGCAGCGCTGGGGCGGACCGCGCCTTCAGCAACGGCCTGCTCGAAACCTGCGAGTTGCGTCAATTCGTCGAACTGGTCTGCCGACAGCAAACGGGTAATCTCGCGCGACTGGCGACCGACAGCGTTCCGGTAATCCATGACCGCTTCGAGATTAACTTGCGATGACACCGTCGCAACGTCCGCTGGCGACATGCCGGTGCCGTTGTCGCGGAAGGGGACGCCGAGCCGGTCGAACCAGTCGCCGTCGTCCATCACCTGCGTCTGTTGAGCGATGATCCGGTTGACCAGCACATCTTCGGTGCGGGCCAGGTGCCAGAAGATCCAGGCTAGCGAGTTCATTTCCGGGGCAGGGATTGTGCGTAGATCGGCTTCTCCTAGACCTTCAAGCACCCGGACGACGAAATTGCCGACGCTGTCGGCGCCGGTTGTTCCGCTCATCTCCGGAGCATGCAGCTGCTCATGCTGGATCAGGATGAATTCGTTGAGGTTCATGACTGCCTCCAGTCAGGGATCGTCAGGACGCTTCGGACTCGACGGAGATCCCGTGCTGTTCGAACCACCCCGCGCCTAGCCCTTCTTGGATGCTTCGGAGATGGTCGGCGGAGTGCCGGATGAGGACAGCCTGGATAATCTCTTCACCGGTCATCGTATCGGGATCAGTGTTGTCACCGTAGAAAAAGACGCCTACCGGGGTGACGAGATCTAGCTGGCTACTATCGAGGTGCTTCAGAAACTGGTTGACAGTAGCCTGATTCTCAACCAGTGTCTGGCGTGTTGTTTCTCGTGAGACATTCGCAAATTCGGCGGCGTGCCGGTCGTTGAATGCGTTCACCGTATCCCACGACAAGGGGATCATTGGCCGCTGGTTGAGCACTTTGCCGATCCAGTCCAGTTCGATCTCTAACCAGTCGGCGACATGGTAGATCTCGTAGCCGACCGTCCAATCCTCCTCCGGACAGATAACGCTCCAGTCGTCGTCCGAGGCGGCATCGATGATCGATTCCAGTGTTTTCATGTGGGCATCAAACTGCTGGCGCAGGGCGGCGATCCGTTCGGCCGACTCCCTGGCGGCGTCCAGGGCGTCGTGAATCCGCTCGAGGTGACCGAGCGGGTGACCGATGTAGATGAACTCGACGCACCAATCGATTGAAAATGTCTCGTCGGCAGGAGCGCCAAGAAAGATGCTGCTCTGCGGAAAGGTCATTTCAAGCTGTGTGTCGGTGAGCGAGGCGATATGGTCGTGAACCAGTTGCCGGTTGGTCCCCAGGGCAGCCGAGACGGTTGCGCGATCGATGTCTGCGTACCGTCGCGCATCCCGATTGTTGATGCCGTCGATCGTCGAGAGTGACAATGGCTTGATGGACTCCCCAGCTGTCAGGGTGCTGATCCAGCGGTGCTGGAAGGCCATGCCCATGGCGATGTGGTACGCCTCGAAGGCGACGGTCCAGTCCCCATCAGGCGCGGTCAGCAACCACTCCTCGTCAGTGCTATCGGAAACGACCTCCATGACTTCCCGGGCAACCGAGTCGAAGGCGTCCGCCAGATCTTTCGCTCGCTGACTCATCTGTTGTGCCTCCCTGCAGCTGACAACATCACTGGCTGTGTTGCCGAAACCTGAACGACAGTCGCTACCATTTGCCCCAGTGGACGACCTCTTCGGTACTGCGCCGGCCACGGGTCAGCGATGGTGAGCGTTCGTCCCGCGCCGGGTAGCCGACTGTGATCGCGCCGATCGGATCGTAGGGTTCCGGGATGCCGAACGCTTCACGGAGCGGTTGCGGATCACGAATCGAGAAGAAGAGCGCGCCGAGTTCTTCATCGACGACGGTGAGCAGCATCAGCATTGACGCGAAAGCGGTGTCTACATACCAGTGAGGGATTCGCCACCGCGCTTCGTAGTCAGGCGGGAAGCCCTTATCCGGCTCGGCGTAGCGGTCGAGATAGGCCTGCTTATGTGCCAGTGGCACGATAATCGCCGGCGCATTGTGTAACGAAGGCGATCCGGTGGCCTCTTCCTGACCGGGTGGATTGGTCGCTTCCCAGAAGAGCGCCGTCTCCTCCGGCGTACTCAGCACCAGAAATCCCCAGCCCTGGCTGAACCCGGCTGACGGAGCGCGGATGGCATTATCAACAATACGTTCCAGCGCCTCCCTCGGCACCGGCCGGTCCGGATCGTAGTTGCGATACATCCGCCGGCGACGAACGACGGTTTGGAAGTCCATTGGGGGTCCTTTCAAGATAGGGATTAGGGGTTAGGGACTAGGGACTAGATTTCAGAAGCAGTCTCTTTCGCAATGTATTTAACATTCTTCCAATTTCATCCATCAATTCCAGAGACGGCAGGGCATGGTCTCTATCGATGAAGCCGAGTTCGATGGCCAAAAGCACATATGTTTCGGTTTCTGCCAGCGATCCCATGCTGATTGAAACGAACCGGGCATAATCACGTCTTGAACCTCGAGAATTGCCCTCAGCAATGTTTGCAGGTATTGATACTGCAGCACGTTGCAGTTGGGTAGTGAGTCCGAACCGCTCACCGTCGGGGAATTCACAACAGAGATGATAAATCAGTTTTACCAACCGCATAGACTTTTGCCAGACCAGTAGATCCTTGAAAGAGCGTACGGGTTGGCTCATGCTTCTCCTAGTCCCTAGTCCCTAGTCCCTAGTCCCTAGTCCCTAGTCCCTCTCTTCCCATCCTCCCCGATGCACCACCTCATCGATGCTCCGCCGGCCGCGTTTGAGCGATGGGGAGGGCCGGTCGTTGGCGGCCGGGTGACCGATGGCGATCGCGCCGATCGGTTCGTAGGCGTCTGGCACGCCGAAGGCATCACGGAATTTCGGAATGTCGAAGATGCCGAAGTAGAGTGCGCCGAGATCCTGATCGACGACGGTGAGCAGGATGTTCATGGCGGCGAAGGAGGTGTCGACGATCCAGAATGGAGTCGGCCAGCGGTTTTCGTCTTTGTCGGTCCAGCCTTTGTCCGGCTCGGCATACCGATCGATGTACCACTGTTTGTGGGCCATTGGAACGATGATGACTGGCGCGTTGTAGAGCGTCGGCCAGGTGGTTTCCTCCTCACGTTCCGGCCAGTTGATATCCCAGAAGCGTTGTACCTCCTCATCGGTGTCAAAGAGCATGAAGGCCCAGCCCTGGCTATAGCCGGCTGATGGAGCGCGGATGGCATTCTCCAGCAGCAGGTTGACCACCTCGGGATCGACCGGTTTTTTCTCGAACGAGCGGATCATTTTGCGTCTGCGCAGGACGGATTGGAAGTCCATTTAAGAAGTACTCCGTTTCACGGAGGGAGAGTGGGGAAGAGAGGGATCAGTGGTAAGAAAGGGAAGAGGAAATCACCGGGGAGTCCAGGCGTCGTTCGCCTGGAAGTATTTTGTTCCGGTGTTCCCTGTCTTGTCACTTTCCCGTTTTCTACTCTCTTCCAGACTCTCCCATGCTTTACTCTCTTGCCAACTCTCTTTTCTGCTTCTCCCTCACCTCGCCAATCGTCTCAATCGCAGCCTGGAAATCGGTGTCGATGCGGGGGTAGAGCCAGGCGGCGATGGCGAAGACGGCCAGTGAACCGGTCACCGCCCGCCAGAAACCGTTGCTATCCCGCAGCCCAAAAACCTGGCTGAAGACGTCAATCAGGATCGGGATGATCAGGACGAGCACCAGCTTGCCGCTGATGCTCTTGAACCCGAAATGGCGGGCGATCAGCCAGAGCGGACCGGCCAGGGCGGCAGCCGCGAACATAGCGGTGTCGCGCTGTTCGAAGCCCATCTTGTAGCCCTGGATAAACCAGGAATGGCTGGGCCGTTGCGGGCAGAGCGGCCGGTAGAGCTTGTAGCCTAGCCAGGCGGCATCGCTAAAGCCGTTTGCAGCCAGTATCGGGATGATCACCGCGCCGAAGACGACCAGACCGGCAAAGATCGACGCGGCGGCGATCCAGTGCCGCAGGAACCACTCGACGTAGTCGTTGATCTTCATCTCGATCTTGACCGGGTTCATTGGACGTTCGTACTCCCTGTCGCTCTGCTAGGATCACCGGGAATTGTCGCATATCGATGGCGGCGGTGCGTTCGCTCCCGTTTCGCCTGATTGGTCTGCGTTCGATTCCTGCATTTGATGAACCAACAGGTAAGGGACTTGGATGAAAAAACCGCTATCTTCTGATGTGCTGATCTACGGGTTAGAAACCCCGGTCGATCCGCAGATCGCTCCGGATGGGTCAGCGATTGTCTACGGGTTGACAACGGCTGACCGGGAGACGAAGAAGGATTCGAGCCAGCTCTGGCTCTGCGATCTCGATGGCGGCAATCGCAGTCAGCTTACCCGGGACGGAGACAGCAACGGTGGACAACGCTGGTCGCCGGACAGCCGCCGGATCGCCTTCGCCTCCAACCGGGATGACGAGAAGCGCAGCGGGCTATTTCTGCTAAGCCTGGACGGCGGTGACCCGCGAAAGCTCGCCGATCATCGCAAAGGAATCAGCGATATCGCCTGGTCGCCAGATGGATCCCGGATCGCCTACACCGCAACGTTCGACCCGGAGAATCCGGAAGATATCGAACCGGATGAGGCTGACGCGCCACCGGTGCGGGTGACCCGCCGGATCGATTACAAGCAGGACGGGCGCGGTTACCTTGGCGACGCCCGCGAGCAGATCTACCTGGTCGATGTTAAAAGTGGCGAAGAGAAGCGCTTGACCGGGCGGGCGGTGGACTACTCGGAGTTGCAATGGTCACCGGATGGCAAGACTATTGCCGCGATCGTGCCTGCGAAGAACGGTATGAACTCGCAACTGGCGCTAGTCGATATCGCCGGTGGCAAAGAAAAGCTGGTTGGGCCAGTGTCCGGAGTTGTTGCGAGCTACGCCTGGTCGCCAGACGGCGGCACGATCGCCTTCACCGGCGACACCTGGCCATCCCACGCGGACGATTTCTTTCTCTATGATGTTTCAAGCGAAGAGATCACCCGGCTGACAGACGACTTCGGCGGCGAACCATCCGGCGGGCATCCGGTCTGGCTGGACGACCACCGGTTGTTCTTCAACGGCGAGGAATCAGCAGCCAGCGGCCTCTACGTCCTGGACACCAGCTCCGGTTCGGACGAACTGCTCCTCAGCGAAGCTGCCCACCGCACCGGCATGAGTGTCGATCGAGATCGCAACCACCTCGTTCAGATCCGCCAGCAGATCGACGCGCCCGGTGAAATCTGGGTCTATGACCTGGCGAGCAACACCGGCAGAACGATTACCAACTACGGTGATGGGGTGCTGGAGGAGTATGAACCGGGTAGCTGGGAGCGGTTCGAGATCGAACGAACTGGCGAGAAGATCGAAGCCTGGTTACTCAAGCCGCCTGGATTCGATCAAAGCAAACAGTACCCGGTCGTGCTCTCGGTTCACGGCGGCCCGAACTGGTTCTTCGGTTACCAGTTCAACCCCCGTCTGCTAGCGCTGGCGGCTGCTGGCTACCTGACCGTCTTCGCCAACCCAAGAGGCTCGACGACCTATGGACGGGATTTCACCCAGGCGGTTTCCGAGGACTGGGGCGGTGAGGATTTCCAGGATTTGATGGCTTGCGTGGACAAGGTGCTGGAGCGGCCGTATGCCGATGCGGACCGGACCGGCATCACCGGCTACAGCTATGGCGGTTATATGACCGCCTGGACGATTGGCCAGACGAGCCGCTTTGACGCCGCTGTCTGCGGAGCGCCCTGCTTCGACCTGGAGTCGATGTACGGCACCAGCGACATCAGCCACGAGTTTGGCGAGCTGCAGTGGGGTGGCCAGCCACACGATTCAGTCGAGAAGTACGCGGCGCACTCCCCGTCAACATTTGCACGCCGGGCGACGACGCCGACGCTGATCATCCACGGGGAGGCGGATGAACGCTGCCCGATCGGTCAGGCCGAGCAGATGTTCGTCGCCCTCCTGAAGGCCGGTTGCGATGTGGAACTGGCACGTTACCCCGGCGGCTCACACGGCTTTGTCGGCTCCGGTCCGCCGGAACACCGGGAGGATTTCCTGCGGCGGACGGTGGCCTGGTTTGATGAGTATCTGGGGGGAGGGGAAGTCGGGAAGTCGGGAACCGGGAACGGTGGGGAGTAAGAACGCAAACGTGTTGAGGTCTTGATGCCTCCACTGGTCGATCATTTGTGCGCAGAAACTGGCTGGCATCGACGTCATTCCGGCCGGAGCGAAGCGAAATGCAGAGCCTGTCCTGAGCGAAGCCGAAGGAAACCCGATGTTAAAGTTAGCAGTGACAATCCCATGCGACGGTTTCCGATTGATCACCTCCCTGTAGTGGTTGAATCGACATGGAAGGCGATTAGTGAACGTTCAATGAGATTGATATCTTCACTGTAACTTGTTCACCGGGTTCCTCCGCTCCGAAGACTCCGGTCGGAATGAC
>CAZNYB010000141.1:0-6846 GCA_964577155.1 uncultured Thermomicrobiales bacterium | reverse complement strand
ACTCACTTCAAGGCGAAGGATTCGGCTGGATGATCCAGGCTGCGCCAGCCGTGGTTACCGGCGTAGTCCTGCTGCTGGCGATCTGGCTCACCTGACCATGCGTATGGTCGACGGCGCCGTCCCAACTCCCGC
The DNA here is from genome assembly GCA_964577155.1 of uncultured Thermomicrobiales bacterium. Taxonomy (GTDB): domain Bacteria; phylum Chloroflexota; class Chloroflexia; order Thermomicrobiales; family CFX8; genus CAZNYB01. Next base: position 6,714 of record CAZNYB010000141.1, on the reverse strand, counting down.
TTGCAGTCAACTACGGCTATTGACCCGACTATAGTTGGGCTGCAATAGCAGTAGGAGCGAACCTTGTGTTCGTCCAAATTATGCACATTGGCGTTAACAAGGCGACCATAAGACTCGCCCATGCCTGACTCATCTACTCTGTCGCTGGTTCGATCCAGTAGTTGTCGGACGATTGTTCGCCGAGTAAGTGACGCACGAACTCTTTGCCAGTAGCAGACCGGAACCGGTACCAGAACTGGCCTTGCTGGCCGAACCAGTGTGGCTCGATCATCAAATCTGAAGTTAACCGGTTTGCATTCCAGGGTAGCAACCGTTCGGCACGGACGTATCGTTCTGTCATATCCATCGCGATTTCCTCATCGTTTTTCGAGTGTGTTGCGGCATGTCCGGCTAGAACCTGGGAGCAGACCAGACAAAGATGCTAGTTATGAAGTGTCACTATCGCCGCTCATCGCCGCGCCGATCAGGCCGACGACAACGAGGGCGATGGTCGCCAGCGCGCCGGGAAGTAATGCCTTCAGCCGGGAAGGGGCTTCGGCTGTGCCAGGGGGCGAATCTGATATAGCAGGTAGCCCCTCCGGCTGTTCAGTATCTTCCTCCTCCGATGTCTCAGCGCTGATCTGCCCGCGACCAAGCGCGACCAGGACGGCGTTGAACTCAGCCCCGAGCAGAAAGACGAGACTGGTGAGGTAGAGAAAGAAGAGGAAAACAATAACACTACCGAGCGCGCCGTAGGCGCTGCCGGGGTCGGCGAACTGCATGTAGATCGAGAATCCGCCAGCGACGATCAGCCAGAGAAACGTAGCGAAGAATGCGCCGGGCCAGAGTCCGCGAAACGGGACGCGGATGGTTGGTCCGACATAGTAGAGCACCATCAGGATAAGCACGAAGAAGAGGAACCCAATCGGGTATCGGGCCAGATTCCAGGCGGTCTCATAGGCGCTGTCCAGATCGGCTTTGTTTGCAACCCATTCACCGAGTTTGTTGCCGAAAACCCAGAGCACGAATGCCAGATTGATCGCCAGACCGAGCAACAGCGTCAATCCGATGGCAAGTGCTTTCTGCTTGACGAAACTGCGCGCCTCTTCGACATCATAGGCGCGATTGAAGGCTTTCATCAGCACCGCGACACCGTTGGAACCGGACCAGAGCGCCACTATCACGGCGATCATGAGCGCAAACGACATCAGCCCGCTGTTCACCTGGCCGACGGCGTTGTCCACCAGTGAGTTGAGGATGTCCTGGGTCTCTTCCGGCGCGTTGGCGATGGCGTCGGTCAGCCGGTCAGCCAGTTTGACGCTGGAGTAGGCTTCGATCATGGCTGCAATTGAGAAGAGGACGATGATCAGCGCCGGGATCGCGAATATGCCGTGGTAGGCGACTTCGGCAGCCAGTCCTGGCACGTCGTCGGTGGTGATCTCCTTGCCCAGCGTTTTACCAATGGTCACGATGCCGGGCCGTTTCTTCTTCGCAGTGTTCTCCGCCGGCTGTGCGTCAGCTCCCGCGTTCATGGTCTGTTCCCAATCTCTGCCTGGTTCCGGCTTCAAACTGATGTCTGGGTCAGCAGTCAGTTCCCGACGGACACGTTAATGATGCGGTGAAAGTGGCCGGGCGTCAAACTGACGCCGGGGTGGCGGGCTGACGTACTACTATGGATTGACTGGAGCGGTGCAGGAACAGGGGCGAACACGCGGTCAATTCATTCATTCATTCATTCTCAGTGAGGAGATGGCATGTCAAAGATACCCGGGTGTGTTGGTCATCCTTGCACCGATCTCGTCTAGATCACGCACGCCGAACGTTGTGTGCTGGATCAGAGGTTGGAGGGCATTCAATTGAGATATGCCAGGACGCCTTCCAAACTTTGAGTAATCCCAGGGCCGCTCACCTTCGCCGGAGCCGAATGGCACTGACCTCTCTCCCGATCTGCCTCCCCTGTTCAACGCCCAGATCGATAGCCGATCTGAAGTGGATGCCGCCATAGAGCCGGGATATGGCCGCTTCGGCTGACATCTGAGACCAGCTATGGAAGGTGCGAGGCGCCAGTCCTCGCGCGTCGTGCGTATGATCGGTGAAGGTCAGGTCGCCAAACAGGTCTTCCATAACCTGGGCGAAGGCGCCGGTCTGGACCGAGTGACCCGACGTGTACTCCGGAAAGGGTGGCGTTGTCACCGGCAACGGTGGGCTGTCCGTGCCCCACTCGGGATCGAAGTCCGGATGCTGCTGGATGTAGCTGATGGGGCGGATCAAGTTGTAGGTGTACTTGCAGTGCCAGCAGCTGATAAACGCATCAGCCACCGAGATCCCGGCTTTCGCGTAGGATTCGGCAGCCACTTCGAGGCTGGCGTCCCAATCCTCGAGCAACTGGGTCAGGATTGTGAGGGAGTGTCCGGGCGGCGTTGACGTTGCGCCGGGATCATCGGCCCAGAAGAGGGCGATCGCCTCCTGCTCGGCGGTCAGGTTGTTTACCGTCTCGAAGACTTCCAGAGCCTCCATATAGAAGGTGGAGTCGGATTCGGTCGTGTAGGCCGGTGGCGGACCAGGATCGTGATCGACCCCGGAGTTGAGAACGAAGGGGCGGTTCTCTCCCCAGTAGGGTTGAAGGGCACGCTGGAAGCCGGGTGGAGTCGGGATCCAGAGCCCATCGCCGACAGGTGGGATATAGCTGTCCGGGAAGTTGCGGAGATAGCCCTCGTGGCCACCGTCGGTCTTTGACCAATTGTAGATATGAGAAGCCACCGCTCGTCCACGATTAACTGAGCGCTTAGCGATACCAGGCGGCAGGTCGAATGAGAGGGTTTCGGAGATGCTTCGCTCCAGGGCATCGATCGCTGCCAGGTTGGCTGCCGATGTTGTTGGGAAGAAGGAGCGGGCGCTGGCCGCAAGCGTGGCATTGGCGACGCTTGGCCAGTGACAGGCACGGTTGAATAGCGAGAAGAAGTGAGGAAGGCTGTTCAGTTTGTGAGCCAGACTCCGGTAACCCCACATGCCGGGGACAAGAGCTTCGTAGAGTGCCACGCCGAGATAGCCAAAGGCGCGTGATGCGACTGGAGGCGAGAATCCCGGTGTGGTTTGGACCAGGTGCAGCACCAACCGGAACCAGTCGGTGGCGACCTCTGAGCTGTAGCTTGCGACGGGTGCGATAGCGGTCTTCGGCCGAGCCGCGGCTGATTTAGGTGTCCCGGCGATCCCGAGAGCCAACCCGCCGAGCGCTGTGCCGCCGAGCCGGAGTAATGCCTCGCGCCGGCTGAGCCGTTGATCAAAGAACAACTTGGGCATCGATGTTGCTGTCTGAATTTCAGATCGACTCTGTCTGGTGTGTCTGGATTTCATGTGATTTCTCCTCTTCGGGTCGGTCCCGGGCTTCCCCGCCTACCTTAGATGATAAGGAGGGAAGCCCGGCTGTGTGGATGGGCGAGAGATCGCCGGCTGTGCTCAAGCTATGGCGCTGGGTGCACCGAAGCCTGGATTGTAGAGCAGATATTCGGGCCAGTTCCACTCCCAAGATTGCTGCAGCCGCCATCGAAGGTGCTGCGCATGTCGGCAATCATACCGGGGATAGCCTGGCCATGATCATGGACGGCAAGGTGAATTTCTGCTCCCCTTGGGTTGACGAGTGGATTGCAGGGGAACTCGAGATCTCCACCAGCCTCGATCGGCCCGAGATGACAGCCGCTGGTATCACCGACGGAGAGGTAACCAGCGAAGAAGCCCTTACCCTTCCCGCCGATGACGTGGCCGGCGGCGTGCATAACCGACGGCATGGCAGCGGGACTCATGAAGAGATCTGGCTCACCACACTGGTAAGGGGTGATGCACTCCGCCGGGTAGTTGAAAACGATCCACCAGATGGTTTGAACGCTCCACGGTGGAAGCTCGGAGGTCTTGAACGTCATCAAGAGCCCATGGTCGGTTCGCAACAACTTTGAGGACGCGCCGGGGATAACCTCTCCGGCATCTGGCGTCCCCGGGAACCAGAAGACCGGGCTGGTGCTTTGTTGGGCCGGCGCGGCGGAGGCACTGAGAACGCCGGCCAGCAGTCCTAGCAACGCGATAACGAGAGAGACGCGGATCGAACGTTTCATGACTGTACAAGTCCTCTCTATCTGGAACAACTGGTTGCACGATGTCGAGGAACCGCCAGGCGCCTGCGCCTTGCGTGCCGCAACCGGCGATTGCCTCGACAATCTCTACGATATGGGTTGGGCTGGAAACTGTGATCCGTGCCAGAGCGTATTTGCAGGCACGTAGTTCAGGGGTCGATTCCGGAAGACAACCCGGCGGGTACTACGTAGCCAGTGGACCGGCCAGATCGTTGCGGAAGGCATAGGTGGTCGCTTCCGCCCGGCTACGCACACCGATCTTGGAATAGATGTTGGTGATGTGGCGTTCGACCGTGCGGACGCTGAGAAAGAGAGCATCGGCCAGCTCGCGGTTGCTCATGCTGTTGGCCAGCAGCCCGAGCACCTCGACTTCCCGGGGGGTGAGCCCGTCGGGGTAGACCACCGTGGGTGCTGACTGGTTGGAGATCTGACGATCGAGGGTGTCGATACGGTCAAGGGTTGGAGTGGCCTGGCGGTCTCTGGCTGACCGGCTGCCAGCTGGGACCGGGCTAGAGCGAGCAAGGTCAGGGCTTGTTCGTAGGGAGCGGCGCAGGCCCGAGCCATGGCCAGTGACTCGCGCAGATGCGTTTCACCTTCAAAAAACCGCTTGTCAATGGTTGCGAGTTCCCCAAGGAGACGGTGGATGGCGATGAGGATCAAGGGTTGGCGGGGAGTGGTGGCGAGGCAGAGAGCCTGGTCAGCGTGGAGGCGGGCTAAGACAAGGTCCCCTGATTGGTAGTGATACTGTGCCCAGAGGAGTTGGTGGTGCGGTTGCCAGAGTCTGGCTTCGCTCCACTCCAGCCAGCGACCGTGTGCTTCGATCCAACGGTGGGCCAGGTCCAGATCGTGAGCGTCGAGGGCCAGCTCGACAGCGAGGCGTTGGGCGGCATGGGAGTGAGCGAACCAGCTATCGCCAGGTTCGGTGTCGGGTTCGTCCGGCAACAGCCTTTCCACCTGCCGCCAGGCGAGGTCTGGCTCTCCCTGACCGCGTGCCAGGATACCAAGGTTCACGATCGCACTTTGACGCTTATCCGGTCCCACGGCCGACAGACCATCGATTGCCTGCTGGCGTGCGTCACCCCAGCGCCCCTCAAGGATGTCGACCAGAAGCCTGGAATGAGTTGGGTGAGCGACCGTCATTGTCATACCGATAGAGCGGTTCCGGGCCTGCTCCCCAATGCGCACCAGCTCGTCACGCTCGGCAATTCGGTCGGTGCGGTAGGGGATGGTTACCACAAGTAGCTCGAGCCAGGCGCAGTACTGGACCATTCCAAAATCTCCGGTGACGACAAAGCCTTCGCGAGCGATCCTGAATTCCAGGCGGGCATCATCGGGAAACCCTAACGCTGCGTAGGCGTGTCCCAGGCTGGCGTGCCCGCTCAGGCAAGGGCCGCGGGCTAAATGCCGGTTGCCGAACGCCTCCGTCATCTGAGCGATGAACGCCTCGCCTTGCTGCCGCGCTCGCCGGTAGTAACCCGCATGAGTGAGCCAGATCACGAACACGCCGCGCTGTTGGGACGCCCGCGGTGCTTTGTCCACCAGTTCCATTGGCGGGGCGCTGACAGGATAGGGCTCCGTCGCCTGCGTGGAGAGCCATTCCTCGATGACTGCGGCAGCCATCTCGTCGACATAAGCAACGGGCCGAGTCTGGGCGATCTCGTCGAACGCCAGTACGGCTGCTTCCATACCCTCAACAGCACGGCGAACCTCGCCACGAAAACCACGAGACACCGCGTTGACGTGCAGGAGATATGCCGGCAGCACCGGGTCATCGATAACCTGTGCTAGCCGCTCTGCCTCAACAAGGTAGCCAGCGCTCCGTGGGTTATGGGAGTAGCGACTGAGCAACACTGCCCAGAGCAGGAGCCAGGCGCGCAACCGGGCTTGAGACAGATTCTGGTCGAGCAGCGCCGCAGCGGATTCGAAGCGCTTAGCCGCCATGAGCCAGGCTGCCGACTGGTTTGCCCGGAGACCTGCCCGGAGCAGCCACTCGAGCGCTCTTAGATCAGCTGCTTGCTTGAAGTGGTTGGCCACGACATCTGGCTGCGGGTTGGGCATGGTCGCCAGCGCCTCGCCAACCCTGCGGTGGACCGCGCGTCGCTGGCTGACAAGCAACGACGCGTAGAGCGCATCGCGGAGCAGAGCATGGTGAAAGCGGAGCGTCAACGGGTCCGAGTCTTCCTCGACCAGGCGCATTTCAAACGCCGTAGCAATCACACGGTCAAGTTCAGCGCCGTCCAGGTCGGCGACGGTCTGCCAGAGGTCGAGCGGCACATCCTGGCCGATGACGGCCGCCGCCTGTAGCGCGCTGCGCGCCTCCGGCGCGAGCCGGACCAGGCGGGCATCCAGCGCCTGGCGCAACAGCGCTGGCACTGACGTTTGGTCCAGATCTCCTAGCAGCCAGCCGTCCTGGGTGGGTTGGAGCACCCGTTCGTCTTCCAACCCGTGCAGGATTTCGCGGGCGAAGAAGGGATTGCCCTCTGAGCGCTGCCAGATGTGTGCAACATGGCGGTCGGAATCGTTCCCGGTCATCACATAGCGGTGTGCGACGAATTCCATGATCGCCTCGCGGTCGAGTCGACTAAGGTGGAGCCGGTGCGCCTGGCTCTCG
>CAZNYB010000140.1:0-6968 GCA_964577155.1 uncultured Thermomicrobiales bacterium | reverse complement strand
TTCCGTGGGTCAGAGCCTGCCCCGTTCCCCAATTCTGACAAAGAGTCATTCCGACTGGAGTCTGCGGAACGGAGGAATCCAATGACGACGATCACACTGCATTCCACAACGGAACGAAAGGTCTATCCGCTCCGGTCTTCCGATATCATGACGACATGAAAACGTTTTACGTCTATATCCTGACAAATCCAGGCCGGACACTATACGTTGGTATGACTAACGATCTTGTCCGAAGGATGTATGAACACCGCAACCGTGCCCGGCCCGGGTTCGCCGCGAAGTGCGGGATTGACCAACTGGTCATCTACGAAGAAGTCCCGACTGCGAATGAGGCAATTGCAAGGGAAAAACAAATTAAAAACTGGCGACGGGAAAAGAAGGTGGCGTTAATCAACGAAGAAAACCCGCAGTGGCGAGACCTGAGCGAAGGCTGGTATGAGTGACCATGGGGGAAGTTGAGTAAATGTTCTATCCGCCTCGTTGCAGCTACTATGTACTCTTTGATGTCGGATTCCTCGGCTTCGAAGACTCCGCTCGGAATGACTCTTTGTCAGAATTGAGGGAACGGGGCAGGCTGAGACGGTGGTATGAGCGGAAATCAATAGAGAGACAAAAACCAGCAAATGTACTGTGTTCAACTCGGATCGCACTTCAGGCGATTTCATTGGATTCCTCCGTTCCGCGGACTCCAGTCGGAATGACGGAGGTGGACGATACCTTGTACTAATCAGGCTGAGACGGTGGTGTGAGAGGAAATCGGTAAAGAGACAAAAACCAGCAAATGTACTGTGTTCAGCTCGGTTCGCTCCGCAGACATTTTTATCGCATTCCCCCGTTCTGAAGACTCCAGTTGGGATGATGGGAGTAGATGGGGATAAATCTCAATCGGAATGGTGTAGGCGGGTGAGTGTGCAGTGCCCGTGTTCCCGCTCGGTGGGTGAGGTCACGGGCACTGCGAAGGTTGACTGGAGTTACTTCTCGACAGGAGCGCGCAGGATGTTCCCCCACTCGGTCCAGGAACCGTCATAGTTCCGGACATTCGGGTATCCGAGCAGTTCGTGGAGCACGAACCAGGTGTGACTCGACCGTTCGCCGATCCGGCAGTAGGTGATGACATCCTGTTCGGGGACGATCCCTTTCTCCCCGTAGAGGTCTCTCAACTCTTCGGCTGATTTGAAGGTGCCGTCCTCGTTGGCTGCCTGAGCCCAGGGGATGTTTGCCGCGCCGGGGATATGGCCGCCTCGCAGCACACCCTCCTGAGGGTAATCTGCCATGTGGGTGACTTCGCCACTAAATTCCGCCGGGGAACGCACGTCGACCATCGGCTTTCCGTCTCGCACTTTAGCCAACCCATCGTACCCCGCGTGCTGCAGCACTTCATCACGAAATGCGCGAAACTCGGGTCGTCTCCGGGCGCCGGAGTAGGTTGTGGGAGTGATTGCTGGTTGTACGCGATTCATCTCCCGGCCCTCTTCTTCCCACTTGGCCCGGCCACCATTCATGACCTTTACCCGGTCGTGACCCATGTACCTGAAGAACCAGTAGGTGTAGGTCGCCCACCAGTTGCTCTTGTCGCCGTAGAGGACAACCGTCGTATCCGGGGTGATGCCCTTGGCGCTCATAAGCTGGTTGAAACCAGTCTCGTCTATGAAGTCGCGGATTGTCTGGTCCTGGAGTTCTGCTGTCCAGTCGATCTTGATCGCGCCGGGAATATGTCCGATGTCGTAGAGCAGGGCATCCTCGTTGCTTTCAACAATTTGCACTGTCGGGTCATCGAGATGTTCGGCTACCCAGGCTGTGCTTACCAGCGCATTCGGATTCGCATACCCATTGTTTGAAACTGTCATGATTTTCCTCCTGATTCTCCATGCTGGAGAGGGTAGTTCTGTGTGTCGTGTATCAATTGCTGACGTCGCTCTATACCCGTTTCCTCCTATCTTCTTGATGGTGGGCTGGGGCTGCTTGTGCAGCCAGCCACTGCTTTGACCCGGTTTGCGCTCTCAAGAAGTGATGTTGCTTCCGCAGCGGTCAATCCATTGCCAGACAACGATTGAACCTGGCTGCTGAAAGCGTCCAGCAAGCTACAGGCGGACTGAGTTCGTCCCATCTCGATCATGAACTCGGTCATCCCGAGTTTGTAACTGAGGCTGATCTGGAGACCGAACGACAGATTGCTCTCTTTCACGATGTCAGCCATGTCGACGAGCTGGTCGGCTGCTCCTTTGACTGTTACCTGGAAACTGTCAGTGGCTACATTGCCGGAGTCATCCATTACCGTGCAAGTGACGGTCGTCTGGCCGATGCCGAAGACACTTCCGGAGGCTGGTTGGCAGGCAATATCCGGGTTGGTATCGGCGAGATCGAACGCCACGATGCTGAAGTTCACCGCTGCACCATTCGGGCTGGTCGCGTTGACCGTCATCTCCGCTGGCACGGTGATCGATGGGATCGTGGTGTCTTCAACGATGACATTGAAGCTGCCGCTTGCCGAGTTTCCTGAGGCATCCGTCACTGAGCATTCGACCAGAGTCGTCCCGAGCGGGAAGGTGCTGCCCGACGCCGGGTCACAGATAACGGTCGGGCTGTCATCGGCGATGTCGGTCGCCGTGGCATTGAAGCTGACAGCCGCGCCGGAAGGACCGGTCGCCTCAGCGGTGATGTCAGCCGGGACGGTCAACACTGGAGAGGTGGTGTCAACGACGGTGACATCGAAGCTGCCGCCTGATGTGTTTCCAGCGTCGTCAGTTGCCGAGCAGTTTACCGTGGTCGTCCCAAGCGGGAAGGTGCTGCCCGACGCCGGATTGCAGGTAACGGTCGGACTGCTGTCGGCGATGTCGGTTGCCGTGGCGCTGAAGTTCACGACTGCTCCGGTATACCCAGTCGCTTCGGTGGTGATGTCTGCCGGAACGGTCAACACCGGTGAGATTGTGTCCTGAACAGTGACGTTGAAACTGCCGCTTGAGGAGTTGCCAGCGGCGTCGGTGGCGGTGCAGGTCACCTGCGTTGTGCCGAGCGGGAATGTGTTGCCGGATGCCGGGGCGCAAACGACCGAAGGGTTGCTGTCGATGTTGTCGGTTGCCGTGGCGCTGAAGTTGACGACCGCGCCAGCCGGGCTAGTTGCTTCGGTAGTGATGTCAGCCGGGACGGACAATGTTGGAGGCGTGGCATCGGTGACGATGATATCGAAACTGGCGCCAGCCTGATTGCCGGTGTTGTCGGCGGCTGTGCAGGTGATTGTCGTTGTCCCGATCGGGAAGTTTCCGCCGGACAATGGGTTACATGTCACGCTCACCTCGCCGTCAACGAGGTCTGTCGCCGTTGGGAGGGTGTAATTGACGACTGCGCCGGTAAGACTGGTTGCTTCGACGGTGATGTCATTCGGAACATTTGAGAAAGCAGGCGGCGTCGTATCCTGAACGTTTACCTTAAAACTGCCAACCCCGAAGTTCTGATCGAAGTCAACTGCAATACAGTCGACATCTGTCTGGCCGATGGGGAAGAGACTCCCGGATTCCGGATCGCAGAAGACAGGGGGATTGGCTGGATTATCGTCGGTTGCCGTGGCGGTGTAGTTGAAGATCGCGCCATCTGGTCCGGTTGCCTCGATGTACTGGTCTCCCGGGAGGTGCAACGTCGGGGCAGGCGTATCGTCGTTGGTAATCGTGATCGTTCCCGACGTGTAGGCTACCGCGCCATTTAACAGCTCCAGGTAGAAGAACTCATTTCCCTCGAACTTCGTGTCGCCATAAATCGTGAGATCCACGAACATTGACGAACATGGATTCCCGACTTGCGGGCAGACCGCCAGGCCACTCGCTTCAGCGTAATCATTGTCGGCGACGGAGGCGCTGCCGTCCTTTGTTCGGTATCCAACCTTCTGTCCAGCCGCAAAGTCACCATCAATTCGCGCCTGGATGACCGTTGATCCGCTATCTCCTTCAAGAGTCGACCTGCTCTGGACGGTAAAGTCAGGCGCAGCCGACACGCTGGTGATCTGAACCATAAGGCCGAGGACGAGAGCTGCGACGAAAACGGAAGCGAGACTCATCCGGTTCAACAGTTTCTTCATACCTAATTTCCTGTTCACTAGAATCAGACATTTGATACATCGCGGGAGATTCATGATCGGACCTTCAGTGGCTAGCCACACTTCACTCCTTCCAGCGGCACATCGACTGTGCCAGTTGTTCCGTGAATGCGATTTCCGTTCGTACTGTGTCCCCATTCGATCGGAGCGCGGACGAGGTTGCCCCACTCACTCCAGGAGCCGTCGTACATGCGGACATCCGGGTATCCAAGGAGTTGGGTCAGGACAAACCAGGTATGAGCGCTACGTTCGCCGGAGTGGCAGTAGACGATCACCGATTGGTCCGGATGTATCCCTGCCACGCGGTACATCTTTTTCAGTTCCGCCGGTCGCTTGAAGGTGCCGTCGCTGTGGATTGCTGCAGCCCAGGGGATATTGCAGGCGGTCGGAATGTGGCCAGCACGGTCGGCCGCGCATTGCCAGGCGTGCTGCGAGCCAACGGGCTGGCCGGCGAACTCTTCGGCTGAACGCACGTCAAGCAACGATCTGGCTGCGTAGATATGCGCGAGCACCTGATCGCGAAAAGCGCGGATGGAGAGATCGGCTGCGGTAGCTCGATATGGAGTTCGCTGAAACACCGGTGCGACAGCCGAAAATGGCCGCCCCTCGGCTTGCCACTTTGCCCTGCCGCCATCCATGATCCGGCAGTCCCGGTGGCCATACATCTTGAAGAGCCAGTAGCTAGCGGCAGCGTAGCGATTGCTGGCATCGCCGTAGAAGATGACGGTCGTGTCATTGGCGATCCCGCGTGAGGCCATCAGCGCCTCGAACGCTTGCCGGGATGCAACGTCGCGTATCCGCTGGCTCTGCTGGTCTGCACGCCAGTCAAACACTGCCGAGCCAGGGATATGGCTGGATCGATAGAGGGCAGGATTGCCATTTGATTCAACCAGCCGGACTGTGGCGTCATCGAGATGCGATGCAACCCAGCTTGTGCTTACGATCGCTTCCGAATTGAAATAGCGTTCTGCTGCCATTCGTGCTCCGCCTTTTGCTCCCATGCCAGTGGGCGCCTCCCGTGGCGTACCGGCAAGGTTCTGGATATGTCCAGATTAGGGGGTGGCTGCCGATTGCACATCGGGACAACTCCCCGATCGGGTCCGGGGAGACAGGATTAGGGGAAATCCCCTAATGCAGGGAACCGGGATACCGACTGGACAGGGTCAGTGGTGGAAAGACAGGCGGATGTTGAGTTTGCACTGAAAAAGTCATCGCGTATACAGCTGATGAACTCAATGTTCGTTCCTGCAGGACGTGTCTGGTTCTATCGGGACTGCGATGGGTGTTAACTCAGGTTGTATCGCTCGGCAAAGGCTGCCGCGGCAGCACGATTTGGCAGCTGAGTTTTTGCCAGTATCCGGCTGATATGGTTTTCGATGGTCTTTGGGCTGAGGAAAAGCAGATCGGCGATCTCCTGATTCGTGTGACCGGCCGGGAGTAGCCGCAGCACATCAATTTCCCGTTTGGACAGCTCCACCGGGAGCGCTTCACCGGGTGCAACCGAATCTAGCGATGACGATGCCTCCTGCTTGTCACCCCGAGCCGGGGCGGGGTTGCCGAGCCGGGCGGCTAGCGCTTTGGTCCGCGCGAGCGCTGGCGCGGCCTCCAGTGACTCAAAGACTGGACGAGCGGCGGCGAGCCGTGCCGCTGCTCGCTCCTCATCACCTTCCTTGAGATGTAGCCGGGCCAGTTCAAGCAGGGTTCGCGCCTGTTGGAAGGGAGTGGCGCAGGCTTCGGCCAGTTCAAGCGCGGCCTCGAAGTGCTCCGCGGCTTTGATGTGCTGACCGGTTTCGGTGTTAAGTTCGCCGAGGAGCCGGTGGGCTTCCAGCAGCGCCAGCGGTCGACGCGGCGCACCGGCTTGCTCCAACGCCTCCGTAGCGTACCGGAGCGCGCCTGAGAGATCACCACCGGCCCGGCTGTAGCTGGCCCAGCTGAGCGCGCTTTCAGACCGTCCGATCACCGAACCGCTCCACTCCAGCCAGCGGTCCAAGGCTTCCAGCCAACGCCGCGCAACCGGTAATTCTCCGGCGTCAATTGCTACCTCCGCTGCTAGCCGCTGCATGTTCTGCGTCGTGCGGTAGACCGTATTGCCTGGCGCGGTCATTGGGCTGGCAGGCAACCACTCGTCGAACAGGTTCATGACCAGTTCAGTATTGCCCCTGGCGTAGGCTATCCGGCCGTGCCAGCGCGCCGCTTCAGCGCGCAACGCGAGGGTTCCATGGCTGCGCAGAGCCTGGGCAACAGCGATGGCTTCGTCCCAGCGGCCTTCAATGTAATCGAGCGGCAATCGCGCGGCGCCAACCAGATTGTCGGCGAAGACGCCGCTTCCCCGTTCCCAGGCTATCTCCGCCTCTGATACGAGCCGTTGCCGTTCAGACAGATTGTCGGTCTCATACCGCAACACCCGCAGCTGGAGCTCGTTCATCATGGCTCGCGCGATATGGATATCGTGCCGGTCGTCGCGGTAGGATGCGCGCGCCCGGACAAAGGCGGCGTGTGACTCTTCAGATTTGCCAAGCGCGGCATAGGCGCAGCCGAGGGCGACGTAGGCGTCACCGTAAGAACCTTCGCACCCGACCGGTGTGCTCGCTTCAGACTCATACGGGGCGGCGAAGGTTAGCGCATCGTTGTACCTTCCGGCGGTCGCCAGCCACTGAGCAAGGGTGCCGCGATCCTGGTGTTTGTCCGGCACCATCCCAGATACCGGTTCAAACTGATGAATTCTGTCCTGTTCCTCCGGTGTAAGCTCAGCCATCGCCAGGACGCCAGCCTCAAGTTGGGTGAGTCCCCGCTCGATGTTTCCCTGGAGACAGCGGAACAGCCCGGATTGCCAGAGCACCCAGCTTGCAAGCGCCTGGTCGCCTGTTTCTCTGGCAACCCG
>CAZNYB010000139.1:0-7061 GCA_964577155.1 uncultured Thermomicrobiales bacterium | reverse complement strand
GGTGAGTTCCAGATGAAGCCCTGGAAGACGTGGTACATGCCTTCGTAGGGATCGAGCTTCACGGCAATACCGGAGGTGTCGAGCGCCTGGTAGTGCCGGACAGCGTTGCTGAGAAAGATCTCTTTCGTGCCGCACTGGATCAACACCGGCGGAAATCCCTTGCTGTAGTCACCGTAGACCGGTGAGACGTAGGGGTTCTTCTGCTCATCCGGCGACGCATAGGCATCGGCACAATTCTTGAGATTGTCGGGGTAGTAGAGCACCGGGTCGGCATCCGCCAGTGTCGCGTAGGTGTCTCCGGTGTTCGTGATGTCGGACCAGGGCGACCAGAGCACAACTGACGCGGGCATACCCAGCCCGCCATCTCGCATCTTCAGCACCGTGCCAGCGGCAAGGCCGCCTCCGGCTGAATCGCCGTAGATAGCCATACACTCAAGCGGATGCCCCTCCTGTACCAGTCCCCGGAGAACGGCGATCACCTGGTCGGTGATTACATTCCACTTCGCCTGGGGAGCGACCGTATAATCGACCGAGATAACTCGCATCCCTGTATCGTGGGCAACGGGAACGGCGCAATCTAGCGACGACCTGGCGCTGAAGAGAGTATATCCTCCGCCGTGAGTGTAGACGAGTACCCGGTTGTCTTTCTTCCACCGGCGCGGCTTGATATCAAGGACCGGCACGTTTCCGATGGCGCGTGGCTGGATCTCGGGCTGATATTGCTTTCGTACTGCTTCACTGGCTTCGGCGAAGTCCTCCTCGAATTTCGCCTGCGTTCTCTCCCAGCCTTGCAGATCGTCTGGTTTGGGAAATGGGGCGTCTCTGTCAGTTCGTGAGTACGTCTCGATTGCCTCTCTGGCCGCATTCGAAACGGTTGACGGCGCGGTAAAGTCGCTGTGCCGGGTCATCAGCACACACCCCGACTCGTTGAGGGCGACCTCAGCAGCAATGGTCCAACCAAACCGGCGCATCGTAGATTCACCTCAGTCTTCTCCTTTAATGTATCTGTTGCCCGATACCTGAATGGTGATGTTGATCAGCGAGAAGGCAACATGCTACTGGCCGGCCAGGCGGTCAACGATTGGAGCCGCATCGTCAACCGAACCCCCGCCGATGGTGAAGTGGCTGAACCCGAACGACTCTCGTAGCTGGAGGATGTTTTCGACGATCTGCTGTTCACTGCCGATCAGGTAGTAGGGGGAGGCGAGCACATTCTCAACTGACACCTCATTTGCCTCGGCGATCCTGGCGGCCAGGTCGTCACGCTCAGCGACTGTCGACGTGATTTTTACCGTGAAAACGAGCAGCGCGAATTCGATCTCGTCGAATCTCGAACCGGCGGCGTCGCGTATCCAGTCCATGCGTTCCTGCATCGCCTGGTGGGTCTGGTTTTCCCCGCCATATGCGCCTTCCGGGCCAAATCGCATGTGGACACCGATGATGTCCGCTTCCCGGCCAGCAATCGAGAGAATTCGCTTGCCGCCTCCACCGATATAGACCGGCGGGTGCGGTTGCTGGACCACCGGCGGATGACCGTCGGTCTTATCGACCGTGTAGTACTCTCCTTTAAAGGAAAACGGCTGACCGCTCCAGTAGCCTTTCATGACAGTGAGCGCTTCCTCCATCCGGCTGATCCGGACCCCGGGACGTTCGTACGGGATGCCGGTCTGATCGTAATCCCGCTTGAGCCAGCCAGCCCCAAGACCGAAGTCAACGCGGCCATTGGAGAGCTGGTCGATCGTCGCGATCTCCTTCGCCAGCAGCACCGGGTTGCGGAAATCGTTGTCATAGACGGTGCAGATAACCCGCAACGACGGGACGGCGACGGCGGCGGCAGTCAGTCCCGGCGTTGGCGAAAAGTTCGGGTTGAAGTGGTCGACCATCGCCAGTGCGCTGTAGCCATAGGCATCGATCTGCCTGGCGCGGTCGAGAAACGCTTCACCTGAATCAGCTCCGGTCACCATGGCGGCGAAGCGGAATGGTCGTTGGGTCGGCATACTATCCCCTCTCATTGCATCGTTCTCTGTTCAGTGTACGGAATAGGGAGGCGGGCTGTCGCCTGTATCTGTCAGATCAGCAGGTTCACCTGCAGGACCACTTACGATGTTTGCGGGTTCGTCGGGCCGGAGAAGATGACCGTCTGCCTGACCGGTTCGAAACCGGCGCTGAGGTAGAGATTCTTCGCTGCCGGGTTATCCGGTCTGTAACAGATCTTGATCCGTTCAGCGCCGGCCGTAGCGAGCAGGTCGACCCCGGTGGTGAGGAGGTGGCGCGCCAGCCCCCGCCGCTGGTGATGGTCTTCGGTGCGCATCGGTTCGACAAGGCCGGTGGCGCTCGTCGGATCGAACCAGAATAGCCCGTAGGCTGCGAGGTTGTCGTCCTGGTCGAGGATGAGCAGGTCGAGGTCGGGACGGTACAACGACGTCTGACGAAGGCGTGTCTCGACGCCGGGTCCGCTCCGCTTGATCATGTGGTGTGGTCGTTGCAACGTGTCAGTGCGTCGGGACAACCGGTAGCCTTCGTGCAGCGGGCTGATCGCTGGCCGGGCGCCGGCAATCAGCCAGGTTTCGACCAGCCCGTCTTCCCCGGCTGTGAACCCATGGTCGACCAACAGGTCGCACAATAGCGTGTCGGAGCTGTCGACCTCGATCTCGACGGCTTCGAACCCGGCCTCACTGGCGTGAGTGATCCCGCGTTCGACGACCTCTGCAACCCGGTCAGGAGTCGCGCCGGGCATGACGATCAGTTCGAGAGAGACTCCGTCAACCCAGTCGGTCATAATCGCTGCCGCTTCCGGACGACCGGAGCTATCGAACCAGAAGAGTTGCGGGAGATCGTCGGTCGCGCGCGGGGTACGCCACCACCACTGCAGGTCGGCGGCTTCGTATAGCCCTGCCGTCGGGTGAGTGACGCGGACCCGCTGCAGGAGCGCCGTCACCGCTTCCAGGTACTGGATACCAACTCGGTGCTGTTCTCCCATTGTTTGCACTCCCGTACCTGCGGCGCAGCGTCTATCCGAACCAGGTGGTGAGCGCGTCGGCCAGACCTACCTGCGTGCGGTCTCCCGCCCAGGCAACGTAGCCATCTGGCCGGATCAGCACGGCAGCAGGCGCGGCAATCTCCCCGATGACTGGGAGTTCCCACGTACCGTCATACCTGGCGTCGATCAGTTGCACCCGATCTGCCCACGGAGCGATATCGAAGCCGCCCGGCTCGCCAAGGTTGAGGAGCACTGGCCGGGCCTCGTGCAACAGGGTGAAGACCCGCAGCGGACCGTTGGCAGCAGCCAGGTCGAGATCGGGCATGCGGCGTCCGAGCAGCGGGTGTCCCTCGCCGAGGTCGTAGTGAATGTCCAGCCCGGAGATCATGCCCGCGATGCGCCGTCGTGGCTCATCCATACCCAGCAGTTCAGTCATGATGTCGCGGAGCGCCTGATGCCGGTCGCCGGGGTTGCTGAGCGCAACTTGCGCCATCGTGTTGTGCAGCACCCACGCGCCGACCGGATGTCGCTCGGCGTGGTAGGTGTCCAGGAGGATCTCGGGCGATGTTGTGTTGACCACCTGGGCCAGCTTCCATCCCAGATTCACGGCATCCTGAATACCGGTGTTGAGACCCTGGCCGCCATGTGGTGAATGGACGTGTGCGGCATCCCCGGCGAGCAGCACCCGGCCGTTGCGGTAGGAGGTTGCCTGTCGCGCCATATCGCTGAAACGGGAGATCCAGGTCGGATTGCGCACCCCGAAATCCGTTCCATACGCGCCGGTAAGCGCCCTGCTGAGATCCTCCAGCGTCGGTTCCCCGGTGTGGTCGGTCTGCTCTTCAACTAACACGACCCTGAACGGACCGCCGCCTTCCCCCGGGTTGACCGGCCCGATGCCGCCACCTTCTGGACGCATCCCGAGTTCTGGCTCATCCAACTCGGTCTCCGCGATCATCCAGCTGATCGAGGGATCAAGCCCGGCGAAGTCGATGCCGGCTGCCTTGCGGACCAGGCTGCGCCCGCCATCACAGCCGACGAGATACTCCGCCCGAAGCGTTTGGCCGCCGGACAGCTCGACATCAACGCCGGTGTCGTCCTGGGTCAAACCAGTCACCTCCTGGCGACGAAGGATTGGAACCCCGAGTTCGCCGACCCAGTCAGCCAGGATCGGCTCGAAGAGTTTCTGCCACAACGCAAGCAGGTAGTTGTGTCGGGTAGGGAAGTCGCTGATATCCAGGGAGATCCCGGCGAACCCGACAGTCGGGTACGTTTGTCCCGCGGAAAGGAATCGTTCGGCAATGCCCCGTTGATCGAGGACCTCGATAGTCCGGGAGTGCAGTCCGCCAGCACGTGAGCCATCGATATCCTGGGTGGCGCGTCGTTCGACGATGACGACATCGATGCCCGCCAGCGCCAGCTCGCCCGCCAGCATCAACCCGGTCGGACCTCCGCCAGCGATCACTACCGCATAGTCAGCCATCTATCATCCCTATCCTCTCCGCGAACACGTCGCAGCGCGGCGGCCAGCCTGTTCTGATGAGTATTCGCTAATTCGCCACGCATTGGGTGACGAAACAATGCCTTGAGCAGGACACCCTAACAAATGTTTTCGAGGTGCTTTGAAGCGTGCCGACGTGTTCCGCGCCTTTGGACCTATGCTAAAAAACAAACGAAACGCTCATTTCAGGTTACGGCTGATATGAAGGAGGCCAGCAGTGGCAGCGAGCATCGCCGTCATCGTCATCGATTGTACTGACTCAGCACCGGTAGCCAAATTCTGGATGGCTGCGCTCGGCTATGAGGTAGCCGCCAGGAACGACGACTGGATCAAATTACGCGATCCGAACGGTGTGGGACCTGCGCTGGCGATCGATCCTGTTCCTGAGGGCAAGGTCGTCAAGAATCGTGTGCATCTCGATCTCAGGCCTTCCGGGACGCTGGAAGCCGAGGTTGCACGCTTGAAAGAGCTAGGCGCGCAAGTCGCACGAGAATTCCCAGGCAGCCACATCGTGATGCGAGATCCCGAAGGCAACGAATTCTGCGTCGTCGAACCAGACGCTCTGGCATAGATCAGCGCCAACTCGTCCGTCAGCATCAATCCGGTCGAGCCTCCACCAGCGATCACCACCGCATAGCATGTGTGCCATTTACGCCAGTGGTCGTTGACGCCATGCATTATCCGTAGGATACTGCGAACATCTTGTGAACACGTACGTCGATGGTCGCACCACGTCTTCGTGGCTGCTGCGCCAGATGCCCTCGATCATGCCAGAGGACAAAATGAATCAACAGCAGGATGCCTTCGCCTCATCTACCGGACATATCCACAATGACACGGTCGGGACGGTCCCGAGCGATGCTGAGCATACATCTCTTCTTAGAATACTGAACGATCACCATAGTCGGTCCTTGGAGGTAGAGGATGAATTCTGAGGCTGAAAATGATCGAGGACCTGTGATCAACATTCAGGGCGAACGTGTCAGTCTTGGACCATTCACTGAGGATCATGTCGAGGCATTTCACCGATGGCATAACGACTACCACACGATGCGAACGTGGGAATCTCTCCCGGGGCCAATGACCGTTGCGAGGGCTCGTGATTCCTTTGAGAAGATTATTAATCGAGACGAAGTGTTTGCCATTTATGAGAATGCGACCTGGAAGTACCTTGGATTCGTTGGGCTTATCCACATTGACTACGTGAACCGCACAGCAGAGCTGGGGATCATGATTGGCGAATCGATAGCAAGAGGCAAAGGATACGGAACAGAAGCTACCCGACTGATATTGGACCACGCCTTCCTGGCCCTGGGCTTGTGTAATGTGATGCTTCGTGTATTTGAATACAACATTGCCGGAATCAAGGTGTATGAGAAAGTGGGATTCCGAACGATCGGCAGGCGGCGCAAGAGCAAGATGATGGGCGGGAGACTCTGGGATACCATATACATGGAAGCACTTGCTGACGAGTTCGAGAGTCCAGTACTTGGAGATGTGCTCGTTCCCGACCAGCTTAGATAAACTCGAATCCTGCCGCGCCGTATACAACTTCATCAGTCGCCGGTAGTCTCAGAAACGGTCGTTAAAGACGAATTTCGAGACATAATCGGTAGATTGGTTCCCCACCTTCAGCCTCATGGAACTGACCGGTAGAACGAAATCCTGCGCGCGTGTACAGCCGCTGGGCTGCGACATTTTCCGGGTGCACCGTGAGTGACACGCTTCGGCAATGGGGAAAGTTGTCACGCAACAATGTCTGGATAGCATCCAATGCCAGCCGGCCATACCCTCGTCCCTGATAGCGGTGATCAATGAAGAAGTGGTAGAGCCAGGAGGTTTCGCTGCTGTCGGGGTCAAACACGAGATTGAAGTAGCCAACCATCACGTCATCGGCATAGATGGCATAGGGTTTTGTTGGCAGTCCTTGCGGCTGAATGTAAGCCTTGGCAAGTGCCACCGCAGCAGGCGGTGACGTGCCAGCAACGAAACGCTGCTGATGCGGGTGAACCGTGAGCGCGAGAGTTTGACGCCAATTCGCACGGGTAACAGGTTGTAGCGTCACCTCAGACATCAGCGACATCGGCCTCCTTACTATCGAACCGGATGCCCCACCATCACTACTCTGCGGATAATACTCATTCTCCGCGAACCATTTCAAAATCGTCGTTGGTGAAAAACTATCAACTTCACCCCGGCATCTGGCTGATGCGCGGATCTCCGGCTACACTGCAAGTGGTCGTCGCCTCGGGTATGCCCCGCTGATCGATTCTCACGGTAGGTATGTTGCGAGGAGGCGGAGAATCCGGCTATCGCGTAGAACTGTCTCTGAATAGGGACACAGGCGTCTGGAGCATAGAGTATTCATGGATCAACCGAATTTCACCGAGCTGCACTATCTGGCGACCACTGCCGAATGGCGTCCTGACCGCTACTACACCTACGACCTGCTGACCGAGTTGATTCAGAACTGGGCTGAACGCTACCCTGACCTGGCAACCGTTACCAGCATCGGAACGAGCACCGAAGGACGGGACATCTGGGTCGTGACCGTCACCAACCAGGCGACTGGACCGGACCTGG
>CAZNYB010000138.1:0-7103 GCA_964577155.1 uncultured Thermomicrobiales bacterium | reverse complement strand
GATATGCTCGGCATAGTATCCGAATTGACCGATAAGTCTCTCGTCGTGACAGAGAGCGGCGCGGGGGTAGCCTGGCATCGCCTGTTAGAACCAGTACGCCAGTACGCGCGAGAAGGGCTTGGTTATCAGGCTGAGGATTCCCTTCGATCCCGGCATGCCGTCTTTTATCTCGATCTCGCGGAGCGCGCCGCCGCCAGCATCCGCGGCCCTGATCAACAGAACTGGCTTGATCGCCTGGAGCGGGACCAGGGCAATGTTCGTGCGGCGCTGGAGTGGGCGCGGCAGAACGATCCCAACCTCGAGTTGCGCCTCGCGGTGGCGCTGTCGAGCTTCTGGGAGATGCGCGGGTATACGCGGGAAGGGCTGCGGCGGCTGCGCGAAGCGCTCCATACCGCTGATCTGGTGAGTGAAGACGAGTTGCGTATGCAAGCGCTGACCGCAACCGCACGGCTGGCTCTTTACTTCAACCGGTCGGAGGATTCGAGCGACTTCGATCTCGTCCGGATCAGCCAGGAGATTCTTCGCTTAGCGCGGGAACAGGGGGAGGACTATGCAGTCGCGTTGGCGCTCAAACAGCTTGGCATTGTCTATCGCGAGCAGCACGATTACACGCGTTCGATTCGCGCTCTAGAGGAGGCGCTTGCCATCTTCCGAACGCTTGAGGACGAGAACAACGCCGCGCGCGTGCTGTTGCACCTGGGACTCGCTATCTATCGTGCCGAAGATTCTCCAGAAGGCCACGCGGAAGCAACCCGATTGTTAGACGAGAGTAGCAAACAACTTCAGGACTATGGCGACGATCGTGGAGCGGCGGCCGCTCAGGTATTGCTCGGGCGAATGAGTCTTGACCACGGAGAACTTGAACAGGCGGTCCGCATGATCGTCGACGGAATGGATACCCATCTCAGGGTCAATGACCAATTTCTGGTCGCCTCCGACTTGCTCGTGTTGAGTGAAGTGATGTTCGACGCAGGGCAACCGCAACCGGCCGTTCGTTTCGCGGCCGCAGCGGAAGCCATCGCCGAGCAGCTCGGCGTTTTGGTGGAATGGACGCCGTTTGCCGACGAAGCATGGGTTCGTATGCAGGTCGACAGACTTCGAAGTGAACCGTGGTTCGAGGCAGTCTGGACGGAAGGTAGCGGACTCGAACCTTCAGGTGCAGTGCAAGCGGCGCACTCTATGCTGGAAGACCTTGAGAGCCCAGACCAGTCAACGCCGGATCAATCTTCAAGCCCGGATTCGCTCACACCTCGCGAAGTAGAAGTCGCCCGGCTGCTGGCAGAGGGATATACCGACCGGCAGATTGCGGATGCGCTCTTCATCGCTCCATCCACCGTTGGCACACACGTTCACCACATTCTCCAGAAGCTCCAGCTGCGGTCACGCACCCAGGTTGCAGACTGGCTGGCAACCCGGGAAACGGACACCTCTGAGACGACCTGATAGATCACCCGCCAAAGACTGAGGCGCTGACGTGCGGAGATCGGGTTATATGAAATCACCGCAAACACGGCCCACTTTCGTAGGGGCGAACCTTGTGTTCGCCCGCGTACGTACGCAATTATCTGATCAGAGAAATCAGGAAGCATTGAACACGATTTCGTATTACACGTCTGCTCGCTCTCTGTAGATAGTGCGTCCACCTCTGTAGATAGCTCATCTCGAAAAAATACAGAGTCAATCTCCAGAGTCTTCTGGACGACTTCGCCAATGCCGCGCTCCACAATGGTTCCAGATGTTGCCAGGTATCGCCGGTTATCCGGGCAGATCGCCTGCCAGGTGGCTGCGTGGCGCTGAAGCGCGCGCGACAGATCTTAGAGAGAGTTCACATGTACGGATCAATGTTCATTCTGGACATGGGTGTTGACAAATCTTCTCGCGATCGGTGGCGAGGCGCTCTTTCGCTGGCGACAACCTTGAGCACCGTTGACGGGTTCGTCGCCTTCCTGGTGCTCGAAACTGAAGACGATTCCGTTGCCGGATTCTGTATCTGCAACGACGCGTCGTCGATGGAGGCGGTCCGTCAGGTGGCTGAAGGCTGGCAACACGAACACTACGGGCAGGCTTCTTCGGACCTGCAAGCGCTCGTCACCGGCGAGGTCATTGTGCAGCAAGGGTTTTAGCACCAGAAAGGCAGATGAATTGACCAAACACGTAGGCAACAAGGAGAGAGATTTCACCGCACCTGGGCCAAGCGCGAGTCTCGCGGAACTCGAACATGCTTCGCCGCCATGACCAAGCCGGTGGCTGGCGGGGTAAACGCATGGTGAAACTGGAAATCTAGCAGATATGAAGGGAAGAGTACGATGCATCAATCGAAGCAATACAGCTGGCAGGTTCGTAGCAAGCTAGCCACCATATTTCTTGTCCTCCTCGTGAGCCTGACCAGCGGGGTCGTGGCCGCACAGTCGGAACCAGCATCAGACGAATCCAGCGTCTCGATCGAAATCAACGTAACTGAGATCAGCGACCCCGGGCAACTCTGGATCGACGAAAACGGACTTCAAATTCAGGACCTGACCGGCCAGGCTGCCATCAGCGGCGACATCACCGGCACGGCGACGATCGAGACCAACATCCGCTGGGTTGGCCCCTGCGACACCTTCACCTTGAACTGCCGCGGCCAGCAGCTGTCACGCCAGGAGCTGATGATCACCGACGACAGCGGCGAGTGGAAAGGTCATCTCCAATTGACGATAGATCCCGAAGAGGGAAGTGACGCCATCACCGGCGTCCTGGTTGGCTATCGCGGAAACGCCGGACAGACCATCTTCATTGATGCAGTCACAGCACGGAGTGATGCCAGCCTGTCGATTAGCGGACACCCGGTTGACAGCTCAACGCCGGTCAGCGGGATCGATCTGCGGAGCCAGATCTGTCTCGATCAGAACCTGACAGGCTCAGGCAACTACCTGAGCAATGTTCCACCGCTTGAAGGCGGATCGGTCGAAGCGGTCCTGACCGGGACGCTCGACCTCGAAAGCGACATGCCGGGCACAGCGGCCTGGACGACGATGATAGCGACCTTCATGGACGAGAATGGCTCGCTCGAAGGCCAATCGATGGAGGAGTCGACTGCGGCAGATGGATCAGCGGGACGCTTCGTCCTTCTCGGCGGCGATGGCATCTATGCAGGCGCGCAGGGGAATGGACGAACCGGTAGCCAGTTGATCGAAGACGCAGATTGTGGCAGCGGGTATGCGCTGAGAAGCTTCTGGATTGGCGAACTCTACCTGAGCAGCGCGAGCCGCTAGCTAGATCAATTCTCAAAAGTACTGCCGTCTTTTCGTAGGGGAGAACCTTGTGTTCTCCCGACACACATCGCGATTCGTTCTACCGGGAGAACACGAGGTTCTCCCCTACAACCGAGCCACCAGAGCCAGTACTTCTGTAAACGGCTGATTAACATCGAGCGAAAGTAAGAGTTGGAGACGAACATGATGGGAAACAGAACACGAACAATACCGCATCGCTACCTGAGCCTCGGCGTGATTCTGATGCTCCTCGTCAGCCTGAGCGGCGGGTTCGCCGGCGCGCAGGCGGCGGAAAAGAGCGAGAGTACGCTGGCCGGCACGACGATCGAAAACGACTACGCCGCCTGCACCGCGGATGATGACAATCTCATCATCAGGTGCAACCTGAAGGCGGTCGCCAACCAGTCCTCGCTGGACCTGGTGACGAATATTCTGCCGCTGGCCCAACAGGTCAACAGCGCGATCACCGCCGACACGACGATGTGGCTGCAGGCCTGGGGCGGTCAGGGTGGCAGAGGCGAATCGACGATCAACGGGAGCGGCGGCAATGGCGGCAACGGCGGCTTTGCCCAGACGATCACGACGATCAGCGACTACCAGTCCAAATACGGCACAACCACTATCCACTACTACCTCGGTGGTTGTTGCAAGAACGATGTTGATGGTTCGGAGTACGGCGGTGGTGGAGCCTCGACAATTGTGGCCACGGACGCCAGCGACTTTACGCTGGACAACCTGCTGCTGATCGCCGGTGGCGGCGGTGGCGGCAACAATGCAATACAAGGCGCAGATGGACAAAATGGCGGGCATGGCGGGTATGCCAACGCGACGACGACGAAGTGGACCTATGGCGCTGGCCAGAACCTCAGTACACGTGAGGGAACGGCTTATGGCGGAAGCTTCGACGGCCCTGGCAGCGGGGGCACGTCACCAGACGGCCAGGGCGACGGACAGAGTGGCTACGGCGGCCGGGGCGGCGGGTACTATAACGATCTGGATTACTACACCCTCTGGCAAAACGGCGATCCAAATGTCAGCGCGAACGGCGCTGGCGGGGAGGCGAACTGGAACTACGCCGCAGGCGGCGGCGGACTTGGCGGCGGTGGAACAGCTTCACCGTGTGGCAATAACGCCCAACATCACAACTGTGCCGCGGCTGGCGGTGGGAGCTTCGCGGCCGGCCTGACCATCCACGATTGGTACGCGCCGCAAACCTACCAACCGGGTGCTGGACAAAGCCTCATCCACATCGTCTTCAACCTCCAGCCGATTGGCTTCCCGGCCTACGATCCCCCGATCAACTACCCATTCGGCCTGGCAAACCCCAACAACAGTACCTACGTCGCGCCAGCTTTCGGCGATCTGCGCAATACTGGCATCCCCGACCTCCTCCTTGGCGATTCCAGCGGCGCCCTCTGGTACTATCAATCCTCATCTGGACCGACCTACAGCGAGGCTCAGAAGGATCCCCTCGGTCTGGAGAACTCGATCGGCTACAAGGCGGCATCGCCAACCTTTGTCGATATCAACAACGATGGTGTGCTCGACCTCTTCGTCGGCGACAAGAGCGGCAGGATCTGGTACTACCACAACACCGGGACGGCCACGAGTCCTGCCTTCGCTTCGGCAGTGGCCAATCCCTTCCACATCGCCTTCGGCACCTTCAGTTTCCAGGGCGTCACTGGCCCGCCAACGAACGCAGCTCCGACCTTTGCGGATATTGACAGTGATGGCGATCAGGATCTCTTCGTCGGCCTTACTCTCGACTCCGGCGGGCAGTCCGGACCGGTCACCTTCTTCGAGAACACCGGGACAGCAGAGGATCCGGCGTTCGCTGCGCCACAGATCAATCCGTTCGGAATCTATCAGTTCCCCAATGGGACCTATGCGGCCGCGCCAGCCTTCGTCGACAACGACGGGGATGGCGACCTCGATCTCTTCATCGGCGCTGGTGGCGGCAGCACCTGGTACCAGATCAATGAGGGCAGCGCGACAAACCCATCCTTTGGCCGGACCGTTGCGAACCCCGACGGGGTGAGGAAGCTGGCCTCGGCGCACGCCAGACCGACGACGGCCGATGTCAACGGCGATGGACTGCTCGATCTCTGGGTCGGCGCATCAGGTGGCGCGCTCTACTACTACGCGAACACCGGCCCAGCAACAGCCGGATCGGTTGCTGATGAGCCGGTCTTGTCCTTCGATGCTGCGCCTGCAATAGCTATTTCACTCGACGATCTGGCCGAGCAGCAGGTCACGACCGTGGTCTACGGCAGTGAGACCTTCGACGCCAGCCAGGTCAACCGGGACATGATCTCGTTGGAGGACTGGAGCGGCAACGAACTGGCTCAAGTCACCCAGAACTTCTGGGGAACGGCGCTCGGCGATCTGAACGGTGATGGCTATCTCGATCGCACCCTGGTCTTCGCCAACGCTGATGTTGAGGCGATCATGACTGAGGTCGATGACGGAAAAGAACTCTGTGTCGCAGGCGTGACCTCCGACGGTGTCGAGTTCCACAGCTGCGCCTTCGTCGAGCCGCTCGGAGGCAACGAGAATTGATGAGACGACGAGATTGGAAGGCAACGACGATGTTCGATCGATTGAGAAGGTGCAGCATTCCGCTGCTGGTATCGGTGCTCCTCTTAAGCCTGAGCGGCGGGTTCGTCGGAGCACAGGAAGCGGTCGAGAGCGAGGCCGTGCTGGCCGCGACATCGGCTGATAACCTCTACGCAACCTGTACGTCGGCTGACGACAACCTCATCGTCCGGTGTAATCTGAAGTCGATCGCCGATCTTACTTCAATTGACCTGTCGGCAGATCTCCTGCCACTGGCG
The DNA here is from genome assembly GCA_964577155.1 of uncultured Thermomicrobiales bacterium. Classification (GTDB taxonomy): domain Bacteria; phylum Chloroflexota; class Chloroflexia; order Thermomicrobiales; family CFX8; genus CAZNYB01. The sequence continues at coordinate 1,015 of CAZNYB010000138.1, read as the reverse complement.
CAGCAGGTCAACAAAGAGATCACTGCCGACACGACGATGTGGCTGCAGGCCTGGGGCGGCCAGGCCGGCGAGGGAGATTCGAATGGGTTACAAAGTGGCGGTGGTGGCGGCAATGGTGGTTTCGCCCAGACGATCATGACGATCAATGACTACTCGTCCCGCTACGGGACGACGACCCTCTACTTTTACTTCGGCGAATGTTGCAAGAATGACGTTTCGGGTTCAGATTTCGGCGGTGGTGGAGCGTCGACGATCCTCGCCTCGGAAGCCAGCGGATTTACGCTGGATAATCTTCTGCTTATCGCCGGTGGCGGTGGAGGCGGCAGCGAAGCAGTTGAATTTGCCAACGGTCAAGGTGGCGGGCATGGTGGGTACGCGAACGCGGTGTCTAGCCAGTCGACCTACGGTCCCGGCCAGAGCCTCAGCGTCCATGATGGCACGGCTCATGGTGGGAGCGAGAGCAGTCCTGGCAAGGGAGGCGCTTCTCCTAACGGCTCTGCCAATGGAGAGGATGGTTTCGGCGGCCAGGGCGGTGGAAACGGCGGAGGAGACTCCACCTGGCGAAACGGCGATCCGAAGGTCGGAACCAACGGCGCCGGAGCAGAAGGACAATCTGGTAGCTTCTTCTATGCCGCGGGCGGCGGCGGATACGGTGGTGGCGCGGGCGCTTCCTCGTGTGTCGCCCAACATCACAACTGTGCGGGAGCCGGTGGCGGGAGTTTTGCAACTGGCCTGACGACCTATGACTGGTACGCCCCGTACACCTACCAACCCGGTTCCGGGGAAAGCCTCATCCACATTGTCTTCAACCTCCAGCCGATCGACATCCACGCCTACGACGCCCCGATTAACTACCCATTCGGTCTGGCAAACCCCAACAACAGCACCTACGTCGCGCCAGCCTTCGCTGACCTGCGCAACACCGGCATCCCGGATCTCCTGCTCGGCGATGCTACCGGCGCGCTCTGGTACTACGAGTCCTCCTCCGGTTTAAGTGGCGTCACCTACGGCGCAC
>CAZNYB010000137.1:0-7187 GCA_964577155.1 uncultured Thermomicrobiales bacterium | reverse complement strand
CCGCCTGAACGGATTGGAGTTGCCAGGCCGGGTGATGCACTTCGGTCACCATGATTACGCCGTCGGGCCGCCGGGCATAGAGCCGGTAGCGTTCGGTGAGCCAGTAGTTGAGTGTGTCCGGTTCCGCTGCCGCAGTCTGACCGCATGGTTCATAGCTAGCGCGAAACAACGCTGACGGCGCGCCGGCATGCGTTCGGATCGACCGAAATTCATAACGACCGTTCTCGATGCTGATTCCCATCGTTGCCTGATAATAGGGCAGGGAGAACAACCGCCGCGCTGCAGCGACCATCAGCCGGTTGGAACAGTCGAGGCTGAAGAAAAAGACTCCCGGGCCGTCGTTCAAGGTGACATAAGTACGTAGATTGAGCTCTGGAAATCGGGAAAATCCCGGGAAGGGTGGCATGTGACGAGCACGGACGTTGGCCATCGCGAATGGCACTGCGCTGATCCAGGCTTCACCATCGAAGGTGTCAATCTCAAGAGGTGCGGGCACAAGATAATGTAGCTTCTCCACAGGCAGCGGCCAGTGCGCGAAGAGCAGGTCGTCCCAGTGCTGTCCCGCGACCCAGGGACCATCAGGCGGGGGATATGGCCGGTGGTCGATCTGACTGAGTATTGCGGTCACGGACGTCCTTCCCTTCGATCTCTGGATCTGCGCTCTCCATGCTATATTGCAGCAACGAAATGGGGTAGCCAGATGACTGGAAAACGCTGGGAGCTTAGCACGGTAGAGCGCGAAACGCTTGGCAATATACTGGATCTCTTGCTGCCGCCTGCAGGCAGTTTCCCGCTTCCCTCTGACACCGGGATCATTGACGAATTTTTTCTCAAACGCATCCAGCCTGCTTCGGAGAAACGCGCAGCCTATCCAGGCCTGGACGCTGACGGCTTGAAAGCTATCCTCGACAGATTTTCAGCTGGTGTCGACCTGGGTGCCTTAAGATCTTTCGAGCGGGAGCAACCTCGTGAATTTGGGGCGCTGTGGAGCCTGGCGGTCTACGGGTACTACTCCCGGCAGGAGACGATCGATGCGATTCAGCGAGATCTCACGCCGGGTTACCACGGCGCGCCATTGCCAGAAGGCTACGCGCACATCATTGAGCCGTGGGATCCCGATGATCCGTTGCAGTTCCCTCGCCAGGCATCTGGTACCTACATCAGGACTGAGGATGTCAGGCGGGTCGATCTGTCGATGCTGGATCTCGATTAGAAGGGGGATATCGTGAATCCACTCCCGACAGAGGTGCTCATTATTGGAGCCGGAGCCGCTGGCGCAGCAATTGCCAAACGGCTGAGCGACCGTGGTGTGCGGGTTGTCTGCCTCGAACAGGGTCCCTGGGTGTTGCCTGGCGATCACCCCCACTACAGCAACGAATACGAATTCGAACTCCAGCGAAGTTGGAATCGCAGCCCGGCTCAGCGTCAGGCGCAAGCAGATTACCCGGTCGAGGCGAGCAGGGTAAACCCGATGATCTACAACGCCGTTGGCGGCAGCACAACTCACTACAACGCGCACTGGCCGCGGATGAAACCGGTTGATTTCCGGAAAGGCACCGAGCATGGTCTGGAAGGTTCGGTTGACTGGCCGATCAGCTATGAAGATCTCGAGCTATATTACGAGATCAATGATCTGGAGATCGGAATCAGTGGTATCAGCGGCGATCCGGGAAATCCAGCACGTAGGCCAAGGCAGACTCCGCCGTTGCCGTTCGGTACCCATGGCAAGCGAATAGCGGAAGGGTTTGAACGTCTTGGCTGGCACTGGTGGCCGGCTGACAACGCGATTATCACCGAGGACTACGACGGTCGGGTTGCCTGCAACCAGTGCGCTGCCTGTCGCAACGGCTGTCCGCGCGGCTCACTTGGCATGATGGTCTGGACCTACTGGCCAAAGGCGATTAAAAACGGGGTAGAGCTTCGGGCTGATTCCCGCGTTGAAGAGATTACCGTCGACGAACAAGGTCGGGCCAACGGCGCTATCTACATCAATCTCCGGACTGGAGAGCGCGTCCATCAGCGTGCCGAGATTGTTGTGCTCAGCGCCAACGGATTAGGCACTCCGCGGCTACTTCTCCTGTCAGCAACTGGTAAACAACCGAATGGTCTGGCGAATGGTTCCGGGCTTGTCGGCCGCTACCTGATGCACCACGCCTACGCTGAAAACACGATCATCTTCGATGAGGCGATTGATAGCTACGCTGGCGCATACGGCGCTCCAATACTGAGCCAGGAATTCTATGATACCGATGTCCATCGCGGATTTGTCAACGGGTTTACCTTTCAGATTGGCCGGGGGTTGACGCCGGCTCCGGCAGCGCTGGGGTTGGCCTGGGGCGAGGCTCACCGCGACGCGTTCGCGAAACACTTTAACCACGAACTCTGGTTTAGCGTCCAGACCGAAGATTTGCCGGTCTATGACAACCGCGTCGAACTCGATCCGGATCATCTTGACTCCAGTGGTTTACCTGGCGTCAAGGTCCAGTGGGAACTGCATGAGAATGATCGCCGGATCGCGGCATTCGGGATAGAGCGGGCGCAAGATCTGGCCGATGCTGCTGGCGCAATTGGGATCAACAGCAAGATCTCGGACCCAAACCCGGCCTGGCATCTGCTGGGAACCTGCCGGATGGGCAGTGATCCGGAGACTTCAGTCACCGACAGCGACCACCAGGCCTGGGACGTGCCAAAACTTTACATCTGTGACGGGTCGTCGTTTGTCACTGGTGGCTCGGTAAACCCAACGTCGACAATAGGCGCAATGGCGTTGCGCTGCGCGGACCGGATTCTGGCGCGACACTGAAAACGATGGCTACCGGGAGTCGAATCAGGCTGGGGAGGTGCCAATGAGTTCCAGTTTATTGCTCAAGAATGTGCGCCAGATAGACGGTGAACTGGTTGATATCCGGATCCCTGGCGACCGGATTCAGGCGATTGGCTCAAATCTCCTGGAGAAACCGACTGACGAAAATGTGATCGATGGCGGGAACCGGCTGCTCTTTCCCGGTTTCGTCGACGCCCATACCCATATGGACAAGACCCTGATCGGCATGGGTTGGTACCGGAACGAGGTCGGTCCAACGCTGGTCGACAAGATCGACAATGAGCGCCGGTTGAGGGTTGAACGCGGTATTGATGCGCATCAGCAGTCAAGCAGGCACGCGAGGCTGGCAATCGCCACCGGAACGACGCACATCCGCACCTTTATTGATATCGATACTGATATTGGTCTATCTGGATTCGAAGGGGTGCTGCAAACACAGGATGATTTTAAAGATAGCCTGACGATTCAGACGGTTGCCTTCCCGCAGAGCGGCATGCTCGTGCGTTCGGGCACCGTCGAGCTAATGGAAGATGCGCTGCGTAATGGAGCCGAGGTCGTCGGCGGGTTAGACCCGTCGTCAATCGACCGTGATCCGGCGAAGCACCTTGATACCGTTTTCCATCTGGCAGAAAAGTATGATGTCGATGTGGATATCCACCTGCATGAGCCGGGGACGCTCGGCGCTTTCTCGGTCGAACTCATTGCGGAGCGAACCAAGGCGCTCGGCTGGCAGGGACGGGTGGTCATCAGCCACGCGCTCTGTCTTGGGTCCATCGATGAAGCCTATCTCGAACGGCTGATTGAGCTGCTGATCGAGAACCGGATTACCATCATGAGCCATGGACCGGGCGGGTTGGGACCGGCTCCTGCGGTCAAACGGCTCTATGAAGCCGGAGTCTCGCTCTGCACCGGCAACGATGGTATTCGTGACGCCTGGGGACCGCTCAATATGCCGGACATGCTGCTGCGGGCCTTTATCATCGCCTATCGAAACAATTTGCGACGCGACGATGAGATCGAGATGGTGCTGGATATCGCCACCTATGGGAGCGCGAAGGTAGTGGGCGATACGGAATATGGCCTAGCGCCAGGCTGCAAAGCTGATTTTGTCGTCGTCGACGGCGAGACACATGTCGAAGCCGTCATCGAGCGTCCACCGCGCTGGCTGGTCGTTAAGAATGGGAAAATCGTGGCTCGTGACGGTGAGTGCCTTGTCTGATCATTCTTCGAAGATCTCGGCAACCGGTAGCTGGAATCCAGGCAGCACATCACCGCCGTCGAGCATATCTTCTTCATCGTACGTTCGAGCTATTTTGTCCGGGGTGTGAATCGTGACGATGCGCTGGTCGGGAAACACCAGCCAAACTGCCTGTACACCATTGTTCAGATACATTGAAACTTTGTCCATGACGCGTGCGATACGGTCCGAAGGCGAGATCACCTCAACTACCAGATCCGGTACAACCGGCATAAATCCTTTGCGTTCATCTCGGGGTGGAAGCCGGTGTTTGAAGATAAATGCAACGTCTGGTGCGAGAACGGTATCCGGATCATGCTGGATGATAAATCCTGTATCAGCGTTGAACAGGAGACCGAGATTTCGGTCCCTGATATGTACCCCTAGTGAAATTCCAATGCGCATACCAATCGCCCCATGCTCTCCGCCTGCTGGAGGCATCTCGACGATCTTCCCTCGGATCAACTCATGCCGGCAGGCACTATCTGGGATATTTTCAAGATCCTGGATTGTTGCTAGCTGGGTTGTTGCCATGACTGCTCCTGCCATTCTCCAGTTCATATATTGCCGTGGTTGCGAAAATAGTAGCAAACGTTAGATTGGAATCATTCTGAACGTCACTATGAACGCTTTACTCCTCGAAGATCTCGGAAACCAGTAGCTGAAATCCGGGCAGCACATCACCGCCGTCGAGTGTGCCCGACTCGGTGAGGGTACGGGCAACTAGATCGGGAGTATAGACGGTGACGATCCGCTGCCCCGGATGCACTAACCAGACCAACTCGACGCCATGTTTTAAATAGAGCATGACTTTGTCTGTTATCTGAGTCACCCGATCCGATGGAGAGATAACTTCGACCGCCAGGTCAGGGACAACCGGCATGATTCCGCGTCGTGCTTCCCGTGACGGAAGCCGTCCGGCTCGAACGAATGCAGCGTCTGGAGCGAGTACGGTGTCTGGGTCACGTTCTACGATAAATCCGGTGTCTGCCCCGTATACTTTGCCAAGCTGATTCGACTTTACATGCGCCATGAGACTGGATCCGATCGCCATACCAATCTCACCATGCTCTCCGCCTGATGGAGGCATCTCGACGATCTCCCCTCGAATCAGCTCGTGCCGGCAGGCACTATCGGGAATGTTTTCAAGATCGTGGATTGTTGCTTGCTGCGTTGTTGTCATGGTTGCTCCTGGAGGTCTCTGGTTGTTTGAAATGACGCAGTCTTCTAATGATATAACGCTGGACGATCACCATGGAGCATCAGTCAGGGCTGATTTCAGCGTCTCAAGTGGCACATTGCCGCCACTGATGACAATGCCGACCTTTTGGCCAGTTAGCTCATCTTTCATGTTGCAGGCGGCCGCGAGAGCGGCTGCGCCAGATGGTTCGGCCGCGATATGAGCCTGCTCCAGAAGCGTCAGCATGGCTTGCCGGAGATCCTCATCGTCGACCAGCACCACATCATCAACCAGTTCCTGCATGATGCCGAACGGAAGCTCGTAGGCGGTGTCAGTGGCCAGCCCTTCTGCCCGGGTGTATTCGCCAGGCACCCGCATGATTTGCCTGCGGTGGAAGGCCTCGAAGACAGCCGGTTTGTTTCTGGATTGCGCAGCGATGATCTTCGTCTGCGGGCGCATCGACTTGAAGACCGTCGCGGTCGAACAGACACCTGAGCCTCCACCGACCGGAACGATCACGACATCCAGTTCCGGTTCCTCTTCGATCAGTTCGAGCGCATAGGAACCGACTGCGTGGTAGAGCAGTGCATTCTGGATAGGGTGAACGAAAAACATGTTGTGTTCTTCCGCATATTCCTCCGCAGCCTGCATTAATCCATCACCTTCAGTCGACACCTCGATCACGGTTGCGCCCATGCGTTCGATGGCCGCTTTCTTTACCGGGTTCGGGTTCTCCGGCAGGATGATGACCGCCGGTACGCCGAATAATTCGGCAGCGTAGGCAATGGATAAGCCGTGATTGCCGGAAGATGCGGTGACGACTCCCCGTGAGCGCTCTTCGTCAGTCATCCGGCTCATGAAGTAGACCCCGCCGCGTATCTTGAACGCACCCATCGGTTGCAGATTCTCACACTTCAGGACAACATCAAATCCAAGATCAGCCGATAGCGCCGGTGGCCGTAGCACCGGGGTTGGTTTCAGGTACTGATAGACAACTTCGCGGGCGGCGATGATGTCGTCTAGCGTCGGCGGTGTCAGGTATGTCGTTGTCGTCACTGGCATTACTCATTTCACAGTGTTTAGAAGATTGTCGCTGGCAGATAGTAGCACCTGTTATCAAACGCGCGACACATGGGTAGATATCGGCTACTGATTCAAGAACTTCAGAGCAATTGCTATTGGATAACTATGGCTGGTTAGCTGATACTACCTGTGAGGTACCTAGACGAACGGAGATATGAACGAATGAGCTACGAGACAATCGAAGTCACACTTGATGGAGCACGAGGTGATCTGAGGCTGAACCGGCCTGACAAGCTCAATGCCCTGAGCGGCCAGGTGCTAGGCGAACTGATTGAAGCCGCCCGCTGGTTTGACCAGCAGCCGCAGATCAAGGTCGTTGTCGTCTCCGGCAACGGTCGGGCTTTCTCTGCTGGCGCAGACGTATCGGGGTTTGGCAGTCAACCCGATGAGGGCTGGACATTGCATGACCGGTCCGACATGGGGCGTCAGATGGCGGCGGCGCTAGATGCGATGCGGGCTATCACGATTGCCAGAATTCACGGTCATTGCATCGGCGGTGCGCTTGTGCTGGCGTCTGCCTGCGATATGCGAATAGCCGCTGCTGGCACGAATTTCTCGATCCCGGAGGTTGATCTCGGTATCCCGCTCGCCTGGGGTGGTATTCCCCGCCTGGTCCGTGAGATCGGACCGGCGATGACCCGTGAGTTGGTCCTGACCTGCCGGCCGTTCTCAGCTGAAGAAGCCCTGCAACTCGGGTTCTTGAACAAGGTTGTGCCAGCGGATGAACTCGATAGCGTCGTTGACGACCTCGCGGCGCAGCTTGCTGGCAAGTCGTCTTTGACACTGGTAGCAACAAAACGCCACATCAACGCGGTGCTGGACGAGATGGCTGGCACTGGTCGCGCCTGGGCAGATGCCGATGC
>CAZNYB010000136.1:0-7363 GCA_964577155.1 uncultured Thermomicrobiales bacterium | reverse complement strand
CATGATCGCCTCGCGGTCGAGTCGACTAAGGTGGAGCCGGTGCGCCTGGCTCTCGCGGACGAGGATCGGCGTCAGCTGATAGAGGATGTGCTTGCGGGTAACTTCATCATCCCGGTAGGTGACGGTCAGGAGGATGCGTTTGTCGCTCAACTGACGACCGAGATACCGCAGTAGATCCAGGCTGGCCGGGTCAGCCCAGTGAAGGTCTTCCAGCACGATGCTGACTGGCTGGCGCTCGGCAATCTGGCTGAAGAAACACTGAACTTCTTCGAAGAGCGTCGGCTGACTACCGGAGATCGTGGCATCTCCCGGAACGTCTAGCCAGACGGGGGCAAGTGGCCAGTCTGCTTCCGGAACGTAACCGCGAACTACCTCGCTCCAGGGTCCATACGGCGGAGTGATCATCATGTCGTAGCAGTTGCCGCTGAGGCTAACTGCTCCTTGCTGCTCGGCCTGCTGGATGAGGTCACGGAGCAACGTCGTCTTGCCGATGCCAGCCTCGCCACTGACGAGGACCAGTCCCCCGTGACCTTCGATTGCCTCAGCGAGGCAGGCACGGAGAAATTCCTGCTCTCGCTCACGGCCGACGATAGGCTGACGGGAACCGAACGGGGTCGTGGCCACCATACGGTATGACTTTCGACATAAACACAATCAGGTAAACCTATCATGGACTGGCAGGACAGCCGTTGTCAACCTCTCGAAGTGACCATCCATGAGGTCAACCATTTCGCTCTGACCAATCCGGCGGCTAGCTGGTCAGACACCTTGCGAATGACGCCAAAAGCGGTGTGTTGGAAGAAGATCGGGCGCGAGGTGGGCAGCCGATCGTTAGCCAGCGTTGAGTTCCGCCCAGCGGGCAACGGCAGCGGCTCGATTGCTGACACCGAGCTTGTGGTAAATAGAGCCAAGGTGCTGGCTGACGGTTCGCGGGCTGATAAAGAGCGCTTCGCCGATCCCCGCGTTGGTTAGCCCGCCAGCGGCTAGCTGGATGACTTCGACTTCCCGTTTTGTTAGCCCGGACGGATGATGACCTTTCGCCTGGCGAAGTTGCTGATCGAGGATGTCCACCCGGTCAAGCACAAGCGCCGCTTCGAGTGGCTCGCAGATCTCTCTGATCTCGCGTGTCAGTTTTCTTGCTGACTTGAGATCGCCGATCTGGCGGCAAAGCTCAGCCCAGGGGAGAAGGGTTTGTGCGCGTTCAAACGGGGCAGCGCAGCGCGTCGCCAGTTCGGCAGACCGGGTAAAGTGCGCCGTTGCATCTTCAAATCGCCGATCAATAGTGGCCAGCTCGCCGAGCATCCGTTCGGCGGCGATAATCGCCAGCGGCTGTCGGGGATTGCTGGCGAGTTGCAGCGCTCGATCCGCATATTCCCGGGCTGTGTCGAACGACTCCTGCAGCAGGTGGAAGCGTGCGAGCAGCACGTTGTACTCAGCCTGGCCAACGACCGCGCCGCTCCAACTGAGCCAATGCTTATGGCTATCCAGCCACAACATGGTGGCGTCGAGGTCACCGGCATCAAGTGTGAGTTCGATTGCCAGTCGCTGAGTTGCGTCGGCTGGCATGAACGCGACGCTGCCTGGCTTCGTGGCTGGTCCATCTGGCAGCACCTCATAGATAAAGTCCATCGCACGATCGGGGAACCCCTGACAGCGAGCCAGTTGTCCCAGGTAGAAAGAGCCAACATCCGCCTGGTTCAGTTGTTCCCACTGGCGCGATTCCTCGAAGTTCGGAATCGCGTCGGACCAGCGACCTTCAAGCACATCGATCAAACTGCCAAGCGGTGACCGGTCGGTCATCCGCGTCGACAGGGAGGTCAGCCGTTCCCAGATGCGGTCAGCCTCCGACAGCAGACGGGATCGCTCATTGAGGTTATCGGTGTGAAATGGCAGGTGAATTTTCGTCAGTTCGAAATTGAGGGTGAGCACCACCAGCCAGTAGTCGCCCGAGGATTCTCCCGACATCCTGGAAATTCGGATCTGCTCGCGACCATCATCGGAGCGCCCCAGCCTGGCATACGCATTTCCTAGCCCAAGATGACAGGCCATAGCAGGTCCTGGTTGGTTGTATTTGTTGCCTGCTATGGCCCGTACTGACTCGATTCGTCTGAGCCAGTCCTCGCCCATAGCGACCACATCAGTGTAACGTCCAGAAATGCTGAGCCAGTTGATGACAAGGCCTCGTTGGATTACTGGCAACGGGCCGCCATCCGGGGCAACCGGCCGTGGCGTCTCTTCTCGTTGATCAGGATCCAGATCGGGAACCAGTGATCGGATGGCAAGGTCTCCTAGATTTCTATCTGCCGGGAGCTGGTGTTTTTCAATAAGGATCTCAAGCTCTTCGACGACGCGCATCAGCAGCGGCAGTCCTTCGCCTATCTGGCCTCGATGGCAGAGGATGATGCCCCGGTGGTAGAGCGAGTAGGCGGCCAGCACCTCGTCGCCGGTTGCTCTGGCAATGTTGCCCGCCTGCTCGATCAACTCCAGCGAACGCTGGCGGTCGGCGTAGCGAAGCAACGAGCCAGCGAGCCGGATGAGCCAGCCGCGCTGGACTGCCCGGGTTGCGTCACCTTCAAGTAATTCCGCAGCCTTCAGATAACGATCGGCCGCGGTCATAAACGCTGCTGAGGAGTTCGCGCGTATTCCCGCTCGCACCAGCCACTCCAGGGCACGGTCATCGCCTGCCTGCTGGAGGTGACCGGCGACAGTGTCCAAGTCCGGGTTTTGCTGCTGGATCAGGACATCAGCAACCTGCCGGTGCAACTCCCGCCGCCGGATGAGCGGGATGTTGTCATAGATTGCGTCCCGCACCAGCGCGTGGACGAACTGCAGCCCGCGCCGGTCGGCTGATTCATCGAGCACACGGGCAGCCGTCACCTGCTCCACCATGCCTGATACCGTTGCCGGTTCTGTCGGCAGCAGCGTTTGCCAGAGGTCGATCGGCACGTCGTTGCCGATGACGGCGGCGATTTGCAGGGCTTGCTGCGTCTCTTCGTCAAGCCGGTGGAGCCGCTGGTCGATCAGCTGATTGAGCAGTGGCGGCACTCGGGTTGGGTTGAGTTCACCGAGAGTTGCGCCGGTTGTCGCGTTCTGGAGTATTCCGTCCAGGAGGAGTGATCGCAGGATCTCGTTGGTGAAGAGCGGGTTGCCGCCGGTCCGTTCGAGCAGGTACCCGGCCAGACGCTGCGAGTCAGCTGGAGGAAGGTCGAAGTGTGCCAGCAGGTCGTTCATCGCGATAGCATCCAGCCGTTGCAACTCCAGCCGTTCAACCCCTGCCTCCCGAATCAGGTGTGGGATGATCGTGAACAGCTCGTGTTCACGGGTTAGCTCGTCGTCCCGGTAGGTGAGCGCCAGCAGCACCGGCAGGTTGCGGATCTGGCGGGCGAGGTACCGGAGCAACTCCAGGCTGGCTGGATCGCTCCAGTGCAGATCTTCCAGCACGAGCAGAACGGGCTGGCTGGAGGCGAATGCGGCAATGAAAGCCCGGGTGCGTTCGAAGAGGGTTGCCTGGCTGATGGAGGTGGAGGTATCGGGGTTCTGGAGCAGTACCGGGACGGTGGCTGGGAGGTGGCCAGTTGGCGTGTAGCTGGAGAAGAGGTCGTTCCAGGGACCATAAGGTTGCGTTGTTGACTGGTCGAAGCAGGAGCCAGCGAGGGTCAGCAATCCCTGGCGATCTGCCTCGCCGATCAGCCAGCGAACCAGCGTCGTCTTACCAATGCCGGCTTCGCCGCTGATCAACACCGAGACGCCGTTGCCTTCGATGGTTCCAGCCAACAATCCCCTGAGCAGCTCCTGATCGCGGTCGCGCCCTGCAATCACCGGCTGGTAGCGGGTTGGATGGATTGAAAGATTTTGGCGCATCAGTTGCTATTCCGTCTCGAGATGATCACAACGATAACACCTCGCAGCCTGAGCGATAACGCGACAGCATGTATGCGGCCAGTTACTCTTCGTGCGATACCGGTGACTGTACCAGACAGCTGAATCAATCGAATGAGTTCAGTCTAACCGGGTCGACCGGGCAGATCTAGCCTTCCCAGATACGGCGGGCGAGCGAGGGATTCTCGGGTAGCTGCCAGCGCGGTCGGCATGATGCTCCATGTTGGGTTCCCTTCAGGTGCAGCTACGCATCGGTCAGCGGCAGTGGGTACTCGCGGTTGATAATCGTTGTCCAGCTCTCGAACACCGTGGTTACCGGAGACTGGCCGCTATCTGCGTTGATATCGGAGTTGGTGACAACGACCAGCGCCATCTCCAAGTCCGGCCGGTAGCCAACCATTGCGTTGTAGCCCGGCAGCTCACCTTCGTGGCCGATCCAACCATGTCTGATACCGACGCCAAAGCCATAGGCAGACTCGGGTGTGTTGGGTGGCAATGTTACCCAATCGGTTCGCGCTGCGAAGGCCGCTTCGCTCAACAGCGCACCGGTTCCCAGCGCGCGCGCCCAGATGAGCAGATCATCAAAGGTCGAGATCATCTGCCCGGCCGTCCAACCCCAGGACGGGTTCCAGTTCGTCGCGTCAGTGGTTTGCCCATCCGGTTGCCCTTGTGTCGTGCGGCCGCGCGCATACGGCGCAGGTATCGAGTCATCGTCGTTAGCAGGGAAGCTGGTGTGGACGAGCCTGAGCGGGTCGAGAATCTGCTCTTGCAGCACGCTGCTGATGTCTTGACCGGTGACGGCTTCGATGATGAGCCCGAGCATGACCGTGTTGGAGTTAGAGTACTCCCAATCCGTACCCGGCTCAAAGCTCGGCGGAAGGCCAATGGCATAGTCCACCAGCTCCTGCGGCTGCCAGATCCTGTGCGGATCGGCATAGAATATCCGCACGAACTCCTCATCGTCGGTGTAATTGGCGATGCCGCTGGTCATATTGGCCAGCATGCGCACCGTGATCCGATCACCATAGGTGACGCCGTCAAACCATTGGGCGATGGTGTCGTCGAGACCCAAAAGACCCTGGTCTGCTAGCTGCAGGATCAGCGTTGTGGTGAAGGTCTTGGTGACGCTGCCGATCCGCTGGTACGTGCCGCCGGTATACGGCACAGCGTCGTCCGGGTCGGCGACGCCGGTATTAAAGACCCAATCGCCAAGCTGCGGCGACGACAATCCCGCCAGCAACCCCTCCGATTCGTAGGATTCGAACGCCATCCGGAACGCCGCTGCCAGCTCGGTCCGCACCCGAATTGCCAAGCCGGTGCTGCTATCGTTGGTCTCCGCGCCCAGCCGGCCCAGCAGCACGGTGTCGCCGTGCAGCTCGAAGCGGGCACGCTCGTACCATTGTGTCAGCACCGTGTCGCCGTCGACGTTGGTCTCGATCTGGGCCGGCGTCACCGGGTAGCCGAACAAGGCCAGTGATTCGCGGAAGGAAACGCTCACGTCCCCGAAGTCAAGGCCGTGGCTTGACCAGTAGCCCCAGAACTCCGGCGCAATAGCCTGGCCGGTCACGGCCATGTAGTGATCCTCACTCGGGTTGGCCTTCGGCAACGTCATCCAGTCAGTGCCGCTGGCGGTCAGAACATCGACGCCCAGCCGGCCCAGCAAGATGACGTAGGGCGTGCCTTCGTTCTCCGGGTGGTACTCGAAGCGCTCGCGCTCGTAGTACTGCACCTCGTGCTCGGTGAGCGTGTCGGAGCTCAGCTCGCTAAACGCAGCAGTGACCGGCATGCCGAAGACCGGTAACCCGCCGTTGTGCTCCCAGTAGGTCAAGAAGCGGCCACAGGTCTCCTGAACTGTTTCGGGAAACTCTTCACACGTCTCGTCGGGCTGTGCCGCGGCGACACTCGGCATGGTAAGCGCCGTCAGTAGAAGCGCGACCAGCGCAACAAGGTGGCCTATGAATGGTTTCAACGTGGTCTTCATGATCTTGTTCCTCGTCTCCTTCCGCGTCTGGATGCGCAGGCGCAATCCGGGACGCATGTTGAAGTGCTGCACTAGGCTAGGTCCGCTGGGCAACGACGCCTCAGAGGGGCAGCTCGAAACCTGTCCCGCTTGACGGCACCCGCGCTGGATAACGTTGGCGGCCGGGTCGAGTCGTCGCCGACTCGGAGATCCCAGGACTGGTCCCCGCATCTGTGAGCCCGCCTTCCATGGCCCACCATCAAGTAGTGGGCTATGGTGCGGTCTGGGGCAGCGGATACTCACGGTTCAGGATCGTTCTGATCCCGTTGAAGACGGCGTCCGCCGGAAGCGAGGTGCCCGCCTCGTTGAACGTTTCTGAGTTGGCAAACACGAGGATCGTCGCGTCCAGGTCCGTCCGGTACCAGTTGTCGCTGTTGTAGCCGGGTATCGCGCCATTGTGGCCGAGCCAGCCGTCGAAGTGGGCGATTCCCAGCCCGTACGAGTAGTTCGGAAAGACCGGCACCCAGGTGTCGCGCTCGACCACCAGTTCGGCGCTCAGCAGTTCGCCCGTGCCCAAGGCTCGCGCCCAGATCTGCAGATCCTCCAGCGTTGAAATCAGCTGACCGGCCGTCCAGCCCCACGAGGGGTTCCAGTTGGTGGTGTCCCACTGCTCACCGGTGAACAAGTCGCGGGTCATGCCCCGTGCATACGCCTCCGGAACCGAGGTGTCGTCATTCTCTGGGAAGCTCGTGTTGTCCATGCCGAGTGGATCGAGCACCTGCTCTTGCAGGACGGTGCGGATCGGCTGGCCGGTCACATCCTCGATGATGAGGCCCAGCATGATGGTGCCCGGGTTGGAATAGTTCCATCCCTCTCCAGGCTCGAAGAGTACGGGTTGGCCCTTGACCCAGTCAACCAGCTCTTCCGGCATCCAGACCTTGTAGGGGTCCGCGAAGAGCGCTTCCAACCAGGTCTGATCAACGGTGAAGTCGGCCAGACCGCTGGTCATGTTCAGCAGCATCCGCACCGTAATGCGGTCGCCATTGGGCACGCCCTCGAACCACTGGTCGACGGTCGCGTCAAGGTCGAGCAAACCCTGGTCGACGAGCTGCAAGACCAGCGTACCGGTGAACGTCTTCGTGACGCTGCCGATACGTTGGTGCGTGTCGAACGTGTACGGCGCGCCGGTGTCGGGATTGGCCTGCCCAATGATGTAGGACCACTCGCCGATACCTGGAACCTGGACGCTCGCGATGTTGCCGTGCGACTCGTGGTCGTCGAAGGCCAGCTGCATCGCCCGTTCAAACTCGAGCTGTACCCGGATCGCGAAGTGCCCATCGCTAGCGTTGACCTCCGCGCCGAGCCGGCCCAGTAGCACTTTGTCACCGTGCAGCTCGAAACGGGCCCGCTCGAACCATTGCGTCAGCACCGTGTCACCGTCGGCGTTCCTCTCGACCGTGGCCGGAGAGACCGGGTAGCCGAACAAGGCCAGTGACTCCCGGAAGGACACGCCTGCATCGCCGA
>CAZNYB010000135.1:0-7864 GCA_964577155.1 uncultured Thermomicrobiales bacterium | reverse complement strand
TCAACGATCGAGCTCTCAGGGCTGGAAGTGCGCGGGTTTGGCCTGAGTACTCCAGACGTACAGACCGATGTGCCGATCCAGCAGGACAATCCGAACGATCCGTCAACCTCAAGCTACACCCGGGAGATTTCGCTCCAGGATGCCGGATTGCTTGAGATTGCAACCACCGGCCAGGAGACGGACGACATTGACCTCTATCTCTACTACGACGAGAACGGGGACGGTGAGTTCGATTTCGACACCGAACTGGTCGCCTCGTCGACCACCTCAACGGCCGATGAGTTCATCTCGATCCAGCTACCGCCAGATGGCAACTACCTGATCGCCGTGCATGGCTGGGCAGTGCCAGCCGGGTCATCGACCTTTGACATCGCGGTCAACGCTGTCCAGGGTGATGACATCACCACATCCGGCGCGCCAGAAGGACATATCACCGCCAACCGGACCTACACCTTCAACATCACCATCGACGCATCCGGACTGGTCCCGGGCGTCTACTCCGGCCTGGTGACCATAGGTCCGCCGGAAGGACCGAGCGCCGTGCTCGTGCCAGTGATCTACACGGTTGAAGAGTAGGAGGTAGACCCTCACCCCTAGCCCCTCTCCCACTAAGACGGGGAGAGGGGACAAATCAAGACCATTCGATCAGCTATTGTTTTCTCCCCTCTCCCTGAAAATGGGAGAGGGGCCTGCGATGAGGGTCGTTTTCTCCCGCCACATACCGAGGATTAACAAATGAGTACAGAAGAAGCAGCTGACCAACTCACCGGACTCACCTGCGTCGTCTGCCGCCCGGGCGTTCCCCAGGCGACTGACGCTGAAATAGCATCCTGGCTGCCACAGATTCCGGAGTGGGAGCTGATCGAGGCGCGGGGGATTAAACGCCTCCGGCGACGCTTCCGTTTTCAGGATTTCGCCAGCGCGTTAGCGTTCACTAATGTTGTCGGGGAGATTGCTGAAGCCGAAGGCCACCACCCGCGCATTGTCACCGAGTGGGGTCGGGTGACAGTCACCACCTGGACACACGCCATTGGCGACCTGCATCAGAACGACTTTATCCTGGCAGCCAAAATCGATCAGTGTGCTTAGTTAAGCGCGGAAACGATGAGCCAGCCAATAAATGCCAGGCTCGCGACAAGCAAAAACGGCAGCAACAGACCCATTACCGACTGCGGATTCCAGCCGGTGCCATAGATGCCGACTCTCGCTTTTGCCCGCTCCTTCATTTCCTTGATCACGGCCACACCTCTTGCTGTT
The DNA here is from genome assembly GCA_964577155.1 of uncultured Thermomicrobiales bacterium. Taxonomy (GTDB): domain Bacteria; phylum Chloroflexota; class Chloroflexia; order Thermomicrobiales; family CFX8; genus CAZNYB01. Next base: position 6,607 of record CAZNYB010000135.1, on the reverse strand, counting down.
CTCTTGCTAGCTATACCGGAGTCTGCTGTTCAGACGGACTCACAAACGGATATGCTCCTAGTCTAGCACTCCCGAACCTGTTGCACTACAACACGGCGACCGGACAGCATATGGCCCGGAATCACCATACACAATTGGAAATCTACGGGTAATTTGAAAATCAATCCTGAAATACCCTTGACAACCTGGCAACGTACGTATATAGTATTCGTACGGTCCCGATGAGTTATGACGGATCGGCGCACCGGAACCAGATACTGAGGTAACTGGAACCGGGTCTGTAGCACAGAAAGGCACGAGCCTCGCAGCTACACCAAACGTCTGACTTCGGTCAGACGGGCAGCGAACGCCCAGCCGGGAGTGAGACAGACAGGTGAAGTGGGCAACTACGACACCACGTAGCAGGCAACCGGATGGTGACTACCGATCTCCGGATCGCGTTGCAACACCAGGTCCGCGGTCAGCAAGCGAGCACCGACCTGATCTGGCTCGTCGGGTCCGTACTTTTTAACCCCTCGACATTGTTCATCTTGCCGTCAGAGAAGCATCAGACTGTCTACGATGCGGGCAGGACTATTTTGGCGTTCTCACCTGAGTCAGCAAGAATCCAACAACCGGGATGAGGACTGCCAGGCCGACCAGCACGGCAGTCAGTTCACTGGGAGACATTCGATGACGGTCCTTTCAGCATTCTCATGAGAGAATCGCAAGCCTCAACGGGCATCTATGGTTGCATAGCAGCATCTTGACCGCAATGTTCCCGGAAACATCCGGCGAAAATCGCATCTGGCAGTACACAGATTCCATAACTTCGCTTATGATACCTCCAGTGTATTGGCGTGTTCCTGCGGGATGTTTGCGAAGTCGATGACTGGCGAACGATGCTGGCCGGGAACGAAGTGAGTGGAAAGAGGGAAGCTCAACAATGAGCGGTTCAGAAAAGTCAAGTGTGTTTCATATCATCGCGTTTATATTCTCCGAACGGGGAACGGCCAGAGAGGTCGAGAACGCCCTCCGGCTCGGCCAATCAGAGTCCGGATACAAGATTCGCGCCCGAGCGATCGTCGAAGTCGATGAAAAAGGCAAGAATCACGTCCACCAGCCAGGCCGGGGTGGTGTCGGCACGACGATAGGTGTTATCGGCGGCGGCTTGCTAGCCCTCCTTGGCGGACCAGTCGGCATTCTCGTCTTTGCGATTGCCGGTGGCGCAATCGGTGGCGTGGTCGGCAAGAAGTTCTTCGGCAGAGTCATCCCGGAAGAGGATCTGGAAGCGCTGGGTGACCAGATGCAACCGAATACCTCGGCAATTCTGGCGCTGATCGAGGATACCGCCTCTCAGGCGCTGATGGATCGCATGGAAGACTACAATGCCAACATCGTGACACTGACCGTCGGCGACGAGGCATCCGGCGAACTGGCTGAGTACTTTGCAGCTGAAGTCGATGACGGCTCTGACGATGAAGGTGACGATTCGTCAGACGACACTTCATCTGATGACTCCTCAGACGACTCCTCAGACGACTCCTCAGATGATGACTCGAGTTCCTAGCTAGAAGCGCGCTTGCCGGGCGGTTCGCCGCCCGGCATTCATGTTTAATGAGACCGATGAAGCCCGCTATGAGGTCGCCCCCGGGTAATCTCATCCGGGTCGGCTTGATCCCATCACAGAGACGCACGCATGAATTGGAGTCGTCATGCCAGCCAAGAACGCCGAACATACCTCGATCGAGAATGCGCCTGGTGAACCGCCATTCCCGAATATGGTCTGGGTGCCAGGCGGCACCTTTCTGATGGGATCGGACGACCACTATCCCGAAGAAGCTCCAACACACTATGCGACCGTCTCGGGCTTCTGGATGGATACCTATGCTGTGACCAACAGCGACTTCCGCACATTCATCAACGAGACTGGCTATGTGACGATGGCTGAACGTGTGCCAAACCCGGAGGACTACCCGGGCGCAGACCCGGCGCTCCTGGTCCCTGGTGGCCTGGTCTTCAAAGAGACGTCAGGTCCGGTTGATCTTCGCTACTGGCAAAACTGGTGGGAGTGGGTTCCCGGCGCTGAGTGGCGGCATCCAACCGGCCCACGCAGCTCAATCAAGAAAAAAGGACGGCATCCGGTCGTTCAGGTGGCCTATGAAGATGTCGAGGCCTATGCCGCCTGGGCTGGCAAAGAACTGCCGACCGAAGCGCAGGCGGAGTTTGCTGCCCGGGGTGGCAACCCGGAGAACACAACCTACGCCTGGGGTGACGAGTTTGCCCCTGATGGTCGGATGATGGCCAACACCTGGCAAGGGGAATTTCCCTGGCAGAATCTTCTGACCGATGGCTACGCCGCCACCGCCCCGGTCGGTTCATTTCCGGCCAACGGATATGGACTCTATGACATGATCGGCAACGTCTGGGAATGGACATCCGACTGGTTCGTGCCGAACTACCCGGACAACAAGGAAAAAACCTGCTGCACCCCGGAGAATCCCCGCATCCTGTCAAAGGATGAGAGCTACGATCCCCTCCAACCAGCGATTACGATACCGCGCAAAGTGCTGAAAGGCGGATCGCACCTCTGCGCCAGCAACTACTGCATGCGGTACCGCCCGGCTGCCCGCTCGGCGGAGATGATCGACACTTCGACCTGCCATATCGGATTTCGCTGCGTCGTCAATGTGGACGGCTGATTGTTCCGAGCCTGGCATGGCCAGCCGGTGAGTGTTCGATTTCGCCCATCTTGTCCGGATTGACTTGATTCGCTACAGTGGCGCATGGCCTGAGGTTTCACCTGTAGCAGATCCGGAGAAGATAGACATGGCGACAGCGGAACAGGTCGCGGGCAACAGCCCGGGGTTCCTGAGCAGACACATTCCGATAATTGACTGGTTACCACACTACCGCCGGTCCTGGCTACGTGGCGACATCATCGCCGCGGCGACGGTCTGGGCAGTGATGGTGCCGCAGTCGCTTGGTTACGCCGGGATCATTGGTGTTCCGGTCCACCATGGACTCTATACCGCCGCCGCCGCTCTGCTTATCTATGCGATTTTCGGATCGTCACGCCGGGTCATCGTCGGACCAAGTTCGACAACAGCGGCGGTCAGCACAGTAGCGATTGTCTCAGTCATCGCCTTTGGATCCGAAGAGGCCGCGAACCTGGCGGCCATCATCGCGCTTCTCGCCGGACTGCTCTACCTCGTGCTGTCTCTCCTGAGGATGGGGTGGATTTCCAATTACCTCTCGCAGTCGGTCATGATTGGATTTATCTTCGGCATCGGTCTCGACGTGGTGATTGGTCAGCTTGGCGTACTCTTTGGCTACCCGATCACCGGCCGGAGCGCCATTCTGCGATTCTGGGATTGGCTAACTCAACTCTCGCAGACCAACACGACCACCCTCCTGGTCGGTGGCATCGCCCTGGTCGCACTGGCGTTGTTGCGATTCTTTGTGCCGAAAGTGCCTGGTCCGCTCCTCGCTCTGGTCTATGGCATCGCGGTCTCGTTGATCTTCAACGTCGAAAACAGCGGCGTTACCCTGGTCGGCAGCATCCCGACCGGGCTGCCTGCTCCGGAGATTCCTGACTGGGCACTCTTTCGGGACAACTACCTGGCAATCTCGACGGCCGCCATCGGCGTTCTGGCTGTCGGGTTTTCGGAGTCACTGGCAGCTGCCCGTCAGTATGCTGAGAAATATGGCGAAGATGTTGATGTCAATCAGGAAATGCTGGCGATGGGGTTCACCAATGCCGGCGCGGCATTCTTCCAGGGTTTCGCCAACAACGGGTCGCTCTCCAAGAGTTCAGTCAACGACTCGGCTGGCGCCAATTCACAGATGGCATCACTCATTCAGGGTGGTTTCATCATTTTGACCATGCTGGTGCTAGCCAGATTTTTCAAAGAACTGCCGAATGCCGTCCTGGCGGCCATCATTCTCGACGCAGTCATCTTCGGACTGTTGAATGTCAAAGCGATGGCGCGACTCTACCGCACCGTCCGTATCGAGTTCATACTCGCCATGGCCTCATTACTTGGTGTTCTTATCTTCGGCACGATTCAGGGCGTCCTCATCGGTGTCGTGCTGTCACTCATTGTGCTTATCGCACGAGCATCGAACCCCCAGATTCCCGAGCTTGGTCGCGCCAGAGGCACCGAATACTTCAACAAGCTCTCCCAGTATCCCGACAGTGAACAGATTCCCGGACTCATAATCATCCGCTTTGACGGCCCGCTCTACTTCGCCAGCGCCAATGCATTGCGGGAACGTGTTCATGAGTTGATCCGGGGCGCTGACGAACCAGTTCAGGAACTACTGCTGGATATGGAAGCGGTCAACTACGTCGATCTTGAAGGGGCGACCATGCTCCACAAGGTTGCTATAGAATTGGTCGATCAAGGACTGGAGATGCATCTTACCCGTGTGGATTCCTCGATCATCGATCTCCTGCAGCGAGCCGAGCTATACGATGGAATCGGCGATGCGCGGGTCCACCACCGGATCGCCGAAGCCGTCGACGACTACCAGCTTCGCTACTCCCGGATTGCCGCAGCTACTGACGCAAGCCCTCCGAGTTCGGATCAATAGCATCCGAGCAGTGAGTCGAAGCTGCTCTGTGTACGGCCAATCAAGTGAGGATACCGGCCAGTGCTGGTCTGCGACGGCGGCTTACGCTCGACTTCGCCTGGCGGCGTTCTACTCAAACGCTTGTGGGTGACGCCATCAGCCCGTGGCCTCGGACTGGATCGCCGGCTCCTGCAAGAACTCAAAACATGCGCCAGGTAAGGCAGAGCGACAACCGTTCACCTTGAGACGAACCGGACACTGACAGAAGCGTTCTCACTCTATCGCGGTTATTTAAAGCCGGTATATCCCAGCCGCTAACGGTCCGCCGTCTTGACCAGCAATTCCACTAGCAAAGCGTCTTTCAATATTGGATAATGCCGAAAGTACAGGTCACCCGGCATGCCGGAACCTCAATAGTGGCGTTTTGTATGCGTCCAGTTGCCGCACCCCGGCAATGGCGATTGAGTTTTCGAGCGGCGTTGACCTTGAAGCATTCCGCACTATGAACAACCGAACGGTCCTGCTGGTGCCGCTGCTTGGTTTGCTCTGGGGATCCGGTTTTGTCTGGATCCGGCTGGCGGCGAACGATCTGGATCTCTCAGTACTGGTCTTTGGCCGCCTGCTCGTCGGCCTCTCGATCATGACCGGCGGGCTCTTGCTCTGCCGTGTCCGGCTGCCTGCCTTCGGGATGATCTGGTTTCATGTCTTCGTTTTTGCTATCTTCGCCGACCTGTTGCCGATGTTGCTGCTGGTCTGGGGCCAGCGATACGTCGCGTCTTCAACGGCTGCAGTCATCGGCGCAACGATCCCGATCTTTACCCTGCTCTACACCGTCTTCATCTTCCGGATGCAGCGGCTATCCTTCCCCAGCGTTATCGGGGTGATCGCCGGAATGGCCGGTATCAGCCTCATTTCCGTCAGCAGCGGTGACACGTCAGGCTCGCTGATTCACCCGGCGATTCTGGCGATACTGGTCTCAAGCGCGCTGTACGGCTTTGGCTTTGTCTATTCCCGCCGATACATCCGCGGGCATCCGATCGCCATCTCGACGTCACAATTCCTGGTCAGTTTCATGCTGATTGCGCCGCTCGCTCTGATAGCGCTGCCCGCCAACATCGGGAATCTCTGGCCGGTTCCACTTCTGGCCGTCATCGGACTGGGAACCTTCGCCAGCGGGCTCGGCTATATCGCATTCTACGCCAGCGTCATTCACAACGGCCCAACACTGACCTCCTTTGGCGTCTATCTCTCGACGATCTTTGCCGTCTTTCTCGGCTGGCTCGTGTTCCGAGAGCGAATCGGACTGGAAATTCTGGCCGGCGCTGCTCTGGTTATCTTCGGCATCATCATTGCCTCCGGCGGGTTGGACATGGTCCGGCGAACGGTTCGGGTTCGGCGACTTCAAGGCGCAAAACGCCCGGTGACTTGAGCATCGCTCCTGTTTAGCTTCGACAGCTCTTGTGAATGGTCCACCCGTTTTCCTCACGTGTCGCCCTGCACCGAATTTCGATCAAGTCCTTTACCTGGGAAACCCTTTCAACCACAGGTAAGCGTTCGCTCGAGATGCCGGCCCTACAACAAACCCGGCACGACGCGACTTCGTTGTGAATGGTAGAAAGTGAGTACAGATGGGTTGACCTGATACTGCACACTTTACTTCAGGCGATTCACTGCCGGGGCAATCCGGCGTAGGACACAGCAGGCCAATCGGACCTGGCATAAGTGCCAGTCTTATGTGCCTGTGAGCGATAGGGGAGTAACAGGTACATGAGAGAGAAGACCTTCCAACGGGTAGGCCGGTTCGTACGCAATACAATGACGCTGCTTCTGGTTGTCGGGGCAATTTCGTTCGTGGTCGTCGCCTGCGGCGATAGTGATGCGATAGAAGCCTCAGAGGGAGACGGAGACGCGCCAGGTGTTGCTTCCGCTACTATCGTCATTTCCGATGGCAAATTCAACACCGGCAAACTGATTGTTTCATCGATACTGGCGACAAAACTGACCATTCAGAACGAGGATGATGTCGCCTACACCTTTGAGATCGAAGAGCTGG
>CAZNYB010000134.1:0-7914 GCA_964577155.1 uncultured Thermomicrobiales bacterium | reverse complement strand
CAGGATGGATGCAGGAGGAAGCAGATGTCACTCGAAACACGGACGTTGCCAGGGACAATTCACCGAGAGCGTGGCGGTGAAGAGGTTGCCGGTGGTTGGTGCATCATCTCCTACAACACCGGGGTTAAATACGAGGATCTCGAAGAGTGGCGCGGTGAGATGATTGTTGACGATGAAGATCAACGGTCTGCCATCGCGGAAGCCGATGGAGATGTTCTCTACTTGCAGTGCAAACCGTACGGCGGTGAGTTCGAATCCTGGCACGGTCCGGTCTTCGTGAACCTCGTCGACGCCGATGACGACCCCTATCAGCGCCGGGCGCGTCTCCGCTCCGCAGGCGATCTCATCCGTGGCGACAGGATTATTCCTGGTGTAGTTCTCAACCCCGCCAGCTAGGTTTCATCGCAGATTTAAACATTTGGTAGTGGTTGGCCGGTGAACGCATATCTTGCCGCGATGGCTGCGAAATACTGCTGATCCTCGCGAGAAGACTTCGCGTTCAGCACCGATGGGAACAGACAGTTCACGGCAGCCCGGCAGAGGACTTCTTCGAACCGATGGTCTCCGGGATGCCTCGTCATCAGAAACGCGAACAGGTGAGCAACGCTGATCAATGTGTACTCGTGTTCGTGCCGGTGACGGAACCCGAAACCCTCGACGTCGACGGTGATGCTGGCTAATTCCCCTTTGACCCCTGTATCTGATTGACCGACGAACAAGCGGTGCAGAGATGATTCGACAGGGAACGTTTCGGAAGTGATCTCAGCGCCAAAGTAGCGATGGTTGAGTGTCAATATGTTCTTCGCATCACGGTCCGCTGCCGTCAAGGCTGTGACCTGGCCAGCAAGATCTGAGGCTGGACTTCCCCGTAGGCTCCAGTTGCCATCTGCATCTACACGTGGTGGTCCGGTCAGGATTCGTTCCAGGAGTTGGCTATCTTGAGAGTCGAGCCGATCCATCATTACATAATATTCGCGCTGGTGATAAGCATAACTGCAAAAGAGACTGATCTCGCCAAATATTGCGAGGTCTTGTGAAAAATCTACCTCAAGATACAGATTCGCCTGATCCGGATGATCCTCAAAAGAAATCGTAAGCCTGCTTGAACCTTCTGGAACCACCCCGTTACCAAGATCGTAGTGCTGCAATGTATTCTCCTTCAGGTTCATACCGATAGTGATTTCCTGGCAGCATCTCTACTCTTCATCTTCCTCTTCGTAGGTTGCCCGGTAAGGTTTCGCCAGCGCTGCATAATAGTCCGCCCGCAAGTGGTGGAGTATCTGTCCAGCATCGTACTCAATCAACCATCGTCCATTAAACGCTTCATCGAGTGCCTGAACCGCCAGTGGTTCACAGATAAACAGGTCGTGGTCACCGGAATTCGCCCGGTCGATAACACCGCATTCGATGTGTGCCACACACTCCTCGATCAGCGGAACATCAATTTCGAGAGGATCGATCGCTGTCAAACCAGTACGTTCAAATTTGTCATGATCTCTACCAGACTCTATCCCACAACGATGCACCGCGCTGAGAAGATCCGCTGTCGGGATGTTAATCGCCAGAAACTCGCTCTCCGATACCAGCGTGTGCGTCAGCCTGGAAGGATAAATTGCTACCGCGACAAGTGGCGGCTGATAGCTGGCCGGCATCATCCAGGCTGCCGTCATGACATTGTCGTCCGACCGGTGCCGGCTCGTTATAAGTGCGAGTGGACCGGGTTCCAGAAGCCGGTTTGCTGCCAGCGCTTCGAGCCGCTTTTTACCTGCCAAATTACCGTCTCCAGGGCTGAAAACTACTCACTGTCCAACATATAGTTGTATATCTGGTAGGTGTGGTCGGCAACTCTCTCCTGGGTGTAGTTTTGCAGAACACGCTCCCTTCCAGCCTTGCCGAGTGACTTCGCAAATTCGGGATCGTCTATCACCGACCGGATTGCTTTTGCCAGAGCTGCCGCATCACCCTCTGGGAAAATGAGACCTGCCTCGCCAATGACATTGGGAATCTCACCGGAGTCTGAGCCAATTACCGGAACCTCACAGGCCATCGCTTCAACGAGAATACGTCCGAACTGCTCTTTCCAGTTAGGTTGGGTTTCTGAAGGCAACACCAGCAGGTCTAGTTCGGCGAGCGCGTGCGGAACCTTTTCTGGAGGCACACTACCCGGAAACCGAATGCGATCACGCACCCCGAGTCGCTCGGCTTTCAGTTCCAGTTCCAGCCGGTAGCTACCAGCACCAATTATTCGTACCTCCGGTCTCGACGGAATCTGAACGATAGATTCGATCAGCGTTTCCAGCCCCTTTTCCGGCACGATCCGGCTGATGAACCCGATGACTGGTCCGCTGCTTCTGGCACGCTGTTTCGGAAGTGGCCGGTAAATCTCCGGATCAATGCCAAATTGAGGGATGATCGCGATCTGTTTCCGGAATCCTTTGCGCCGGAGTACCCTGGCCGCTTCTTTATTCCCGGCAATGGCAACGCTTGCAGTGCGGTAGCTGTACCGCTCGAACAGATTGAACGGTGGTGGATACCGACGGAAGATATTTTGCCAGGCGAAAAACAGTGACTTTGCATTGTTTCGTCTGGCATGCCAGGCAGTATGGGCTGCAACAAAGTTATATGGTTCTTCATCTATGTGGACGATATCCGGTTGAAAGGCGCGAATTCGCTTGCCAATTCCCGGGTAGTAGTGCACGTGGTGATGGCCGTTGAACCTCATTTTTTCGATGCTCAACTCGTAGCCGGAAGTGTGTAGTTCATTGAGCGGTTGCTGGCCGACTCTGCTCTCCTGCCAGTATGGTGGGACGATCGCCAGCAACTCAACGTCGGGAAATCTTGCAAGCTCCTCCAACTTCCGCTGGTAGACTCCCGTCACGAGTGCTTTTGAAACCATCAGAATCCGCATTAGCTCATCAATCCTTGTTCCTTGCCTACCTCGATGTAGGCGTTCATGGTCCCTCTGGCTGTGCGATCCCAGCTAAACTGTGAGGCTCGCGCCAGCGATTGATGGGCGAGCTTACGGCGCAGTTCCTGGTCGTTGATGGTCTCAATTATCGCCTTCGCGATACGTCGTGAGTCCGGGTCGATCAGGATGGCAGCATCGCCGGTTACTTCCGGCAGGCTTGACCGGTTGGAACTAATAACCGGAGCGCCGCAGGTCATCGCTTCCAGAGGTGAAAGTCCAAATCCCTCGTAAGCCGACGTGAAAACGAACAAACTCGCTGACTGGTAGAGCTGCCGTTTATCCTGCTCGCTGACAAACCCCGTCAAATGAACGGAGTTCTCTAATCCCCAGCGGCGGATGATCGGTTCGAGAGGTGGATACAATCGCGGATTGCCGGTATGGGGGGATCCGGTAATGACAAGATCATGTTTTTCATGCATTTGTGGCAACGCCAACGCGTAGCCCTCAATCAACTCCGGGAGCCGTTTTCTGACGTCATAGCCGCCAACGTTCAGAATGAATGGCCGGGTCAAGTCCAGTTTACTTCTTAACTTGTTGATGGCGTTCCTATCACCATCCGTCGCTGCCGGACCAAATTCCTCCGACACCGCGAGCGGAATCGACCGGATACGCTCAAGTGGCAGGTCGAGATACCGGTGAATGTCGATTCGAGAGTGTTCGGAATCGGTCAGAATCAAAGCGGCATCGCGCACTGAACGTCCTACCAGCGCCAGATAGGATTGCATAGCCCCGGAACCGTGATATGCGGACATGGCAAGGGGAATGACATCATGAATGGTGACAATGTATGGTGTCGTTTTCAATAGCGGCGCGGAAAAATAGGGTACGTGCACCAGGTCGATGTTTCCGTGGAAAACAGTGTGAGGGAGTCCTGCCTGTTCCCAGGTAAGTTTGCGTAGTTTTGCAGGTCCGGGCACTGTTGGGCCTCGCAGTTCGTCGCCGCAAGTGACCAGTTGGACTTCCGGTGGCGCGAAGGCAGGGATCAGCGCTTTTGTAGTGACCGCGCCGGTGTTTTCGCGCAGGTATCGCCACAGGTGCAACGCGTACTGTCCCATGCCAGTCATGGGATTTTCAAAAAATAGTCCGTCTAGCCCAACTGTTAGTGCGCTACTCATATCTGGCGGATTGTACAGAATGCGACAGGCGGCAATCGAAACCGTTGCAGATGCTCTGCTGGACTGGAATAGTTACCCTTCTTCTGCGTTAGAATAGACGGTAAGCGTTGACTCTCGACGCTTGTTTCTAAGACGCTAAGGAGGCGCTATTTAATGTCAAGCACAGTAGATGTCAGTGATGCCACATTCACTGCCGAAGTTCTCGAGTCGGAACAGCCAGTTCTTGTTGATTTCTGGGCGCCATGGTGTGGCCCATGCAAGATGGTTGGGCCAATCCTGGACGAAATAGCCGCCGAAGAGGCTGACTCTCTAAAAATTGCAAAAGTAAATGTTGATGAGAACCAGGCCATTGCGAGCCAACTCGGAATCTCGTCGATCCCAACAATGGTGCTGTATAAGTCCGGACAGCCGGTAGAGCGCATGATCGGCGCACTACAGAAGGACCGGATCCTCTCGACCGTCAAGCCGCATCTCAACTAGACGTTTCATTCACCAGGCGAGCCGGCTACAGGTGATCTCATGATTGTTGGAATGAACGAAGAATCCCGGACCTGATCCGGGATTCTTCGCCGTGCGTGCTTCCAGGCAGAACGAAACTGCCTGCCCAGGATCAGGCCGGCCGAGGCGACTGTCGCGAGAATTGCAGTGCCTTTGTGTTGGTAGTGCTGCTGTCGTACGGCAACCATGCCAACGCCGCGATCATTAAATCCCACCATATTTCGATACTGATACCGATTTCGATTCAGCTGAAAGGTTATCGATTGAGGCGGGGTATCCCGGTCAGTCGGCTTGTTGGGGTCGTAAACCTCGAGCGATGCTACTGCCGGTGAGTCCTGGCGAAGGCGGTAGGGAACGACGGTATGACCTTGCAGTATCAGCGCCTGGAAGACGTCCCGTCGCCATAGCTTTGGAATGCCGATATCGATCGCGCGGTCAGTAATTCCGCGCTCAATATAATCCCGCCGTATGGCACGGTAGGCAGCGTTTGGCGATCCACGAACGAGCCATGGCAACCCTGCCAGCAACGCACGGTCGGTGAGCTGTCGCCCGTGGAAGACTATGATTTCCTCAAGAGCTGTTGAGTACGGCAATGCATCGGATCCACTGGCTGCTGCCCGTGAGATGGACCAGCGCGCCATGCCGCTGCACAGACCTCCGCGATACTGGCCGGTCAACGATAGATAGACAATAGCTGAATAGAGCCCGTTGAACAGCGTCTCCCGCAGCCTGCCAGTCGGGAAGGAGTAGGTTTCCGAAAGAAACTTTCGTTGAGGCAGTACTTCGCCTATTTCAGCTGCGTTGTTTCTTCGGGGAAACGGGTGGCGGTATGGGTCAAATGTCGAGCGCAAATCCAACGACACCGGGACGCTGCGATGGTAGTACTGCGTCGATGTGATCGTACGAATTTCCAGAGAGAATGTAACCGGTTGATCGAGATCAATTTCAATCGGAACGGCGCGCCAGACAAGATGATCAACCGCTTTTACTCGCCAACCGGCCGGTGAAACAATGTGATACTGTCCGCCGTTGTCTGAACCAGGGTTGATTCCAAATGATGATGGTTCAAGGATGAACGCAGACGGATAGACGACCAACCCTCTCCCGGTCGCCCGGCTAATCGAAACCGATCCAGCGGATTGATCAGTATTCCGGTTCATCCGGAGCAATTTCGAGTGAAGCCATCTCTCGACGCCAATCGTCCAGGTCGCGGAATTCGCGGTACACCGACGCGAAACGGATGTAGGCTACCGTATCCAATGCTTTGAGTTTTTCAAGGACAAGTTCGCCGATGACCGTGCTGGGTACTTCAGTGACGCCGGAGTCTTGCAGCTCGGTTTCGGTTTCACGGACGATTCGATGCACTTCTTCGGTTGGCACCGGTCGCTTTGTCAGTGAGACATAGAGTTTGTCGCGGAGTTTGGCAGGGTTGAATCGTTCACGGCGTCCGTCACGCTTGACCACAATGATTTCAGGCATCTCAACGTTCTCGTAGGTTGTGAACCGGCGTTCACAGCCAACACAAACTCGCCGGCGCCTGATTGTTCTGCCATCCCGTGTATCGCGAGATTCAAGAACTCTGGTTCCCGGCTCTCCACAGAAAGGGCAGTTCACCGGATGTTTCGCTCCTGCGTTCTATTTCTCCCGCAAGAACCGGAGAATAGCCGGTTCCGCCCACTCGTCTTCAGGGAGAACGGGAGTACGCTCTGTCGACGGCGCTTCCCGTGGCTGTTGCGGTTGTGGTTCTGGCACAGCCTGGGGGCGACGGTCGGACTGGCGTTGCCGTGGTGAGCGGCTGCCCTGAAACCCTGTTGCAATGAGTGTGATCGAGACATCACGGCCAAGCGAATCGTCGATACTGGTGCCGAAAATAATCTCCGCTTCCGAGTCGGCTGCCGACCGGATAACCTCAGCGGCATCGTTGATTTCGGTCAATGAAAGATCCGTGCCGCCAGTGATGTTATAGAGAACACCGGTTGCCCCATCAATGCTCATCTCCAGCAGCGGGCTTTCGATTGCCGATCGGGCTGCGTCAACAGTTCGGTTTTCACCGGTTCCAACTCCGATAGCCATCAACGCTGAACCTGCGTCGCGCATGATCGATTTGACGTCGGCGAAGTCAAGATTGATCGTTCCTGGTTTTATGATCAGATCTGAAATTCCCTGGATTCCCTGGCGAAGCACGTCATCGGCAATTCTGAACGCCTCATTAAACGGGGTCTTCGGATCAACAATCTGAAGCAAGCGCTGGTTTGGTATAGATATCAGCGCGTCGACGTATTCTTTGAGATTGGCAATTGATTCATCAGCGACCCGCCTGCGGCGAGCGCCCTCGAAATCAAACGGTCGTGTGACAACGCCAACGGTCAGAGCGCCTGTTTCACGGGAAAGTTTGGCTACGATTGGAGATGCGCCGCTGCCAGTGCCGCCACCCATGCCAGCCGTGATAAAGATCATGTCCGCGCCGCGAATGATTTCCGCGAGCGTCTCAATGCTCTCTTCCGCGGCTCGTTCGCCGGTTTCCGGACGTCCTCCAGCGCCGAGGCCTTTGGTCAGTTTGTCACCGATACGCACAGAAACTGGCGCTTCAGAGTTGAGAAGTGCCTGGGCATCCGTGTTCACGGCGACAAACTCCACGCCCTCGACGTTCGCTTCGATCATGCGGTTTACCGCGTTTCCACCGCCGCCGCCGATACCAACAACCTTGATCCGCGCAAAATTTGGCGCGAAATCATCTTCTGGTAGTTCGAACATCACCTCTCCATTCGATGGCGAGACGTTCGCCAACTCTTGCTAGCTCCTGGCTGGTATGAGCTCACGCATCCATTCGCGCATGAATGTGCCGACTTGCCAGTTTCGCCGCTGTTCCTTGCGACGATGAAACGAGTTTACAAACGATGCTGATCTGCTCGACTGTACGCTGTGCGAGATCAGCTCGGGCGTTTCCGCAGGGCTTCCGTACGGCTGTGCCTCTGCGCGTGGCAACGGCGCGCGAGTCTGGGTCGACCGGAGTGCACAGTACCGTACCAAACCAATGGATGCACTTGCTCCAGCATCTGCGACAGCTGGAAAGCCGTGTCCAGGAACGACATCGGCAATACGTACAGGCTGTCCGAGCAGTTCCCTGGTAACTTCAGAAAGTCCAGGTAACCGCGAAGTCCCTCCAGTTATGACAATTCCGGCATGAAATTTCAAGCGCGGATCGGTTTGTTTCATAAATTTCTGGACTTCAGTCATGATCTGTTGAATGCGGGCGCCAGCGATAGCTCTCGGTATATTGCGTGAAAGTGTGCCAATTTTAGCTTGCTTCTGGATGGCGCTGATACCGCGTGG
>CAZNYB010000133.1:0-8102 GCA_964577155.1 uncultured Thermomicrobiales bacterium | reverse complement strand
TAGTTTAACTGCCTTGTTTCGAAATGCAGCGACTGGCAAAAATAACGTCTCCTGGCAATGCAAGAGTCGTTCTCTCTAGCAAACTATCGGTTGTGTAACTTGACCGGCGGGAAATGTTTTGTTGTTACCATTTGCAACTCCGTCGCAAGGCATTCAACTGGTCTTCAATCTTTCTCAATAGTCCATTTTTCAGAGCCTGCAGTGATGATCTCAACATTCGAACCCAACAGATCTCGAACAGCCTTATCGACAAGGCGGCTGTATCGAGTCGCATACAGACGTTCAGCATGCTTACCGGGCAGACCAAGAACGAGCTCGCCTGATTTGTTTTGACCTAGCGGAACAATTCCCTGGAGGTGATCCAGATCCCGCGCTGGTATCGAGTCACGCAGAAGAGTCATCACCGCATTCCAGAGCCGGCGGCCATCCCGCTCCTCTTCAAGAGATAAGGTGTAAGCAGGTTGAGCTTCGCTGGCGGCAGACATCTCCTCGCCTGGAAGTGGGACGACACGAAAGATGACGTCGATCTCTCGCTGTAGCTCTTGCTGGAAAGAGCGGCTGACAAACGAAGAGTATTCCATCGATAGTTTGTCGCGTGCTTCAGGCGACGCCACGATGACATGGACCTGGTTTCCACGCAGCAAATCGATCTTGCTTCCAGAGAACAGACGGTCGTAGGTGGCTCTCTCCATTGACCGTCGCATGTTTGCTGCGACCTTCTGCCAGAGTCGATCGAGATATTCAAACTCACGATCTCCTGAGATCTGTTCTCTCGAGCGTCGGTCAGCGTCGCCTCTTGTTAGTTTCAAATCGATCGCTGGTTCAATGCGTCCGGGTATTGATGGAGATACGCCTTCAACCGCCCAGCGGGTGACTATTTCTCTGAGACGTTTCGGCGCAACGAATGACGAACCGGATGCCACCGCCTCACGCAATGCCGCCGCGACCCAGTCGGCGCCGGTTGATCCGGCGGCACGAGCTGCAGGATCGGCATCTTCTGCCAGTTCGGACAGCAGTATCCGTTCGAGTCCGGTTGCAGCGCGGTCATTTGCGGACTCGAAGAGGGAAATGACCAGTGAACTCGGATCGTCCAGCGACTGTTCGTCGTTCGTGTGAGATAGACCAGACTGGGTTTTGTCGATGCTAGATTGAGGTGTGACGAGTTGGGGGTGTTGAACTCCGTTTGTTGAGATTTTCCGATCTGGCGAAGTGCCATCTTCAGCAGCTCGGTTAGCTGCTGTCGATCTTTGAGTGTCGATAGTACTCGCAGCTGATTCTGTTTCAGATCGAACAGGGTCAGTTGTCGTTGTTGTTGTATCTTCTTGGTAATACATTGTGTTGCTCTGCTCAACAACGGAATTCGAACCTGTGTTGTTCTTTTCAGCAAAGGTAGCCTCATTTCCCTCAAAAGCACTGTTGGACAGGTCATCAATCGGCGACAAAGCAGTGTTGGACGGTTCAACAACCGGCGGCGAACCAGTGTTGAACTGGTCATCACTGGTTGATTTCTGTGTGCCGGGCGTATCCTTCTGTTCGCTGTCGTGTAACGTATCTGTATCTGAATGACCGTTGGTCATTTCTGGCGCAGGAGTGTCTGCATCTGACGCAGAGCGATCTTTGCTTCCGCCTGTCTTTGTCGTCCGGGCTTTGTGGCCACGCCTGGCGCGGGCGCTTGCCTTCGCTTCTTTCGAAGCTATCTGGAGCCTGAGCTTCTCCCAGGTCGGGTTGCCCTCAAGCCGGTCCAGGATGTCGTGCCACGGATTGCCGCTATCGATCGGCTTGAACTTGCTCGAGAACAGACGCCGGAGATAGCGGAAAACGGGCTTGTCCTCGGCGGCAAGCTCGATCACCCGAGCGACATCTTCGTAAGTCAGATCCGCGCCATCCGAACGATCCTTTACCCGGTAAAAGTTGTGCGGCACTTTCCAACGTCTGCCCTGCTCGTCGGTGCGCAGAATCATCTCTTTGCGTATTTCAATGAGATCGAGCGCGACGAGGATTTTATTGATCGTAATCAGTTCAGCCCGGTCTTCGCCGTAGAAAGCTGCCTCTGACTTCTGGCTCGGAAAGGCGAATCCGCGATATGGCGAGTACTCGCGGCGATCGGTCCAGGTGGTATAGGAGTTCAGCAGTCCAATGCCTTTCAATCCAATAAGCGGGGCGTACTGGGTAACGATGGTGTTCCAGTGCCAGAACCAGCCGCGGTGGCGAACGTCCTCGCCGCTTCGGGCGGACTCCGGCAGCTCTTCGCTCCGCTCACTCTCTGTCTGGAGGGTGTTTTCGAGCGCGTCAGCCAGTTCGTGGCCAATCGGAGATTCCTGATGGTCCGTGTTCGGATGTCTGTTGTCTGTGTCGGCCAATGTTGCCGCACCGCCTGATTCATTCTCTGCAGGCACTGATCAGATTCAGCCTCGACACCATAATAGTCTCAATTCAAGTAGAAGTAAACGTGTCAAGTATAAAAAGGACCAAGCAATACGCTTGAATATTATCGTGCTATCAGCTGCCCGTATCATCAAGCAGGTCGGTGTTAGAGTGGGGTTTCAGGTTGGCTGGATTCCATCATGCTTGAAAAGGGGTTGAATGCCAGACGTTAAAGAAGAAACGAATGGTGGTGTCATTCGGCGCAGCCTGGTATCGTCGTGTTGTATTGAGCAATAAGGCCAGGGTTCGGGTGGAAGGTCGGGGCAGTCTGGGCGATCGGAGGTGGAAGTAGGCCTGATCCTGGTGGCGTCAGGATTGGTGTCAGGATGTGTGCGATTAATAACTCAAGCACGCGGGCACACGCTTGAAGAAAAGCTGTAGGATGTGGAACACTAGGAATGAATATGCGTCAAGCGCGGATTCTCAAGTAAGCTGTGAGTTTTGCGCTAGCGTTCGAATGAATACCTGATGTTAGCAGTATGAGATTGGAGCTAGGAGCCGCGCGATGCCGACAGTAACCCTCCCATATCGCACTGACTGGCGAGAGATGGATGCCCTTCTTGAGTACGCCAAGGGTAAAGGAGTTGATCGGGCGTCCCTTGATGCTCGGTTTGGAGGCGGCGAAAGTCTACGGGAAACACTCAATGCCCTCGACCAGCTGTCACTCATTGAACGAGATGACGCTGGCGGTGTCCGGTTGAATCAACTTGGAAACCAGGTTGCCTACGCTACGGGTGGCGAGAATAAAACCGATATTCTCCTCGATGTGATACTTGGCTATCTCCCATACCGGACGCCGTTAGAACGGGCTGTATTCGAAGAGCGTGATGTGCTTGAAGGCCCGTGGTTAGAAAACATCTGGCAAGTCGACATGAATCTCAATCAACCACGCAATCGCGTAGAGGAGGCGCGCACGTTCTTCTTCCGCTTTCTGGATGACGCAACAGGCCTAGGCACATACCGGCGCGGTGTCCGGGGGCAGGTCACACGTTGCGAGTTGTCAGATGAAGCGTTACGCAGATTTAGCGACAAACTCGAGGTAGATGCTAAAAGATCTGCTTCACAGTTCGAGCCCGAATCAATGCCTGCCAGCATCGCAACAAGCGAGCAACCAGCCCCTGAGGATTCAGCGAAACTCGTTCCAGTATCTGGTCTTTCTGTCGAACAACCGTCCGGTATGCAGTTGCGCGCCAGCGTCGATATGACGAACTGGGATCTTGAAAAGATCGAAGCCTTTTTGCGACTGGTTGGGTACCCGATTGTTCAGACGACTGGATAGCATGATCGGAACACTCTTCCAGTAACTATGACTGTCACATGTTGCATAGTTGCCACTGGTAAATAAACCCCTTGACACCACCAAACGTCTCATTTTACGATGTGCCGCATAGCACACTGACCTGACATTTCTGGTCTCGTCGACGCTTACTTCGTCTGAAATGTCCATTCTTGCCACTTGCCCGGCTGACCGGGTGTGCTTTGTTCTGCCTGAGTGGAAAGTTCAGACAATGAGAAAATCTCTTGATCGGGCCAGCAGATCAGATTCTGGCGTTGTCTCACCGCCTGTCCATCCCTTTTGTGCCGGTGTCAGCGTGGTCATTCCGACCAGAAATGAATCTCCAAATATTGGTCCACTCGTCAAGGAACTCAACCTGTTACCGGCAGGCTGTCTTGACCTCGTTATTTTTGTTGATGACAGTGATGACGATACCTGCGATCAGATCGAGATCGCAGCTGAGGGAGCAATGTTTCCAGTTCTGATTCTCCACCGTCCGTCTGGCCAGCGAACTGGAGGACTGGGCGGTGCAGTGTTGTATGGGATTCATCGATCCCGGAGTCCCTGGGTTTGTGTTATGGACGGTGACCTGCAGCATCCACCGGCAACGATCCTCAAGCTTATTGATCATGCGAACAGTTCCGGATCAGATATCGTGATCGGCAGCCGCTACTCTGATGGAGGTCGGATTGCCGGTTTGCAACGGTCCCGCCGGACTGCTTCGAACATCTGCACATGGGTGACGAGGTTGCTGTTCCGGCGACGCCTTCGAATCGTCGCAGATCCGCTGAGTGGATATTTTCTCGTTCAACGAGATCGCTTGCATCTCGACGGTGTCATGCCGGATGGCTACAAGATCCTGCTCGAATTGCTCGTGCAACATCCGGAATGGAGATCGGTTGACGCCGGGTATGTCTTCAGCAACCGTCGGCATGGCGAGAGCAAGGCCTGTCTGCGCGAAGGTTGGCGGCTTCTCACACTGCTCTGTCGATTGCGGACCGGAATTAGACCCGGCCAGTTTCTGCGGTTCGCCGCAGTAGGCACAAGCGGCTTCGTCGTCAATCTGGGTCTGGCTGCGTTGCTCGTCTATCTCTTCAGTCTTTCCTATTTATCCGCGGCCATACTGGCGACACAGGGTTCAACGCTCTGGAACTTTTTCTGGTATGACCGGTGGGTGTTTGCGGATCGCCGGGAGAACCGGGAGGAATCTGAATCACTGGCGAAGTCATATCTCGTGAATAACGCGGCCTTTGTGTTGCGCGGTCCTACGATCTACATTCTGACGGCCTTGTTTCATTTTCATTATCTGTCAGCAATTTTCGCTTCTTTACTGATGTTCACGGTGATCCGGTACTCCATCTCCTCCGCCTGGATCTGGCCTTCATCTCGGAAGGAAACCAGCCTTCGGCATGAGAGCGTCGGCGATTGAGCAACCACAACACCGTTCCGTACCGGTATAGCATCCATGGGATAGTCAGCCTGGAATCCGATATCTGGTTGCCGGAGATCGCCTTTTTCCGAGTTAGGAGTCTTCGTGAAGCGCCATCAGTGCGCGTACTGTCTGATACCGCTCACCTGATTTTTAAAGGAGATGAATCTGTCAGTGCCTTCACCTACCATGACGGGCTAGGGCGTTACGGCTTCTGGATCCATCTTGAAGTATCTGAGACGACAATTATTCAGGTGTCGCCGATTCTTCAGCGCTCACCGCATGTGCTGTATACCAACGTCATTGAGCCGGTATTGCGCTGGATGTTCATCGCGCGGGGGTACGTACTCATCCACGGGGCATGTTTTGGTCTTAATTGTGGGCGTAATGAGGTGTTTTTGATCACAGCACGAACGGATACCGGTAAGACGACCACCATGCTCAAGCTTCTGGACCGGGATCACCGGTTGACGTTTCTCTCTGATGATTTGACGCTGCTGGCGGCGGATAGAACTGTGCTGAGCTATCCGAAACCTTTGACAATCAGCAGGCACACGGTAGCGTCCGTACGGCATGCACGGCTGTCCGGTAGCGAGAAGCTGTTTCTCCCGGTGCAAAGCAGGTTGCATTCTCGTGGAGGGCGGCGGATTGCCCACTTCCTCTCGGGGACCAGGTTGCCGATGGCAACGATTAACGCGGTTACACAGCTGGCTGTGCCACCGCCAAAATACCCGGTTACCCGGCTGGCACAGGGCATTCAGATGTCAGATCGAGGTCGGCTGGCAGGCGTGTTCGAAATCAAGCGTGCGACGGTGGAGCGAGTGCTACCAGTTGCAAACTCGGCTGAGATGGTATCGGTCAATACGGACGATGCGTTTGGGTTCCCTCCATACAACGATCTCGAGCCATTTCTCACTGTTGCGTTCGGCACAGATCTGAGAAGCCGTGAGCGTCAGGTGCTTGCGGAAGCGTTGGCTGGCGTTTCCGCTCGTTGCATCGAGAGCGCCTCCATGGGCTGGGCACGTCAGATCGCTGGCTACCTTGAACTGCTGTCGACAACGCCCTTCGAGGGGTGTTCTAGATCCTGAATTTCTGGGCCGTTATCGCTGCTCGTAGAGCTGGCGGGTGAGGTAGGCCTGTCCTATATGCTCCCGATTGTGGTCAATCGCGTGCAGGAGCCACCATGCGCCGGTGTGTGTTCGTCCGGGACGGGCATGCTCAGCAATCAGCGAACTGTTGTCGATCTGATCAATGTACTCATCAATCTCGGCTGCTGTTGCGTTGATTAAACCTGACAGTTCTGCCGCTCCGGTTGTCACAGTCTCGAATTTTGCTTCCCGATCGCGATCAAGCTCGATGCCAGCGGCGGTGGCCATCAGAAAACGGCTTGCATCACAGGAGTGGGCGACCAGGACGGCGATCGAGTTCGTTTCGTCACCCGGTTTCCAGTTGAGCGCGCTGGTCTCAAGTCCATCAACGATCTCACGCCAGCTGTCCCAGTGATCATGAAACAGCTGCCTGGTTGCGACAAGAAGGGCATTGCTACTCTCGCTCATGTGTACCTCACCATTTCTTTGCTTCCGCAAGGCTTTGCCTATGAATACGGGCTAGAACCGGACCTGGCATCTGATTGTATCCGAAGTGCCGTGGCGCTCAATATCATTAAGGAGGTGGTGAGTGTTGAATGGATTGGTCCCCGTCGGCATCTCCCACGAGCAACTGACGATAACTCATATACCGATCCTGATCGATCTTGCCTGATTCAACACCTGCCAGCACCGCACAGGATGGTTCGTTGATATGGCGGCAATCTCCGAACCGGCAGCGCCCGAGGAAAGGTTGAAACTCAGGAAACAGTTCATCCAGTCGTTCAAAATCCACTCCCCACAGGCCGAGCTGACGCATTCCCGGTGTGTCCGCCACAAATGTGTTTGGACCAATTTCAAAGAGTGTTGTCCAGGTCGTCGTATGGCGGCCTTTGCCGGTCGCTTCACTGATATCGCCGGTCGGTTCATTCAGTTCTGGCACGATCCTGTTTAACAGGCTTGACTTGCCAACGCCTGAAGGTCCGGCAAACGCCGATATTTTATTCGTCAAGTGTTCCCGCAAATCGTCAATTCCCTCATCTGTGACGGCGCTTGTTTTGAAGACCGGGTAGCCGGTGTGCTTGAAACGATTGGCGAGCTGGCTGGCTGCCCGGTCGCTTGCGAGGTCGAGTTTGTTGATCACGATTGCGGCGTCCAGGTTTTGTGCCTCAGCGATGAGCAGAAAGCGGTCGATCATCCTCGGGTGTGGTTCCGGATCCTGGATTGAGAACACCGCTATGAGTTGATCGGGGTTTGCCAGAATCACTTGCTCAACGTCGTCGGTGCCACGCGCGAGCCTGGATAGGGACCGAATGCGAGGAATGATCTGTTCGATGACACCCTCTGGCGGGGAACTGCCCGGTGTTGTCAACGTCAGCTGTACCCGATCCCCGACGGTTGCCGGATTGGTTTTCACTCGTTCCCGTTTGAGAATGCCGCGTAACGTAGCGCGCACCTGGCCAACAGGTGTTGCGACATCAAAGTAGAGTCCATAGTTGCGGACGATAACACCATCAAGCAGTGTGCCAGCTGATAACTCTGACAGGTGTGTGGTCAAACAGTGCCCTTTCAACAAACCAGGATAGCGATGACAGCGCCGTGATATCCGGAGAATGTACCAGATCTCTGCTTTGTCGGGCAGGAAACGGTCAAAGTGCATTTGGCACGAGATCGATTCATTTGATTGTCACATACAGAGAGACGTTGACTGCGGATGCGGATAAGGAAAGCGTTGCTGGTGCGACATGTTTAGCCTGAAGGCTCGATCAGCGCTTTTCGCAGCCCCGCAGTCAAATCAGCAATGCTCGCGAACGGTATCCGGCGGTGTGCCGGGCTTGTCTCTCGAGAGCCATCAGATTGGCATTTTCTTGGCGGCAACTCAGTCCGG
>CAZNYB010000132.1:2109-8357 GCA_964577155.1 uncultured Thermomicrobiales bacterium | reverse complement strand
TCATCACCGATCAGCTCATTGGTCAGATCGGCAAGGGATTTCCCGTAGCGCTGGAGAAACGTGGCCCCCTGGCTCTGGCCATGGTCGGAGAGCACGACCAGATGGTACGGCCGGGGGGCAAATTCACGGAGACGATCCAGTCGGCCAATGATCTCGTCCAGCTTTCGGAGCACCTTCAATGATTCGGGCCGGTCAATTCCAGCATGATGAGCAACTTCGTCGTAGCCGAAGAAGGTGCAATAGACCGACGGTATCCCCCGGCACATATCGTTGGCGAGCATAAACGCGCTGGCCTCCTGCAACAGCACATTCGTTCCTCCGCGCACCAGGGAGAACTTGAAGCCGCGGTGAATTCTCGGTTCCACGTTCTTGACTTTTTGCATCCGTGCCTGCCAGAGCTCACGAATGACCTCGGCAATGTAGAGTCCAATGGTCCGAGATAGCATGTAGGGGTTCGTGAAGTAGGCATAGTAGCTCGTCGGGCCGCCAGCGGTCGGATCGCCAATTTTGCTGAAGGTGCCCAGACAATCGATCGCGTCGCCGGAGAAGACATTCCAGCGGCTGCCGCCACCTTCGATGAGCAACCCATCACCGCTTGAGAGCTGCTGTTCCAGCTCCCGGGCCGCCGTCCGGTTGCTCGACACCATCAGCTTGCCGCGCTCCTTGTCGTACCACCGGAATGCCGGGATATTATGGTTGCTTCCAAGCAGAATTCCCGCCTGGCTGGCCGAGGTCTGGGACGAGAGGTCAGGCTCCCAGTGGGTGATGCGGTGGCTTCCTTCGTCCAGCCACTTTTTCAGGTGCGGCATATCGCCCTGTTCTATCGCCTGCTCGAGGATTGGGATGGCGAGGCCGTCTATCTCAATGAAAAAGATGCCAGGCTCTTCAATGTTCGGGACACTCCTGTACTTCCGCCGGATCGGGTTGATGACATAGCGGTTATATGACGTCTCCTCATCCAGTGAAAACAGAGCGGCCAGCAGCGTGTTGCCAATGGTGAGGCCAACCGCCACGCCAATCGCCCCCCAGATTCCTGAAACACTGACGGCATCATTGGATACCGCGTCGACCAGTTCCACCGCCAGCAGGATCATCAGGCCAGTGAGCGCGAACGAGAGAATCGGGAAGAGCACCGGAAACGTCTTCGCGCTGAGCCAGTAGACGACCGGCCAGGTCACCGCCAGGACACCGGTGATCACGAGGGCAGCCAGCACTGCCGCGCCAATGCCCCGCAACTGGAATCCCGGAATGATCCAGGCCAGTATGATGAGCAGGATAGTCTGGGTGACAATTACACCGGCGACCCACCGTAGCAAACGCTTCACTCTCATCCACACGTCCTCTCAGTCAGGTTGCACATCGGGATTAGCTAGCTTTCAGATGGTTTCAAGAGTCCACAAAATGACACTTCCCGGTTATTGTAGCGGTTGGCAAGATGGCGTTGTGCCCCGACATCATGTCAGCGCATGGTCGCTATGAAGATCATAGACAACGATACGAGGTGGCTGGCCCGGATATGCTGGCTAAACGTGTCAACACAGGGAGCCTGACCTGAGCACAGCCGAAGGAAAAACAACAACAGAAGCTATCCAGCAGAGGTCGTTCTTCGACCGGTTCGGCATCTGGGCACTGGCGTCCGCATCCATGATCTCGAACACCGGCAACGGCATCACGACTCTGGCGGTTCCCTGGTTTGTCCTGGCCACCACCGGGAGCACCGCCCAGACCGGCATCGTCGGGGCAGCCTTCGCCCTCTCCCCGATCGTCGCCGGCATCCTCGGCGGCCCGCTGGTAGACCGGGCTGGCTTCAAACGGGCCAGCATCATCGCCGACATCTTGAGCGGTATCACCGTGGCGCTCATCCCGACACTGTACCTGCTGGACCTGCTGAATTTCGGTCTGCTACTGGCGCTGATCTTCCTTGGCGCAGCCATGGACGTGCCGGGCCGAACCGCTCGCCGGTCGCTCGTGCCGCGCCTCTCACGAATGGCCGGCATGTCGCTGGAGCGTTCCAACTCCATCTTCACCCTCTCTGGCAACATCAGCGCCGACCTGCTCGGCCCGATTGCTGCCGGTGCGCTGATTACCGTGCTGGGCAGCGCTCAGGTGCTCTTCGTCGACGCCGCGACGTTCGCTATTTCCATCTTGCTGGTCTGGTTCTTCATTCGCCTGCCAGCCAGTGAGAATGTTTCGGATGAAACTGCGGAGACTGACAACACCGTGGACAACGGATATATCGCCGAGATCAAAGAAGGCTTCCAGTTTCTCATACATGACGCAGTGCTCTCCAAGATCCTGCCGATTGCTATCTTCACCAACTTCATCGGCTCGGCGCTCGGCGCGCTAGTGATCATCGTCTACGCCCGCGAGACATTCGGCGGGGCTGGCGCGCTCGGTCTGCTCTTCGCCTCGTTCGGCCTCGGCGCGGCAGTCGGCACCATTCTCTACGGCATCGTTGGCGAGCGGTTTCCCCGCTACTGGTCGTTTGTCGCCATGGCCGCTGGCGGGGCGATATCGCTCTGGCTGCTGCCGGTCGTGCCAGTCCTGGGGATCAACATGGCGGTCATCTTCATCTTCGGATTCGCCGTTGGCCCGGCGAACGCGCTGGTCGGCGTCATCGTCATGAGCCGGGTGCCGGAGCGGTTGCTCGGCAGAGTCAGCGGGGCGATGGCGACAGGGTTCAGCATTGCCGCGCCGCTTGGCCCGCTTGTGGCCGGGTTTGCACTGGTCCGAATCGACGTCACAACATTGATGTATATCTTCGCTGCCGCGCTGTCCATCGTCCCCCTGGTCAGCATCTTTGTGCCCCGCTTCCGCAACTCCGCCGCCGCCTTCGACGAGTGAATCTGAGGGAACCGGCAACAGATTCAGCAAAAATCCATCATGTTGCGACTTGTCAGTTCCCGCTGCAATGGCAAGCGTCAGCACCTGCCAGGAGATCAATTCCGGTCTATCCACGTTTCCAGAAACGCCACCATGACCGGGGTGTTGAGCCAGAGTTTGGCTTGGGGAACCAAGGAGTGTCGAAATCGTTGATACACCAGTCGGTGGGAAGCTCAGGACTCAGGTCGTGTTCGCGAAGCATGTCGACGGCGAGACGGAAATTGAGATCATGGAGGCGAAACTCGCGTAAGATCGCAGCGATAGACTCGGCATCCAATTCCGTCCAGGGTGGAATTGCCTGATCGTTGTCGGTCAGATCATCCAGCCGGCGTTCAAGATAAATCAGACTCTGTTGGGCTTGAATGGAACTGTTTCTCATCCAGTCAACTTCCTGATCGTGCTTCTGATGTTGGAGAATAGCCCGCCGGACTGATCCGTCGAGCCAGTCTGTGCCTCGACAAACCAGGACTCATCGAACTCATCAGGCATCCAGTTTTCCGCCATGTCAGGACGAAAATTGTGTTCCTGAAGTTTGTCAACAGCGAGGCGGTAGAAACGGTCGAGGTAGCGGTACTCACGCAGAACATTGGATAGCGCCTCCCGATCGTGCTTGGTCCACTTAGGAATTGGTCGATCGTGGTCGCGGAAATCGTGTATCTGTTGTTGAAGATAGATGGCGTTGATCCGCGCCTCTTCACGTCTGGTGTTCATAACAGCCTGCGTTTCATCCGTCTCTACATGCTCCACTCTGGAGAAGTTTTTACCAGTTTATCCTCAACAATTGTCTTGAAATTCTGACGATTCTGATCAGCATCGATCTCTGTAGCAGGCAGATCGCCGTATCTGGCCTATCCACGGTGGGTAATTATTCGGACGCTGGTTGCTCTGACAACCATATACGAAGAGATAACGGCACTTAACAGAAAACACAACAAGTAGCCCAAACAGCCCTGAAACACTGGTCGGGCGCTGCTAGAAATCAGCGATAGGACATGAAGTTGATCTCGTGGGATTGAGTACATAGATGCTAACTGCCTGGAGGCAGGCAATCCTCCGGGATTTCGCTGGTCTCCGGATCTGGTCTGCAAGTGGCCGGGTAGACATAGACGGTATAGGTGGAAGATTCCGTCGGCGTTTCGACGGTCAGCTCCCAGCAACCATCGCCGGGAAAGACAACTGAACTATCAAGAAGGTCGTTCGTGATGTTCGTCGATGATCTGACGTTGGAGCCAGATCGATCGAGGTTTGTGCCGTTGAGTATAAATGTTGAGGTATCCGGTGTGCCTGATGTCAGCCAGAAAATCCGGTTCGTTTCATCATCCCAGAGGATTCCAGTTGCAGAAGCACCGGAAATACCGCCGTCACCCAACCAGTAGGCTGCATTGAGATCAATGATGCCCCGATCTTGAGGACCAACCCAGTCGGTCACCGTGCAGGTGGCTGGCGGTGGGTACGGGAGGAGTCGCTCACGGGCAGCCGACATAGCACGAACATCCGGTCGATCTTCGTAAGGCAGCACCGGCACTGTCAGCTCAATTGTCTGGTCACCACTAACCGCAGTCAGATCCCAGCAACCAGGTTCGGGGATGCGAACGATGGTCTCCGTGAATGCTGGCGCTGTACTGCCGGCAAATGGGGCAAGTGTTTCCTGACTTACTACTTCAAAGACTGCCTCTCCATCTTGCAGCGTGCCAGTGATTTTGGTGGACTCAGCTGTTCCGAATGATCTCACCAGCGTATCTCCGCTATACCAGATACCCGGCTGTTCCAGACTCACGCCAACGTGTGCGCCAGAAAATGCGGGTGATAGCCAGAAGGTTGAGCCGCCATACCATTCCGGGAACTGAAAGAGGTATCCACCAACCTGAGCAGGCGGTAGTTCCGCCGGTGGTGTGGCTTCACATGCGAATGAGATCTCCGTTGCTGTTGATGCAGTTGTACTCGTTGTCGCCTGAATTGTGGTCACAATTGCTGAAGCAGCACCCGCATCTGATGCCTCATTTTCACTATCGGATGTCCCTGTGGATAAGGACCAGACCTGCCAAACAGCAACGGTAAGGATGGTAGCCACAACGATGGTTATGAGACCGAGTTCAGCCAACGACCGCTGCTTGATGTGTTGCATATCTTGATCCAATCCGTTGGATAGTAACGCGAGATGACGTCGCCGCTGCTCAGGGGAGAGGTTCGTCAGCTGAAAACCCTGCCGGAATCGTTCGGAACCAAGGTTGTTGTCATCGCCTGTCAATGCATAACTCCTGTCACGACATCCGGGAGCGAAGGCGTTGCCTCGCGCGGCTCAATCGCTGCCGTGCTGCCTCGTCGGTAATCCCAAGAACTTCAGCGATCTGACGGGATTCCAGCTCAGCGCTGTATCGAAGCGCCAGGATCTCCTGATCCACCGGGGAGAGCTGGGCGAGCGCCCGGTGAAGTGCGATAACCGATTCCTGACGCAGAACCCGATCGAGGACATCCTGCTCCACCTCCAGCCTAGCAATTGAGGGATTTCGGTTAACCAGCCGCCAGAATCGCCGATGAATTCGCTGGTGATCACGGACTTTATTGCGAGCAATGGCAAACAGCCAGCCAGCGAAGCTACCGCGATTCGGGTTGAAACGATCCAGCTGCTCAATCGCTGCCAGCATCGTTTCACTGACAACATCATCGGCGGCATCTGCTGACAACAGTCGCATCGATGCAAACCACCACAAGCGATTTCCATAACGCTGATACAATGGCTGAAAGAACCGTCGATCAATGAGAGCTGCCCTGACGAGAGCTTCATCGTCGGCCAGTGGTGCGGAAACGCACAATCCTGGCTGGTCTTTACCCGGTTGCTTTCTGTTCATTGTTTAGCTGGCTGCCTCCATTGTCACTAAGCTATTCGCAGTTCCTCCAGAAATGTGACACGAAGACTGGCTATCGTGTGCATACTCTCAAGTTGAGAGCTATCAATTCCGACAAGATCAACCTGCTATCGATTTCATGTTCCAGACAAAACTGCAAAATGTGCGTAGGAGCGATCAGACACGATTATCACTGCCGGTAACCAGAGTGGTGAGAGGAGATCAAAAATGAGTGTGGGACCAACACTCGGCGAAATGCTACTCGGCATTGAGGGGCTGGCGTTGCTCCGGCTTGCCTCGACCGGCGACGCAGAAGCCCGGCAGGATCGGGTAGACGAGATCCGGACCTTGCTAGCACAGATCGACGAGAGTCCGACCTATGCTAGCCCGCTGCAAGAGCCGGAGTATGACCTTGACGACGGATACCGGCTCTGGTCGGAAACCTACGATCAACCGCTGCGCCTCTTCCCGATCGAACACCCGGTCATGCGTGAACTGCTCGATCCGCTGCCGCCAGGC
>CAZNYB010000132.1:0-2009 GCA_964577155.1 uncultured Thermomicrobiales bacterium | reverse complement strand
GGGTCATCATCAGCGATGTCCACCCGTTTCTGATCCTGCTCGGCTGGCAGGCACAATTCCACACCGCCGGTGGCGGGTCTGGTTTCATGCGCATCTATCCCCACCTGGCATCGGACTATTGCCAGGCATTCGCCACCTGCGGACTACAAGTGCGCAACTGCTTCGAACCGCGGCTGACGCCGGAAGCTGCAGTGACCGTTGCTGCCGACCGGCTGCCCGAAGCCAATCATGCTGCTTATGTTGGTCTGTCCGGCGTCATCATCTGGGACCTTGAGAAGCAATGACCTGATCGCGGTCACATTCATCCTGCCTCGCCTGCTCCCTGCTTCACGGTTCCCATCTTCCCGAGGCTCCCGCTTGCCGCCCCCAACCCGTTCCCCCTTGTCAAAACAACCCCCGCCATGTAGAGTGTACGTACACTTGGATTTGGTGTACGTACGCCGCTCAGTCGAGATGCCAGGAACGAACCGGGTGGTGACAATCGGGAACATCTTGACTGCTCCGACATCAGCTACTACACTAGATTTTGCGTCTCCTGTGATTGGAACACACTATATATGGACTATATAGCTCATATGTTCTAATCTTGGGGTATACTTGGGAGCGCACTCAGCGACAGGCGCCAGCAACGATAACCAGATGGCTGGTCAACCTTCGTTACTGTTGAGCGAACGATCCCGGTAGTAGGTCAATGGCAGATGATTTGCCTCGTGTCAGGCGTGGGACACGCAGGCGAGGTTGTTTATATATTGTTTATGTTCAGAGGAAGTGACACAGATGGTTGCCGATCAGACCAAAATGGTGCATGAGCACCAGTATATCGATACCGTTGAGCCAAGCGCCCACGAGAAGGTTCGTGAAGGTCTCGAGATCAAACGGCTCTACACGAAACCGGGCCAGGACCCGTATGCCACCACCCGCTGGGCACAGCGGACATCGAAGATAACCAACCCGGATGGCACCGTCGTCTTCCAGATGGATGACGCGGAGATTCCGGCTGACTGGTCGCAGGTCGCAACCGATATCATGGTCTCGAAGTACTTCCGCAAGGCAGGTGTTCCCCAGCACGATGCCGATGGAAACCCGATTATCGACGAAGAAGGAAATCCGGTCCTCGGCCCGGAACGGTCGGCAAAGCAGGTCATCAGCCGGTTGGTCGGCACCTGGCGGCACTGGGGCGAAGAGTACGACTATTTCGCCAGCGTCGAAGATGCCCAGGCGTTCGAAGACGAACTGGCCTACATGCTCACCCACCAGATGGCCGCGCCAAACTCGCCGCAGTGGTTCAACACCGGCCTCAACTGGGCCTACGGCATCACCGGTCCCAGCCAGGGCCACTACTACGTCGATCCAGCTTCCGGCCAGCTCAGACGGTCTTCTGACGCCTACTCCCGGCCGACACCGCACGCCTGCTTCATCCAGTCGGTCAGCGATGATCTGGTCGGCGAGGGCGGTATCTTTGATCTGCTGACTCGCGAAGCGAGGGTATTCAAGTACGGCTCCGGCACCGGCTCGAACTTCTCACAGATTCGCGGCGAGGGCGAACCGCTCAGCGGCGGCGGCACCTCCAGCGGACTGATGAGCTTCCTGAAGGTGCTCGACCGGGCGGCTGGCGCGATCAAGAGCGGCGGGACCACCCGGCGGGCGGCCAAGATGGTCGTCGTCGACATCGACCACCCGGATGTCGAGACCTTCATCAACTGGAAGGCCGAGGAGGAGAAGAAAGTCTCCGCCCTGATCGCCGCTGGCTACTCCAGCGATTTCAACGGCGAAGCCTACGCCACCGTCGCCGGACAGAACGCCAACAACTCGGTCCGGGTGAACGCCGAATTTATCGACGCCGTCAACAACGACGCTGACTGGAATCTGACTCGCCGCACCGATGGCGGGATCTCCCGTACCGTCAAAGCCCGTGACCTCTGGGATCAGATCTCCAACGCCGCCTGGGCCTCAGCCGACCCCGGCCTGCAATACGACACAACCATCAACGAGTGGCACACCAGCCCGGC
>CAZNYB010000131.1:0-8370 GCA_964577155.1 uncultured Thermomicrobiales bacterium | reverse complement strand
CCCCTCGGCATCGCCCAGCCAGCGGGTGCTAAAGGGTGACTCGATTCGGCCGCCGAACGGGGCCGGCGTCCAGAGTTCACCCATGATCTCGGTGGTAACACCTTGCGTCGCTTTCGAGAGCAACCGCCCGTCAGTCAGCAGCGGCAGGATCGAGTGGCTCTGGATGTCGATGAAACCGGGGCTGACAACCTGCCCGCTAGCGTCGATCACCCCGGCATACGCCGCCGGGTCGAGACGGCCAGCCGGGGCTACGGTTTCGATGCGATCACCCTGCAGCCCGACATCGCCATAGAACCAGGGGTTCCCGCTGCCGTCTACGATTTTTCCATTCTGGATCAGCGTGCTGGCTGGTGAACTCATGCGAGACCTTTCTTTAAGAAGGGATTAGGGATCAGGGACTAGGGATTAGGAAAAAACAAAGATACATTGACGAGCAGGATACAAGATAACTGCACCAATGACGTAATATTCTTTCTAGTCCCTAGTCCCTAGTCCCTAGTCCCTAGTCCCGTTTCTTCCACCCACCCCCGTGCTAACTCGGCCGCGGTTTCCTGGGCGTCTGGAGCGAGGTCGCCGTCGATGACCATTTCGCGGAGCCGATCCTTGATTTCGGCTATCCACCGCCCGGGCGGACGGTCGAACATAGCCATCAGCTCGTTGCCGTCCAGCGGGCTCTGGAGATCCTCCAGCGCGCGTTCGGCTTCTAGCCGGTCGTAATGTTCGCGTAGTCCGGCGACCCGCCTGGCGGCCGCCTGACGGCGGTGTTCCCGGGCGCTGGTGACATCGGCAGCCGCGAGATCGAGCAGATCTTCAAACGCGTCGCCAGCTTCGAGCGCCAGTCTCCGGACGGCGCTATCGGTCCAGTCCGGCGAGTAGCCGGAGGGTCGGAGATGCATGTCAACCAGCTTCGGCACTCGCTTTTGCAATTCTTTATCCTGGTTCAGCCGTCGCAACAGTGTTGTTGCCAGCCTTGCGCCAGCTGGTTCATGGCCGTAGAAATGTACCTTTCCTTGCTCGTCAAACGAACGGGTCTGCGGTTTGGCGGCGTCGTGGAGCAGGGCGGCCCAGCGCACGGCGAGCCGGGGCGGCGACTGAGCTGTCACCTGAATCGTATGTTCCCAGATGTCCTTGTGGCGGGCTGTGCCTCCGAGTTGGTCATCGTCGACCATTGGCAGGATCTCCGGCAGGATGCAGGCAATCGTTCCAGCCTGTTCCAGCGCTCGCAAGCCACGTTCGACTCCCGGCGCGATCAGCAGCCGATTGAGTTCGGCGGCAATCCGTTCGACGCTGATGCGCTGCAGCTCGGGACCCATGGCCTGCATGGCCTGGAACGTCTCAGGCTCGATGTCAAACTCCAGCTCAGCGCTGAACCGGGCTGCTCGCAGGATGCGCAACGGGTCTTCGTCGAATCGCTCAACCGGGTTGCCAACGGCGTTGATGCGGCGCTGATTGAGATCGTTGATCCCGCCGTAGGGGTCG
This sequence comes from uncultured Thermomicrobiales bacterium, assembly GCA_964577155.1. Taxonomy (GTDB): domain Bacteria; phylum Chloroflexota; class Chloroflexia; order Thermomicrobiales; family CFX8; genus CAZNYB01. The sequence continues at coordinate 6,891 of CAZNYB010000131.1, read as the reverse complement.
ACAATCGTTTCGTCGAGCGGGTCAAGCGCCATCGCGTTGATCGTGAAATCACGGCGGGACAGGTCGTCGTAGAGGCTAACGCCGTGGGTCACAGCCGGTCGCCGGTCCCGGGTCGGGTAGACCTCGCTCCGGTAGGTCGTCAATTCAGCCACCAGATCCGGTCGGCTTTTACAATGGAAGATCAGACCGATCGTGCCGTAGGTTTCGCCGATGTCGTAGAGCGCGTCGACGCGGGCATGCCTGGCGAGCCGCCTGGTTTGGTCTGGCGTCGTCGATGTCGCAAAGTCCAGATCTGCTCCCGGGCGACCCAGCAATAGATCACGGACGACACCGCCAACGAGATAGAGGTCTTCGTTTTCCGCAGCCCAGACCGATCGTAGCCTTGACGTGACCTCCTGCTCACAGGCAGGCAGCCGGTCAATCAGTCCTGGTATCCGAGTTCCAGGCGCGTTCGGGTTCACCATTCACCCTCCAGCGTCCAAGTGTAGCGGGATTGGATTGGGAGAGTGGTGGGAAAGTGAGAAGAGAGTGATAAGAAAGTAGCAAAAAAGTAACAAGAGAGTGGAGGGAAAGGAGTAAGAGAGTAGAAAGAAAGTCGGAAAAGACGCGGAGGGCGCTACCATTCGCTGTTCTTCCGACTGTCTTGCTACGTTCTTACTACTCTCCTTCTACTTTCTTCTCGTACTCTCTTGTCACTTCTTCCTACGGTAGATTGAAACAGTTCCCGGTGTCTGGTTTCACCGAGTGGTCGGTGTTGGCGATCAGGACGCAGATCCGGTCCGCGCCTGGCGGACGCTCCGCTTTAAGAATCGAGGCACTTGGGTTGACGACGCCTGGGAAGTAGGGGCTCGGACCGCCGTAGAGTGTCCACGGTCCCGCGCCTGGCACGCCAGCCTCCTCCTGGGTGACCGTGTCGTAGAAGAAGTGAGTGTGTTCGCGCGAGTAGACTGTCACATTGGGATCGTCAATACCGGCTGGTGGCAGAATCGAGATATTGCAGGTGACGAACTCGATCTTCCAGTCGTTGTTTTCCTCGGTGATGTTCGTGATCAGCGCGGCAGGCCGGCCAGGCGGCACCTGAATGCAGGGGTCGTCCGGCGTTTTGGTCGGAATGACGGGCGGCGCTGTGTCCGTTGCGGCAGGTGGCGAGGTCGCTGTCGCAGTCGCCGTTGCCGGTTCCGTGGTTGCTGTCGCGTTTTCGGTTGGAGCGCCTGCTTCCGTTGTTGGTGTGTTCGTCGGCGGGGCGGTAGCTGTTGCCGGCTGCCCGCTCTGGCTGGTTGCGGTCTGATCGGCTGAACTGAGGGTTGCTGTTCCGCCAACTGCGACCGGAATTGTCGGATTGCCGTCGCCATCGTCGCTAGCGATGGAATTCAAGATCGCAAAGACGCCGATCGCTGTGACGAGCAGGACGATGACCCCGGCGACGATGGCTGCCGGAAGAACCGGGAAAGGACGATCCTCATAATCATCCCCGGATTGGCCGGGTGGTGGAACCGGTGGCGGTGTGCCAGGTGGTGAAGGAGGCGGCGTGTCCAGGACCGTCTCCTGCGAGGAGAGCCCCGGTGGCGGCGTCATACCCTGTCCAGAACTAGCAGCCATCCCGGCAGCTGCACCAGCAGCAGCCGCGCCAGCTGAGCCAGGCGGCGGTGTTGGTGGCGGTGTGCTCCGGGCAGACGATGGCACGATCTCGGTTGCGCCGGGATCGTAGACCGTCTCGTCGCCCGTCGGCAATGGCGTGCTCATCGGAGGCGGCGTTGGCGGCGGCGTGCTCGATGACGCAGGCGTCTGTGACCTCGGGGTTGAACCTGAAGCCGGTGGATTGAATGCCTGTGCCGCGGAAGAAGCAGCGCCCATCGCTCCTATAGCAGCCGCACCTGCAGCGGCAGCGCCAAGCCCGCTACTGTCTTTTCTTGCTTGCCTCGTTTGAATGGTCGGCGGGGCTGCGACGGCGACCATTGTCACGCCGGAGAGTTGCCGGTCAGCTGCAGCCGCCGCACCCAGAGAGATGGCGTGTTTCGGGTGGGCATCGACAACAACCTCCGCGCCGGTTGCTTCACGGACTTTTTGCCGCACCAGCGGGATTCGTGACGTTCCGCCAACCAGCAAGATCTTGTCGATGTCGCTCGTTTGCAGACCAGCGCTCCGGACAGCCCGATTCAGCGCTGAGATGGTTTCACCGATGCGTGGTACGATCATCTCCTCAAATTCAGCGCGAGTGAGCCGGATGTCCGTCTGAATACCGGGCAAGGCTACTGGAATCGTGACATCGGTATCCTCGGAGAGCGCCTCTTTGGCGTCCCGGCACTGATCTCGCAGTCTGGAGATCGCCGCCACGGTCGCCGGATCGTCCAGATCCAGATCATTGATCCGGTGTCCGATTGTATTCATGACGTGGGAGAAGACGGCTTCGTCAAAATCTATGCCGCCCAGTCGTTCCAGTCCCTCAGGTTCGCCGAGTTGTTCGAAGCTGTCCTGGGTGCGCCGGAGTAGCGCGGCGTCGAAGGTTCCACCGCCGAAGTCGTAGATAGCGACCACCTGGCCCGGATCGATGCGCTCCTGTTCGGCATAGTGCAACGCGGCGGCCATTGGTTCGGTGATGAAACCGACCGACCCGATTTCCGCCTGGCGCACCGCCTGTTCCATCAGGTCGAGTTTGTAGGGGCCGTAGTTTGCCGGGTGGCTGATGACGATCGAGGAAGGCGCTTCGCCCTTGCGCTCGACAACCTGGTTGACAATCGTCCGCAACAGCCGGGCCATCAGCGCTTCAGCGCTATACGGCGTGCCACCGAGCAGGATTGGGGTGGGATCGCCCAGCCGCCGTTTGAATTCCCGGGCGGTGCGCAGTGGTTCTGTCTGTGCCCGGCGTTCGGCGGCTTCGCCGATCAACACCTCCCCGTCGTTTCTTAAGACGACAACCGACGGAATAGCCGCGTTCCGGTTGCCGAGTTCGAAAATCTCCGTCCGGCCGTTTTCCGTGATCGCCGCGGCTGAGAACGTCGTACCAAGGTCAATTCCGAGAGCGTACGTCACCCTGGGTCTCCTTTTCCGGTAACACACGCACAATGCGCGAGAGCTATGACGTCAATGTTAATTATCGCAAGAACAGCCCTGGCAAGCGCCGCCGTTGCGATTTCATCGTCAAATCTATAGAGAGCCTACCAGTAGTTTCAACACCAGGCAGCAGATCCGGTTATCGTTGGCGCAGAGTATGGTGGATAATGCTAAGGCACCGCGTGTGACCGGACATGTCGTTTACGTATGGTGGTGAAGTTCGGATGAGTGTCGAATCGAGGAAAAACGGGTCCGCAGCCCGATCCCCGGCCATCGAGCAGGTCGTCAGCGTTGTCCGGCTCGGGCTTGATGCGGCGACCGCCTACGACCGTTCGGATCTGCAGGCCCGGCTCCAGGGCGCGGTCGACCGGCTCACCCGCATGGATACGGTAGTGGCAGTAGCTGGTGAATTCAAACAGGGTAAAAGTTCGCTCGTCAACGGATTGATCGGTGAACAGATCAGCCCGGTCGACGATGATCTCGCCACCTCCGCGATAACGGTGATCCGCTACGGCAGTGAACGGTCGATGCTCGTCCGCCGCAAAGAAGATGCGCAGACCGTCGCCGAGCCAATCGCAGCCGGGGAGTTGGCGGGCTGGGTGACCGAAGCTGGCAACCCTGGCAACCAGCGACAGGTCGAGTCCGTCGAGATCAAGACGCCGAATGTGTTTCTCGAACGTGGTGTCACCGTCGTCGACACTCCTGGCTCCGGCAGCCTGGCGAGTGGGTATGGCGCTGCCACGCTGGCGTTTCTTCAGACTGCTGATGCGCTGATTTTCGTCTCTGACGCTTCGGCAGAATTCTCCTTGCCAGAGATCGAATTCCTGCAACAGGCCCGGGAGAGGTCTCCAGCTCTCCTGATCGTTCAGACCAAGATCGATCTCTACCCGGAGTGGAGGAGAATCGTCGAGATCAATCAGAGACACCTCCAGCGAATTGGCTTGGATACAGCCATCGTTCCCGCCTCATCCAGCCTGCGCCTGGCTGCCATGCGGCTTCATGACCGGTCCTTGAACGAGGAAAGCGGCTACCCAAGGCTGTTGGGGCGGTTGCGGAGCGAAGTGATCGATCTCTCACAGCAGGTTTCCGCCCGGATGGCAATTGATGATACCCGTGCGATGACTGATCAGCTGATTGGTTCCTATCAGACTGAAATCCGTGTGCTTGCGGACCCAGATTCAGCTGAACGGCAGGTGATCGGGCTTGAACAGGCGCAAGAGCGCCTGAACAACCTGCGCGGTCAGGGCGCACGCTGGTCGACGGTCATGAACGATGGGTTCCAGACGCTGACGAGCAACGTTGACTACCAGTTCCGATCCGACCTGAGAAACATTCTGCGTGCGGCAGAGGAGGAGATAGAAGAGACTGACCCAGCTTCAGGCTGGGAGACGCTAACCGCCCGCGTCCAGGCTGAGGTCGCACGGGCGGCGGAGATGACCTTCAAGACAATCGACCAGGATGCGACGCAGTTGCGAGAGAATATTCTGATCCTGATCCAGGATGAAGCGACGGAAGAACTCTCCAGCATCGATGCTGATATCAGCGTCGAAGATATGTGGGGCAACCGGGAGCTTGAAACGAGCAGCCCTGGCCAGATGGTCTTCAAAGGTCTCAACGCCATGCGCGGTTCGTATATGGGGTTGATCATGGTTGGCATGCTCGGCAGCGTCGTCGGGCTGGTGGCAGTGACGCCGCTGCTGATTGGCGCGGGAGTGCTCTTTGGCGGCCGCCAGTACATCGAAGAACGCCGGCGGGATGCGACCCGACGCAAACAGCAAGCTCGGACGATCATCCGGCAGTACGTCGATAACGTCCAGTTCGAAGTTGGCAACCGCATTCGAGAGACGACCCGTGATCTGCAGCGCGAAATGCGCGACTACTTTTCCGACCGGCTCTCGGAATTGACCCAGACCTACGCCACGACGCTGGAGGAGACACAGCAGAGCTTGCGCCGGAGTCAGCAGGAGCGCGATCAACGGGCGCAGGAACTCAAGGCGCGAGTGGAGAGGCTTGCCGAGCTTCGCCGTCGAGCGATTGAGGCCGAGCAGTTACTATGAGCACCGGCACGGGAGTAGCCACCAGCATCCAGCGCCTCTGCGATGACATCATGTTCATTGTCCGGGGCACACCGGTGGCAACCAGAGTCAGCCAGATTCGCGCCCGGATGGACGAGCCGCTCCGGGTAGCTGTCGCAGGCCGGGTCAAAGCTGGAAAATCTACCCTGCTCAATGCGCTGGTCGGCGAGCGACTTGCCTCGACCGACGCTGGAGAGTGTACCCGGATTGTGAGCTGGTACCGGCGGGGTCATAGCTATGATGTGCATGCCTATCTGACCAACGGCTACAGGCAGAGCCTGCCCTTTACCCGCAACAACGGCAAGCTCGAGATCGAACTTGGCAACCTGACACCGGGGCAGATCGAACGGCTGGATGTCGAGTGGCCAAGTTCAAATCTGGCCACAGTGACGCTGATTGACACGCCCGGTCTCGTTTCGCTGGACGATTCCGTCTCCGTTCGCACGCGGGACTTCCTGGCGCTGGAAGACGACGACCGGCAGAGCGACGCCGACGCGGTCATCTACCTGATGCGGCACCTCCACCGGCGCGACGCCGGTTTTCTGGAATCGTTCTATGATCCGTCGCTGTCTAATCCGTCACCGGTGAACGCCATTGCCGTCCTGTCCCGTGCCGACGAGATCGGTGGGGGACGGGCGGACGCGCTCGAATCCGCGTCCCGAATTGCCGGGCGGTATGCGAGCGATCCGAACCTGCAAGCGCTGGCGGTTACCGTGCTGCCGGTGGCCGGCTTGATCGCTGAGACAGGCGTGACGATTCAGGAGCACGAAGCAGCATCACTGCGCGTGCTGGCGACGATGAATCCCGGTGAGCTAGAGAAGATGATGCTCTCGGTTGACCGGTTTGTCACCTCTGATGCCAGCGATCTGCTGGTCGAAACCCGCCATGAACTGTTGCAACGGTTCGGGATCTTCGGAATCCGGCTGACCGTCGAGGCGATTCGCACCGACCAGGCCGACAGCGCGACCGAGCTGGCGGAGCTGTTGATACGGGTTTCCGGCCTGCAAGAACTTCGCTCTCTCCTGGCGAGTCACTTCAGAGCACGTGCCCAGGCACTCAAAGGTCGTTCGGCTCTGGCATCACTGCGGGTTTGCGCTCGTGAGATTGCGATTCAAAATCCAGCTGGAGCGCGGAGGATGGTCTCTGAGATCGAGAAAGTCGAGTCCTCCATTCACGCCTTTGCCGAATTGCGGCTTGTGCATTTGATGCTGACCGGTACGCTCCGGCTCAGCACCCGGGAGAGGACCGAACTTGAGCTGCTGACCGGCGAAGGGACGGCTGCTGAACGCTGTGGACTTCCGGCTGACGCCAGCGTTTCCCAGATCCGCGATCATGTGCTCAACCGGATTGCCCACTGGCGGCAGCGCATTGCCAGTCCGCTCTCCACCCGCGACGCCGTCGAGGCGTTCGAGATCGTCGCCCGTTCGTATGAGGGGATTTATGCGGGGCTTTATTGAAGAGCGGGAAGACGGGAGCCCCGGGAAGTTGGGAAGCGTGGGAGCGGGAAGTCGGGAGCCGTAGGGAGGCAAGAAGCAGGAGGCTCGTTCGCCCCGTCGTTGGCGATCACCGTTGCTGGAAGTCCAACGGATACCAGTCCTCATGCACCTATGTCAATACGACTGGAGTCAATCCCTCCACTCACGTCATTCCGACTGTGGTTATCTCTCACCCACCCACGTCATCCCATCTGGAGTCTAACCTCACCTGCCGCCGACGCTCCTATGTCAACTGGAGTGAAGAATTGAGCATCAACTCCTCCTTTTGG
>CAZNYB010000130.1:0-8794 GCA_964577155.1 uncultured Thermomicrobiales bacterium | reverse complement strand
GCGTTCGCCGCCGCACACGGCTACCCGCTGATCGTCAAAGCAGTGCTAGGCGGCGGCGGGCGTGGCATGCGGGTGGTCCGAAACGATGATGAACTGGTCGCGGCGCTGGCGGCTGGCCGCCGGGAAGCCGAAGCGGCGTTTGGTGATCCAGCAGTGTACCTGGAACAGCTTATTGAAGACGCTCGCCATATTGAGGTGCAGATACTAGGCGACCAGGCTGGCAATGTCATCCACCTCTGGGAGCGGGATTGCTCGGTGCAGCGGCGGCACCAGAAGGTCGTTGAAGTCGCGCCAGCGACGCTGGTTGACCCGCAAACGCGACGAGATCTGCGTGACGCAGCCGTCCGGTTGATGAATCAGGCCGGCTACAGCAACGTCGGGACGGTCGAATTTCTGGTCGGAAGCGACAACAGATTTTACTTCCTGGAGGTAAACCCCCGGATTCAGGTCGAGCATACCGTCACCGAGATGGTGACCGGAGTTGACCTGGTGCAGAGCCAGATTCAGATCGCTGCCGGGGCAACGCTGGAAGAACTGCAGCTGGATAATCTGCCTGAACCGAGAGGTTGCGCTATCCAGTGCCGGGTGACAACCGAAGATCCGCTGAACGGATTTCTGCCCGACACCGGCCGCATCTTAACCTTCAGGTCGGCCAGCGGCAACGGTGTCCGGCTGGATGTCGGCAGTGGTTTTACCGGCGCGGAGATTCAGCCGCATTACGATTCGCTGCTCGTCAAATTGAGCGCCTGGGATCGTAATCGGTCGAGCACCATCCGGCGGCTCATCCGCGCGTTGCGCGAACTGCGCGTTCGGGGGGTGCGGACGAACCTGCCGTACCTGGTCAATGTCCTCCAGCATCCGGATTTCATCGAAGGCCGGGCAACGACGACATTCATCGACACACACCCGGAGCTGCTGAGTTTCCCGCCGATACGGGACCGGGGCACGAAGCTGCTGCACTACATTGCCGACACCTCGGTCAACAACCCCAAGGCCACGGATGGGCGGATCGTGCCAGCCGCCAGCCAACTCGCGCCGGTTCCTCCGGTGGATCCAGATTGGAGTTTGCCCACCCTGACGCCGAAGACGATACTCGACACGGAAGGACCGGTTGCGCTCGCAAACTGGATCACCGATCAGCAGCGGCTGCTGATGACCGACACAACCATGCGCGACGCGCACCAGTCACTGCTTGCCACCCGAATGCGAACCTATGACCTGCTGCAGATCGCTGAGGTAACCGGTCAACGCTGCCCGAATCTCTTCAGCCTCGAAAACTGGGGAGGAGCGACCTTCGACACCAGCTACCGGTTCTTAAAGGAAGATCCCTGGCAGCGATTGACAGAGCTGCGGGAGCAAGTTCCGCATATCCTGTTCCAGATGTTGCTGCGTGGTCAGAGCCTGGTCGGCTACGGCAGCTACCCGGATAACCTGGTTCGCGCGTTTGTTCGGGAGACAGCAACGGCCGGGATAGATGTATTCCGTATATTTGACAGCCTCAACTACCTGCCGAACATGGAGATTGCTATCGATGCCGCCCGGGAGGAGAACAAGATCGCCGAAGTGTCGCTCTGCTACACCGGCGATCTCCTTGAGCGCGATCGGGTCCGCTATGACCTGGAATACTACGTTGAGCTGGCAACGTCGATCGAGAGCGCTGGCGCGCATATCCTGGCCATCAAAGACATGGCCGGTATCCTGAAACCGGAAGCCGCTTACGAACTTGTGTCGGCGCTGAAGGAGACGGTGAGTATCCCGATACACCTGCATACCCACGACTCAGCCGGAACCGGTGTGGCCACGGTCGTCCGGGCTGCCGAAGCTGGCCTTGACATCGCCGATGGCGCGCTCAGCTCGATGGCTGGCGGCACTTCACAGCCCAGCCTCAACAGCATCGTTGCCAGCTTGTCAGGGACGGACCGGGATACCGGCCTCGATCTGGCATCGTTGCAGGAACTCTCAGATTACTGGAGCGTGGTCCGTGGGATGTACTCCGCTTTCGAATCCGGACCGATCGCGCCGGACACGTCCGTCTACTTGCACCAGATTCCCGGCGGCCAGTTCACCAACCTGCGGCAGCAGGCTGAAGCAGTCGGTTTGGGTAGCCGGTGGGACGAGGTTGTGGAAGCCTATCGCCAGGCAGACCAGGAGCTAGGCGGGATGATCAAAGTCACTCCGTCCTCAAAAGCCGTTGGCGACTTTGCCCTGTTCATGGTTCAGAATGAGCTGACTCCCGAGAATCTGGTCGCCCGAATTCAACAACTCGACGCGCCTCAATCGGTCGTCGAAATGCTCTCTGGCGGCCTTGGCCAGCCACCCTACGGATTCCCGGTCGACTTGCAGCAGGCAGTTCTCAAAGGTCGGACGCCGATAACCGTTCGTCCCGGGTCGTTGCTGAAAGATGCCGATTTGCCGGCGAAAGCTGATGATCTGCGGCAGGATCTCAAACGCCCGGTATCAAACCAGGAAGTGCTCTCATCTCTGATCTATCCCGAAGTCTTTGCCGCGTATCAGGAGCATGTCGAGGTTTACAGTGACACCTCCTGTCTGGAGACCAGAACGTTTTACAATGGGCTCCAGCCCGGTGAAACGACCTATGCCGAGATCGAAGAAGGCAAGACGCTGATTATGTCCCTGACAGCCATCGGGCCAGTAAACGAAGAGGGTGAACGCACGGTCTACTTCGAATTCAACGGTTCACCGCGTGAGATCAGCGCGATAGACCGGTCGGTGACACCGGCCACGATCGCCCGTCCGAAGGCGAACCTCAATGACTGGCGACAGGTGGCTGCTCCAATGCCAGGAAAGATCGCCCGCGTCCTTCCAGCGGCTGGTGAGTTCGTCAAGCAAGGCGATCAACTGCTGGTGATCGAAGCCATGAAGATGGAGACGGTGATCACCGCGCCGCGCGATGCCACGGTCCTAGAATCACTGGTCCGGGCCGGGGACGATGTGAACTCAAATGATCTGCTGATGGAACTGGCGGAGGAGTAGACATTTTAGTTGCTTGTGCCTACGTTATCGCTGCGCATCAAGTATTGCTAGAAACTCAACCGGGGAAACAATGTCTATCCCGCTGTAGGAGCCAACCAACAGCAGTGGTTTGTCGCCTGTCACGATGTACGTTGCCTGGCTGTTCACGGCAGCTGCGATGATATGGTTGTCATCTCGGTCAGGGGCGACGTCAGTAACTTCAATAATTTTGTCAGCGATTGTAGCCCGGTGTCGAAGCGCAGCCAGGATCTCTGATTGTGCGGAAACCTGGCGTCGAAAGTAAGGTTTGGAAAAAGCATCGTTTTCAAGTTCCAACAATATCTCATCCGTAATAACCAGACTGAATGCATTTTGATTCCATCGTCGAATGAGTTCACCTGGCGTACTTTGTTCCAAGGTATACCCTGCAAATCCAGATGCCAGTACGTTTGTGTCGAAGACAGCAACGATCATGGATCAGGTGTTGGCTGTGATTGCTGGCGTCTACTCTCACGACTCTCCCGAATAGCGCGTACTGCTTGACGTTCAATCTCTTGTGGAGATTCGTTTTCAAAAGTCTTGCCATAGGCAACAAATGCAGTCTCTTCGCGCTCTCTTTGATACTCGCTGGCAGAGATTATTAACGCGATAGGTTCTCCATTTTCTTCAACGGTCAGGTGCGTCTTTCCTTGTGAAACCTGACGCAAGAGCACGTCAAGTTGTTGCTGCAGTTCTTCCCGGCTGACCGTTTTCATAATAACTTCTCGCTGTGCCATCTCATCCTCGCTATCTTGGCTTTCATGTATGTGGGACGCATTGGAGTGAAAGTTCGCTGGAATGTGCACGGTAAGAAGTATATAGACTTTTCTACCCCGTCCGCGCATATTGTGGGTGTTATAATTAGAACATATGTTCTGCCGTGCTCTGTTGTCAGTCACCCGGTACAATGACCGCATGATCAACCACACCCAACAACGAACACCTGCACAGCGCCATGTCGCTGAGAGCGAGCATAAACACTGGGTCATCACCGGTCCGCCACGATCTGGGAAGTCGACCGTGCTGGTGGACCGCATCGCTTCATGCTGGCTGGCTGGTCAGGAAGCCGACCGGATGCTGGTCGTCGCTCAGGACGCGCGGGCGGCGAATCGGTTGCGGTCTATGCTTTCGGAGATTCCGGATGATCTACCAGGTGAGCCGACCTTTGTCGGCTATCCTGGCCTTGCGCAGCGGTTGATTCGCCGATTCTGGCCACTTGTCGCCGAAAAGTACCAGGTGCTAAGCACGACTCCTGAGTTCCTGTTGTTTGATCTCACCCAGTATGCCTGCCTGCTGGAGTACCGGAAAGATCCTGGCGCGCTCCAGCGGCTGACGATGCGGGAGCAACGCGTTGTCATTCAGATTATCGATAATATGAACCTGGCCGCCAGCAACGGTCTCGCGATCGAAGACCTGTGGGAACGGATCGCCGCTGGCAGCGGTGTTGAACCAGACTACGATGTGTTTCATGACGGAATGGAGTTGACCAGGCGCTTTCGCGATCATTGCGCCAGTGCCGGAGTGATGGCCTTTGATCTGCAGATCGAAGCCGCGAACTGGCTGCTGGATCAGGAGATCGTGCGTCAGGATCTACTCCGGAGATACGACACCCTGGCGCTCGATGCTCTGGATGAGTTTGTGCCGTCGATGGCTCGGTCGCTAACCGATCTCGCGCCAGACTTTGAAGAAGCTATCGTGACCTATTCGCCAGACGGTGGCGTCCGCTGGGTGCTCGGAGCGTCAGCCGAACAGGCAGGGATTGCTATCAGTGAGAGCTTGACGGCGGACCGTGGCTTCAAGCGGCTTACGTTGGCCCGAGGCGTGTCTCCTGCACCGATCAATCGCAACGGGTCGGCAGTCTGGCTCTCCCGGAGTATGTTTCACGACTTTGGACGCCAGGAAGCTTCGCCCTCCGCCGAAGGTTGGCTGCTGACCGTCTCGGGCAAGCCACTGGAGATGGCGGAGGAGGCAGCCAGAACCGCTGCTGCACTTGTCGAGGAAGGCGTGCCAGGAGCGGATATTGCTATCATCGTCCCCTATATCGAACCACTGGTGGCAGAGGAAATCGAACGGCTGCTGTCCGCAAGCGGTATCCCTATCCTGATCGAGCGGAGACAGCAGGCGCTTTATGATGATCCGCTTTCCCGGGTCTGCCTGACTGCCGTTCGCGCCACTGACACTGGATCGCTCCGTGCGCCAGGCATGGTCGAGATTGCCGAACTGCTCTCGTTCCTTCAGGGAATCAATCTTGTCGATGCTCACCGGTTGGCGCCGCAGATCTATGATCCGCTGCAACTGCGATTCCGCGTCGCCGATTCAACGCGAGATCGACTGCCGGCAACGGTGAGCAGGCTACTCAACTGGGCGGAACAGGCAGGAAACAAGCGAGTTGATGAGATACTCGAAGCCTTTGCGTTCGAAGTGCTGAATCAGAGTGCGGCTCCGAGAAGGCATGATCTGATCGTCGCCTGTCATCAGCTGATCCAGCAGGCTACTGACTTCCTGCGAGTCGCGCCGCGTTTCGGGCTTGCCGAACCATTCATCGATTCGTTTTTTGACTATATCGATAGCTACGTCCGGGTATCGCATCCCGTTGACGCCATCGATCCTGCCACCGTGCTTCTGACAACAGCCTATGCCTTTCTGACCGCGGGAAGGAGCGTGCAGTATCAGCTCTGGCTGGATGTCGGTTCGCCTGCCTGGCTGGGTCCCCGGGTGACCGCTCTTTCTGCGTTGCACCTGTTGAACGAGCCGCAAGCTAGCCCTGACCAGGGATTCGCAGGATTTACCACTTCGCGTGGAGATGACAGGTCAGCTGCTACACGGCGTCGCATCGCTGAACCCCGGCTCATGAACAGCTACGACATTGAAGAGCGACGGCGTGACGAGATCACTGGCCGGCTGATTCGCAACCTGGCAGCCCGCTGTGATGGCGGGGTGTTTGCCTTCGCTTCCCGGACGACGATTGATGGCGGTCCACTGGATACCAGTCCGCTGCTCGATGGGTTCGAATCGTTGGGAATCACCCAGCGATGAACCGACTGCAACTCCGGCCTGAGCAGCAGCGTGTTGTCGACGAGTACCGGGGCGGATTCGCCGCTATCTCGGCGGTTCCAGGCGCAGGGAAGACAACCACGCTCAGTGTGCTGGCCACCCACCTGATCGAGCACCGCTTGCTGCTCCGGCAACGGGTGATTATCGTCACCTACCAGAATGCAGCGGTGGCAAATTTTCAGTCTGCCATTCGTCAGCGGCTAGAGGAGCGTGGACTGAAGGATCGCGGCTATGTAATCCGGACCCTGCACGGGCTGGCGCTGGAGGTGCTTCAGCTGGCCGGCAGGCGCATTGATCTCGATATCGAAGCGAGGGTTATTGACGAACTCGAAGCCGATGCGCTGCTCTACTCGATCATTGAAGATCAGATCTTGCGCCATCACGACAACCTCCGGGACATGGTGGTCTACCCGGATTTGCCGGCCGCGAGACGGTGGCCGGACCGGCGGGTGCTCTACGCCATCATCCGGGATTGCCTTCGTGAGGTCAAACAACGTGCTGTTGATCTTGAGGAGCTCTACCTCCGGATTCCTCCCGGTGACCGGTGGATGCCGTTCGTGCTGGATACGATTCGAACCTATAACACTGAACTCGCCCAGCTTGGAAAGATCGACTTCGATGACATGATCCTGCGGGCTGTGGTTGCCCTTGAAGAGAATGATCTCCTTGCCCACCGGCTCAGAGGACGCTGGCCGTACCTGCTTGAAGATGAAGCGCAGGATAGCACCCCGCTGCAGGAGCAGATGCTGTTGCACATCGCTGGCAACAACGGCAACCTGATGCGGGTCGGTGACGCGAACCAGGCCATCCTCTCAAGCTTCACCTCCAGCGATGTGCGGGGCTTCCGGAGATGGCTTGGTCGGGAGGATGTCCAGCACTTCGAACTGCAGGGTTCCAGCCGGAGCACCGCGGCGGTCGTGAATCTGGCAAACCGGTTCATGGAGCAAGTGCGGGAGGAGTTCCCGGTTGAATCCGCCCGTTCCGAAGCGCTCGACGACCTGGCGATCAACATGGTTGACGGCCAGAATCCGGCGCTACCGGGCGATGGGCTGCGATCTGGTTTGACTGTGAAAGTGTTCGAGAACACCGACAATGAGCGGCGAGAGGTGCTCCAACGGGCGATCGGACACTTGCAACGCAATCCCCGGGACCGGGTGGCGATTCTGACCGGCAGCCGGGAGCTTGGCTACCAGTACTGCACCGATGCCGTTGATTTTGGATTTCCAGATGATCGACTCATCCGGCTACTGGGGGGGAACGATGGCCGGCCGGTAAGCCTGATCGACCGGCTCATGCCGCTGATTGAGTTCCTTGAGAACCCGGTCACCGGGCACAAGCTTGCCAGGGCGCTGCAGAACTGGTCACCGCTCGGCCAGAACGACCGGGTAGCCAGGTTCGTCAATCAGCTTGGACCGTCCTCCAGCCCGACACTCGCTGAGTTTCTCTACCCGACTGATGGCGATGAGATGAGATCTGGCGTGCAAGGACAGCTTGCAGACGAAGAATGGATGACCTTGCGCCGCCTGCGGTCGGCGCCGGTCTGGCTCGCGAACCGGTTGGAGCCGCCTGACCGGCTGCTGTCGCTGCTGGCGGTGACGCTGGAGTTGGATGATGAGACTCGCTCGATTTTCAATCGCATCGTCGCTACAGCTCGCCAGCTGGACCCGAACCCGCAGCTGGACCGGCTCACTCAACTGCGCCTGTTTCTGATCGACCTTCGCAATCGGAAGCGACGGTTGCGCGGGACACCGGAGGAGTTCGCGATTCGAATTGATCCCGGCACGCTCTCCGTTTCAACCCGCCACCAGGCGAAAGGTCTGGAGTGGGATATCGTCTTCGCCATCGGCTGTGATGACTTCTGGTTTCCCGGCTCGCTGGATATTGCCCGGCTCAATCAACGTGACTATCTGGGGCCGGACGACCCGGTGATCGAAGCTCGCACCGAGTTGACCTTCCTGCTCGATGGCAATCCTTCCGCGCCTTCAAGTCCGGATATTCATGATGCGATTGACCGAGATGCCAGGGACCAGGTCGCGGAGCGATTGCGGGTGATGTATGTCACGATCACCCGGGCACGGCGTGGACTCTGGGTGAGCTGGCACAAGACTGGCTACCTCGGCGAGCGGCAGATGCCCCGGCAGGAATCGATTCTCATCGATATGTTGGGCAAGATCATAGCGGAGGTTGATCGTGATATCGGCAGATGAACTGGTTCTCAGCGCCCAGGCAATCGAGACATATCTCTACTGCCCTCGCCGGTTCGAGCAACGCTATCTGGATCGAATTCCGGCGCTGGACCTGGATATTCGGAACAATCCGGCTGTCCGGCGCGGTTCTATTTTCCACCAGCTCATTCTCTGGGATGGGCTTGGCATGGATGTGAGCGACATCGTCGAAGTCGAGGATGATCCAGAATTGAGAGCCCAGTGGCAAGCATTCCTGTCAGCCCGTTCCAGTCTGCTGCATGCCGGGGCTGATATTCGCTATGAACCACAGTTCACGATCCGGGTATCCGATCTGCGGGTAATCGCCCGCATCGATGCCGTCGTCGTTCAGTCTGGCGGCAACATCACGATTTTCGACTGGAAGACGAGTACGCGGCAGGACCGCAACCGTCTGATGAAAAGCCCGCAGAGCCGGATCTACCCGCTGGCTGTCTGGGAGTGGCTTCGCCGCGACCCGGCGCTCAACCTCACTTTTCCTGAGCAGATTCAGATGATCTACTGGT